>JBDHSZ010000096.1:0-13616 GCA_039812945.1 Shinella sp.
ACCTGGAGAAGGATCGCGAGGTCGCCCGCCCCGCGTGCCGTCTTTGCGAAACCGATGTCGAATTTGAAAGCCATGATTCACTCCGATATGGCCTTGCGGCCCCTTATTCAGCCGCACGGGCCGCCGGAGCGTTGCGCGAATCGCGAAAACGCTCCGTCCTTCATTTCTACCGTTCCGCGTGCAAAAGCGCCTTGCGCTTCTGCCGGAACGGCGCCAATCGCATCAATTCCTTGTCGCTTTTGCGGCGCTTGGCAAGATGCGGCGGCTTGTTTAGAGAGTGTTAAGCATGCTTGTTCGCCAGAAATTTTCCATCCGGGCGGACACTCTTCACTATGGCGTCAGCCTCAAGAAAGCTTATATGCCCATTTGCAGTTCCGTTGACGGACGCCGTGGGCGTGGACCGGAACCGCTTGTCGGACGTGCGGACTGAAAGATGAAACTGATCGAGCGCTATATCCTGCGGCGGGCGTCGCTCATGTTCGTCGCCACGCTCCTGCCGCTGCTCGGCATCGTCTGGGTCACGCAGGCGCTGACCTCGATCAACCTCGTCACCGACAGCGGCCAGTCGATCTTCGCCTTCCTGAAGCTGGCGACGCTGATCCTGCCCTCGGTCATTCCGATCATCCTGCCCTTCGCGCTCGTCATCGGCGTGTCGCAGACGCTGACCGTCATGAACACCGATTCGGAGCTGACGGTGCTGAACGCGGCGGGCAGCTCGCGCACCACCATCATCCGGCCGATCATGATCCTCGCCGCGGCGATGAGCCTCGTCTCCTTCGCCGTCGACAATTTCGTCGAGCCCTATTCGCGCATGGAAGTGCGCCGGATGATCGCCACGGCCCATGCCGACATGCTCTCCTCCGTCGTGCAGGAGAATACGTTCCGCAAGGTCGCGGACGGCCTCTATGTCCAGGTGGCGGAGCGGCGCGGCGGCGGCGTGCTGCACGGCCTGTTCGTCGCCGACAACCGCGACCCGCGCTTCGAGATGGTCTATTACGCCCGCGAGGGCGCGGTGGACGAAAAATCCTCGGCGCTGGTGATGAAGGACGGCGAGGTGCACCGCAAGCTGCCGGACGGCAACGTCTCGATCATCAAGTTCGATTCCTACGCCTTCGACCTCGCCGACCTCACCCAGAGCACCGGCGGCTCGAACATCCGCGCCAAGGACCGCGACCTGCCCTATCTGTTCAACCCGGATCCCGAGGATCCCTATTACAAGAGCAATCCGGAAAGCTTCAGCGCCGAACTGCACCGCCGCTTCAGCGAATGGCTGTTCCCGATGGTCTTCGGCCTGATCGCGCTCGTCGTCAGCGGCGACGCCCGCTCGCACCGCGAGGCGCGCATGCATCCGATGATCACCGCGCTGCTGACCGCGCTCTTCGTGCGCTGGGCGAGCTTCTATGCGTCCAACAATGCCGAGGAATCGGCCTATTTCATACCGATCATGTATCTCATCCCCCTCGTCACCGCCGCGCTCGCCATCCGCTATCTCGCGCGCAACAAGAGCCTCGACATCCCCGCGACGCTGGGCGACCGGCTCAAGGAGCAGCGCGACAGGCTGCTTGCGCGCTTCATGAAGACGGGCTCGGCCTCCGCCGGCGGGAGCGGCAAGCCATGATCCGCACGCTCGGCCTCTATTTCTTCCGCCGCTACATCGTCACGACGATCTGGTTCCTGCTCGGCATCTTCGCGCTGATCTTCATCATCGACTTCTCCGAGATGTCCAATCGCGTCGGGGCGCTGCCGGGCTATACGCTCTCGACCGGCCTCCTCGTCACGGCGCTGCGCATCCCGATGATCCTGATGCAGACCGTGCCCTTCGTCGCGCTCTTCGCCGGCATGGCCGCGCTCATCTCGCTCAACCGGCGCTACGAGCTGGTGGTGACGCGCGCGGCCGGCATTTCCGCCTGGCAGTTCCTGCGCCCCTTCGTCGTCGGCGCCTTCCTGTTCGGCATCTTCGCCGTGCTGACGCTCAATCCGCTCGCCGCCTGGGGCAGCAAGACGGCGCAGGAATTCGAGACCTCCTGGGGCGCGACGAACCCCGCCCGGGCGGAGAACGCGGTTCCGTGGATCCGCCAGATCTACGGCAAGGACGAGGCGATCATCGGCGCCAAGGCCGTCCTCGACAACGGGTCGCGGCTCGTCAACGTCTCCGTTCTGCACTTCGATTCCGACAGCAACATCGTGCTCAGGCAGGACGCCGACTCGGCCACCTTGGAAGATGGTTACTGGCTTCTTAAGAATGTGCGCGAGACGCGGCGCGGCGAACTGCCCGTTCGTCTCGATGAGGTACAGCTTCGTACCAACCTGAAACGGGAATTCGTCCAGGAGAGCCTCGAAAAGCCTGAAACCATTGCCTTTTTCGATCTCGGACGAAAAATAGAGGCGGCGAAATCCTTCGGTTTTCCGACCAATGCGATGGAAACGCAGTTCCATTCGCTCCTGTCGCTGCCGCTGCTCCTGGTTGCGATGACGCTGATCGCGGCCTGTGTATCGTTGAAATTCAGTCGGTTTAATCAATCGCGTGCGGTGATTCTGGGTGGAATCCTTTCGGGCTTCATGCTTTATGTCGTCACCGTGCTTGTGAAGGCATTCGGAAGCAGCGGTGTTGTTCCTCCGTTCGTTGCGGCCTGGCTCCCAGTGGTCGTCGCAATGTCCTTGGGTGCGACGATTCTTCTGCATCAGGAGGACGGCTAGTGGCGGCAGGCGACCGCAAAAAGAATTGGTGGTTGAAAGCCGCCCTGCTTGCAGGTGCGGCGACGTGCGCCCTCGTGTCCGCTCCGGCCCTTCCCGCATATGCCCAGTCCTCCCGCGTCGAGTCGCTGCAGCCCGATATCCCCGAGGACAGCAAGATGCTGCTCGCGGCCAACGAGCTCGTCTACAACAACGACAACGAGACGGTCGTCGCCCGCGGCGCGGTGCAGATCAATTACGGCGGCTACAAGCTCGTCGCCCGCGAGGTCACCTATGACCAGAAGACGGGCCGGCTGAAGGCGCGCGGCAATATCGAGCTCATCGAGCCGACCGGCAACCGCATCTACGGCGACGAGATGGAGATGTCGGACGACTTCGCCAACGGCTTCCTCAATGCGCTGCGCATCGAGACGACCGACCTGACGAAGCTGGCCGCGACCTCCGGCGAGCGCGTCAACGGCGAGGAGATGATCCTCAACCACGCCGTCTATACCGCCTGCACGCCCTGCGCCGTCAATCCGAGCCATCGCGGCGTCTGGGAGGTCAAGGCCGAGCGCGTGGTGCAGAACGGCCGCACCAAGACGCTCCGCCTCGAACATGCCCGCTTCGAGATGTTCGGCCGTCCGGTCGCCTATATCCCGGTGCTGGAGGTTCCCGACCATACGGTGAAGCGCAAGACCGGCTTCCTCTTCCCGCAGTTCCGCTATGCGCAGAAGCTCGGCTTCGGCGCGACGGCGCCCTATTACATCGTCATCGCGCCCGACATGGACGCGACGCTCTTCCCGACGGCGCTGACCAACCAGGGCTTCCTGATGGAAGCGGAATTCCGCAAGCGCTTCCACAGCGGAACCGTGACGCTGCACGCCGCCGGCATCAAGCAGATGCGCCCCGAGGACTTCGACCTCGGCACGAGCGACCGGCGCGACGGCGTTCGCGGCATGGTCGGCTCGACCGGCGCCTTCCGGATCAATCCGCGCTGGACGTTCGGCTGGAACGTCATGCTGCAGAACGACAACAACTTCTCGCGGACCTACGAGGTGCGCGGCTTCGACGCCGACACCTATGTCAACCAGGGCTACCTGACAGGCCTCGGCGACCGCAACATCTTCGACCTGCGCGCCTTCTATTTCGACGTGCAGGATGCCGATCCGAACGACGTCGCCGAGCGCCGGCAGGCCATTGCCCAGGTGCTCGACCACGAATATATCGTGCCGCAGCCGGTGCTGGGCGGCGAGCTGAGCATCACGACGAACATCACCAATATCGACCGAGACCTTTCCGACACCGTCAGGAGAGGCGCCGGCGTCACCCGCTTCCGCGGCCTCGAAGGCGGCATGACGCGCCTGTCGAGCGAGATGGAATGGAAGCGCCAGTTCGTCGTTCCGGGCGGCCTCGTCCTGACGCCCCTGCTGGCGGCGCGCGGCGACGCGCATCGCCTCGACATGCGCCAGCCGGTCGGCTACGGCGGCTCGTACGAGACCGCCGGCAGCGCGACCCGCGGCATGCTGACCGCCGGCCTCGAGGCCCGCTATCCCATCCTCGCGACGCTGGACAACAGCACGCATGTCTTCGAGCCGATGGCGCAGATCTATCTGCGCCCGGACGAGGACCTTGCCGGCCGGCTGCCGAACGAGGACGCGCAGAGCTTCGTCTTCGACGCGACCAACCTGTTCGAGCGCGACAAGTTCTCCGGCTTCGACCGGATCGAGGGCGGCTCGCGCGCCAATGTGGGCCTGCGCTATACCGGCACCTTCGGCAACGGCGTGCGTCTGCGCAGCATCGTCGGCCAGTCCTATCACCTCGGCGGCGTGAACTCCTTCGCGACGGCCGACCTCGTCAATGCCGGCGCCGATTCGGGGCTTGAAACCGATACGTCCGACTATGTCGGCATGGCCGGCATCGACCTGCCGATCGGCCTTGCCCTTTCGACCAGCCTGCGGCTCGACAAGGACGATTTCTCGCTGCGCCGCTCCGACGCCTCGCTCGGCTACAGCAACGACCGTTTCGCGACGACCCTGACCTATACCCGCATCGGCGCCCAGCCGCTCTACGGGGCGGCCAACACCGCAAGCGAGATCCAGACCACGGCGAGCTTCCGCTTCCGCGACTACTGGACCGTCTTCGGCTCGCTCAGCTACGATATCGGCAACCAGATCGTCTCGCGCAACGGCATGGGCATCACCTATGACGACAAGGACACGGTCTTCTCGCTCTCCTACGAGCAGACGCGCGACAAGCTGAACACCGCCGCGAACGACTGGTCCATCATGGCGCGCCTGATGTTCCGCACCATCGGCGACATCACGATCGGCGGGAACTGATCGTCTTCCGCAGGCTTGTCATCGTTTGGCCGCATGTATTATGCACATCGGGCATCGCCTCCGCCTCCGCGCGGCAGGCGCGAACGGGTTTTGAAAGAGGGACTGGCATGATGGGCAGACAATCTGTGATGCGCGCCATGATGATGGGCGTCGCGCTGGCGGCGGCGGTGACGATCACCGTGCCGGCAGGCACCGCCGCAGCGGCTGCAAGCTCGGTCGTCGCGGTCGTCAACAACACGCCGATCACCAGCGGCGACCTGGAGCGCCGCGTCAACTTCCTGCGCCTCCAGCGCGCCAAGGGCAACCTGCGCAGCGTCGCGCGCGAGCAGCTCATCGAGGATGCGCTGAAGCGCGAGGAGATCCTTCGCATCCGCGCCTCCGTCAGCACGAGCGAGGTCGACGCCGCCTATGCGCGCTTCGCCTCCTCCAACAAGATGTCCGCCGAGCAGCTCGGCAAGGTGCTGAACCAGGCCGGCGTCGGCCCGGAACATTTCAAGCAGTTCATCGCCCTGCAGATGAGCTGGCCGCGCGTGGTCAACGCCCGCTTCGGCCGCGGCAGCGGCAAGAGCCTCATCGAGCGCATGCAGGAGAACGGCGGCAAGAAGCCGGAGACGACGGAATATTTCCTCAAGCAGGTGATCTTCGTCGTGCCGGAAAAGCGCCGCAACGCCATCCTCGGCAAGCGCAAGGCGGAGGCGGAAGCCTCGCGCTCGAAGTTCCCCGGCTGCGAGCAGGCCAAGAGCTTCGCCGCGACGATGCATGACGTGTCGATCCGCGATCTCGGCCGCGTCCTCGCCCCGGAAATGCCCGAGGACTGGAAGCCGCTGGTCGAGAAGGCCAAGGGCCAGACGACGGGCACGCGCGTCACCGAGCGCGGCGTCGAATATCTGGCGATCTGCAAGCAGCGCGAAGTGAACGACGACGTCGCCGCCGAAATGGTCTTCCGCGCCGAGGACCTTGCCAAGGCGAAGGGTGGCGAGGAAGACGCCAACAGCAAGAAATACGTCGCCGAGCTTCGCAAGAAGGCGACGATCACCGAACGCTGACCTTCGGCGCCCCGTCCGCGGGGCGCGTCTTCTCCAAGCGGCGGGGGCCTCATGACGACGACGAACGATCCGCCGCTGGCGCTCACCATGGGCGATCCGGCCGGGATAGGGCCTGACCTCGCGCTGGCCCTCTGGTCGGCCCGCGCGGCGCTGTCCCTCCCCTCCTTCCTGTTCATCGGCGATGCGCATGTCCTGCGCGAGCGCGCGGCCATGCTCGGCCTGCCCGTCGCCACCGCCGCGGCCGAGCCGGAGACGGCAGGCGCCGTCTTCGCCGAGGCCGTTCCGGTCCTTGCCGCGGATTGCGCCGCTCCGGTCGTCGCCGGAACGCCCGACCCGCGCAATGCGGGCGCCGTCACCGGGGCGATCGAGACGGCCGTCGCCCTGACCATGGCCGGCCGCACCGCCGCCGTCGTGACGAACCCGATCGCCAAGGCCGTGCTCTACGATGCCGGCTTCGCCTTTCCCGGCCATACGGAATTCCTCGCCGACCTCGCGGCCAGGGCGACAGGACAGACCTGCCTGCCCGTCATGCTGCTGGCCGGGCCGAAACTGCGCGCCGTACCCGTCACGATCCATATCCCGCTGAAGGACGTTCCGGCCGCGCTGACGGAGGAGCTAATTTTCGAGACCGCCGCGATCACCGAGCGGGACCTGCGCCTGCGCTTCGGCATCGCCCGGCCCCGCCTCGCCCTTGCCGGCCTCAACCCGCATGCCGGCGAAGGCGGCGCGCTGGGGCTGGAGGACGACGCCGTGGTGCGCCCCGCCGTCGAGCGGCTGAAGGCGGCGGGCATCGACGCCGTCGGCCCGCTGCCGGCCGACACGATGTTCCATGACGCCGCCCGCGCGACCTATGACGTGGCGCTCTGCATGTATCACGACCAGGCGCTGATCCCGGCCAAGGCGCTCGGCTTCGACACATCCGTCAATGCCACGCTGGGCCTGCCCTTCATCCGCACCTCGCCGGACCACGGCACGGCCTTCGCGCTGGCCGGCAAGGGCGTCGCCAGGCCGGACAGCCTGCTCGCCGCCCTGCGGCTCGCCCATGACCTTGCGCGGCGGGAGGTTCGCTGATGGCCGCGCTCGACGGACTTCCGCCGCTTCGCGACGTCATTCAGCGACACGGGCTGGATGCGAGGAAGGCGCTCGGCCAGAATTTTCTGCTCGATCTCAACCTCACCCAGAAGATCGCCCGCACCGCCGGCCCCATCGAGGACCATACGGTGATCGAGGTCGGTCCCGGCCCCGGCGGCCTGACGCGGGCCATCCTGGCGCTCGGCGCGAAGCATGTGATCGCCATCGAGCGCGACGCGCGCTGCCTGCCGGCGCTGGCGGAGATTTCCGAGCACTATCCCGGCCGGCTGACCGTCATCGAGGGCGATGCGCTGAAAGTGGATTTCGAGGCGCTCGCCCCCGGCGAAAAGGTCCGCGTCATCGCCAACCTGCCCTACAATGTCGGCACGCAGCTTCTCGTCAACTGGCTGCTGCCGAAGGCCTGGCCGCCCTTCTGGGATTCGCTGACGCTGATGTTCCAGCGCGAGGTGGGCCTGCGCATCGTCGCCGGAGAGAACGACGACCACTATGGCCGGCTCGGCGTGCTCTGCGGCTGGCGCACGGACGCCCGCATGGCCTTCGACGTGCCGCCGCAGGCCTTCACGCCGCCGCCGAAGGTGACATCGTCCGTGGTGCATCTGGAGCCGGTTGCCAGCCCGCTGCCCTGCGATGTCGCCGCGCTGGAGCGCGTCACCCATGCGGCCTTCGGGCAGCGACGGAAGATGCTGCGCCAGAGCGTCAAGTCGCTCGGCGGCGAGGCCTTGCTGGCAAAGGCTGAGATCGATCCGCAGCGGCGGGCGGAGACGCTGAGCGTGGAGGAGTTCGTGCGGCTGGCGAACGCGCTTTAAGCGCCGCCACCGTGGCTACCCCCCCTCTGCCCTTCCGGGCATCTCCCCCTCAAGGGGGGAGATCGGCAAGAGGTGGGAACTTCGCTCAAACAGAATCGTCAAGGAGGGGCGAAACGCTGCTCCATCCAATCTCCCCCCTTGAGGGGGAGATGGCCGGCAGGCCAGAGGGGGGTGCCGCAGGCGCCGTCCTTATAGAACCGGCTTCTCCGTCACCAGTCCCGTCACGAACTCGAACAGCCCATGCCGCCGGTCGCGCCGCAGGCGTTCGGCCTTGACGATGCTCTGCACCGCGTCGAAGGCGACGGAGAGGTCGTCGTTGAGGATGACGTAGTCGTATTCGCGCCAGTGCTCGATCTCGGCGCGGGAATTGGCGAGGCGGGTCTGGATGACCTCCTCGGTGTCCTCGGCGCGGCGGTGCAGGCGCGATTGCAGCTCGGTCATCGAGGGCGGCAGGATGAAGATGGAGACGACGTCGGCCGGCATCTTCTCCTGAAGCTGCTGGGCGCCCTGCCAGTCGATGTCGAACAGCATGTCGCGCCCGCCGGACATCGCCTCCTCCACCGGCTCGCGCGGCGTGCCGTAGAAATTGCCGTGCACCTCGGCCCATTCGAGCAGCGCGTCGCCGTCGCGCAGGCGCTCGAATTCCTTCTGGTTGATGAAGTGATAGTGCCGGCCGGCGATCTCGCTGGCGCGGCGCGGGCGCGTCGTCACGCTGACGGAGAGGCTGAGGCCGGGATCGGCCTCCAGCAGGTTGCGGGCGATGGTCGACTTGCCGGCGCCGGAGGGCGAGGAAATGACGAGCATCAGCCCGCGGCGCTCGATATGGATCTGTTTCGACGGCTCGGCCATGGCCTACTCCAAATTCTGGACCTGTTCGCGGAACTGGTCGATGACGACCTTCAGTTCGATGCCTGCAGCCGTTACAGCAGCGGCGTTCGACTTGGAACAGATGGTATTCGATTCCCGGTTAAATTCCTGTGCGAGAAAATCCAGCTTGCGGCCGATCGGCCCGCCGCCGGCGATGAGCTCGCGCGCCGCCGCCACATGCGCCGTCAGCCGGTCGATCTCCTCGCGCAGGTCCGCCCTGGTGGCGATGAGCGCCGCCTCCTGGTGCAGCCGGTCGCGGTCGAGCGCGCTCGCGCCCTGCATCAGCGCCGCCACCTGCCCCGCCAGCCGCTCGGCGACCGCCGCGACGGAGCGCGAGGGGTCGGCCTCGACCGCCGCCACCAGCGCCTCGATGCGCGCGACCTGGCCGAGCAGCACCCCGGCGAGCGCCGCGCCCTCCTTGCGGCGCATGTCGGCAAGACAGCGGACGGCCTCGGCGAAGCCGGCGCGGATATCGTTATCGCGCGCCGCGCGCTCGGCCTCGCTCTCCTCCGCCTCGCGGAAATCGACGATGCCGCGCACGGAAAGCAGCGTGTCGAGCTTGACCGGCGCGGGATCGACGATGCCGGAGAGCTGGTCGCGCAGCGCCAGCACGGCGTCGAGCGCGCCCTGGTTGACGACGGCCTCGATCTGCGGCTCGCTGACGCTGGTCGCAAGGCCGACCTGCAGGTTGCCGCGCGAAAAGGCCTCGCCGGCAAGGCGGCGCACGTCCGTTTCCAGCGCCTCGAAGCCGGGCGGCAGGCGCAGGCGCAGGTCGAGCCCCTTGCCGTTGACCGAACGCAGCTCCCATGCCCAGCGCGTGCGCCCGGTCGTTCCCTCGACCCGCGAAAAACCGGTCATCGATTGCAATGTCATGTCAGCCTCCGGGCAACCGGATGCGCGCGGCAGGCGCACCATCCTCCCCGCCAAGGTGAAGCAGTTTCACGGGGTTGGAAACCGGCAAGCGCATGGAACGGCCGGCGATCCACATCAAAGGTGACGTCCCGAAACGAAACGGCCCCGGACGGGAGCGCCGGGGCCGTTCTCGGATCTTGCCGCTCCCGGTCACTGGGCGGTGCTGGCTTTCGTTTCCTTGGCGGCTTCCGCGGCCTTCTCCGCTTCCAGCTTGCGCCAGCGGCGGACATTCTGGTTGTGCTCGTCCAGCGTCTCGGCGAAGACGTGGCCGCCCGTGCCGTCGGCGACGAAATAGAGGTCCGCGGTGCGCGACGGGTTGGCGACCGCCTCCAGCGCCGCGCGGCCCGGATTGGCGATCGGCGTCGGCGGCAGGCCCTTGATGACATAGGTGTTGAACGGCGTCTGCTTCTCCAGGTCCGACTGGTAGATCGGCCGGTCGGCCGGCTTGCCCTCGCCGCCGAAGATGCCGTAGATGATCGTCGGGTCGGATTGCAGGCGCATGCCCTTCTCGAGCCGGTTGAGGAAGACCGAGGCGACGCGCGGCCGCTCGTCCGCCCGGCCCGTCTCCTTCTCGACGATGGAGGCGAGCGTGACGAGTTCCTCGCGCGTTGCGACCGGCAGGTCGCTGTCGCGGCGCTCCCATATCTGGTCGATCAGCGTCTTCTGCGCGTCGAGCATCTGGTGCAGGATATCGGCGCGCTTGGTGCCGCGCGAGAACTTGTAGGTATCGGGCATCAGCGAGCCCTCGCCCGGCAGTTCCTGCGGCAGGTCGCCTTCAAGGACCGGATCGTCGGCGAGGCGCTTGAACACCTGCTTGACCGTCAGGCCCTCCGGCACGGAGACGCTGTAGAGGATCGACTTGCCGGATTTCAGCAATTCGACGATCTCGCGCATGGTGGCGCCGGCCTTGATCTCGTATTCGCCGGCCTTCAGCGTCTCGCCATCGAGATAGATGCGCGAGAGCACGCGGAAGACGCGGCTGTCGGTGATAATGTTGTTGCGCTCCAGATTGGCGGCGATCTCGTTCGAGCCGGCGCCGTTGCGCACGATGAAGTTCGTGTTGGCCGTCAGCGGCCCCTGCTCCTCGTAGGTCTTCACGCCGTAATAGAAGATGGCGATGCCGATGATGGACGCGAAGACGACCACGGTCATGACGAAGTTCAGGAAGATGACGATCTGGCTGCGCGCCTTGCGCGAGCGGCGACGGCTCGGCGGCTCGGGCACCTGTTCGGGGCGCAGCGCCTCCTTGGCGGATTTGGGGATGATGCGCGGCTGGCCGGATGCCTCGCCGCGGCCGAATTGCGTCTCGCCGGAATCGTTCGTGTCGCTCACGGACTGTCCTCATGGGTTCTGGTATTGCCCGCTGTGTTCAGCAGAGCAATACGGCAAAAGCGGGATCAACCGCTTCATATGTCGATAGGCCGAGCCCCCTCATCCGACCCTTCGGGCCACCTTCTCCCCAAGGGGAGAAGGGGAAACCGGCATCCGCCTCCATCGCCTTCTCCCCTTGGGAAGAAGGTGCCGGCGGCGCGAAATCAGGCGTCGTAGCGCTTGAGGACCAGCGAGGCGTTCGTTCCGCCGAAGCCGAACGAATTGGACAGCGCCACGTTGATCTCGCGCTTGCGGGCCTTGTGCGGCACCAGGTCGATCGCCGTCTCGACGTCGGGATTGTCGAGGTTCAGCGTCGGCGGTGCGATGTTGTCGCGGATCGCCAGCGTCGCGAAGATCGCCTCCACCGCGCCGGCCGCGCCGAGCAGATGGCCGATCGCCGACTTGGTGGACGACATGGAGACCCGGGAGGCCGCGTCGCCGACGAGGCGCTCGACCGCGCCGAGCTCGATCGTGTCGGCCATGGTGGAGGTGCCGTGCGCGTTGATATAGTCGACTTCGCTCGCCGGAATGCCGGCGCGCTTCAGCGCCATGGTCATGCAGCGGAACGCGCCGTCGCCGTCTTCCGACGGGGCGGTGATGTGATAGGCGTCGCCGGAAAGGCCGTAGCCGACGACTTCGGCATAGATCTTCGCGCCGCGGGCCTTCGCGTGCTCCAGCTCTTCCAGGATGACGATGCCGGCGCCCTCGCCCATGACGAAGCCGTCGCGGTCGCGGTCATAGGGGCGCGAGGCGGCGGTCGGGTCGTCGTTGCGCTCGGTCGACAGCGCCTTGCAGGCGGCAAAGCCGGCGAGCGCGATGCGGCAGATCGGCGATTCGGCGCCGCCGGCCACCATGACGTCGGCATCGCCGAGCGCGATCAGGCGGCTGGCGTCGCCGATGGCGTGCGCGCCGGTCGAGCAGGCCGTGACGACGGAATGGTTCGGGCCGCGCAGCTTGTGCTTGATGGAAACCTGGCCGGAGGCGAGGTTGATCAGGCGGCCGGGAATGAAGAAGGGCGAGACGCGGCGGGGGCCCTTGTCGCGCAGCGTATAGCCGCCCTCGACGATGCCCTCGAGGCCGCCGATGCCGGAGCCGATGAGCACGCCGGTCGCGATCTGGTCCGCGTCGGTCCTGGGATGCCAGCCGGCATCGGCCAGCGCCATGTCGGCGGCGGCCATCGCATAGACGATGAAGGGATCGACCTTGCGCTGTTCCTTCGGCTCCATCCACTGGTCGGCATTGTAGGTGCCGTCGGTGCCGTCGCCGCGCGGAATGGAGCAGGCGATCTTCGCGGGAAGGTCCTCGACCTCGAAGGTGGTTACCCTGGCCGCGCCGCTGCGGCCCTCCAGGAGCCGGCTCCAGCTTATTTCGGTGCCACAGCCAAGCGGGGATACCATGCCGGTACCCGTGATAACGACACGCCTCATCGTCCGTGATCCACCCTATCGAATTCTATGTCTTTGCTCCAAAGGAGGTGCGGCCTCCGGGCGGAGACCGGGACGGGCCGCCCGGAGGCGGCCCGCCGGAAGTCAGGTCAGGCCTGGGCCTTCTCGATGAACTTGACGGCGTCGCCGACCGTCAGGATCGAGTCTGCGGCATCGTCCGGGATCTCGACGCCGAATTCCTCTTCGAACGCCATGACCAGTTCGACGGTGTCGAGCGAGTCCGCGCCAAGATCATCGATGAAGCTTGCACCTTCGCTGACCTTTTCGGCGTCGACGCCCAGATGATCAATGACAATTTTCTTTACGCGTTCTGCGATATCGCTCATGTCGGATTCCTCGACCCTTGTTTTTGATCGGCGCCTGTCACGGCGCCGGACACTCGACACGCCCGATGTGCCTCAAGAACACACCCGGCAATCCCTTCAACCGGCAATGCGGGATCGACGATCCTGTTGCGTATCGCCCGATCGCTCAGGCTTTTGCCGGTCGACTGCTGGCAGTCATGGCCCGATTAACACGGTTTATGCCTGCCGCAAAGTCCGAAAATGGCCGGCGCGCCAGCGGTCAACATGCAATTTATGCTGCTTCGCCGGGCGCTTGGGCCCATTCGAATCCCGCTTCAGATCATCGCCATGCCGCCGTTCACATGCAGCGTCTGGCCCGTCATGTAGGCGGCTTCCGAGGAGGCGAGATAGGCGACGGCGGAGGCGACTTCCGCGCCGGTGCCCATGCGCTTCATCGGGATCGCCCCCATGATCGCGTCCTTCTGCTTGTCGTTCAGCTTGCCGGTCATGGCGCTTTCGATGAAGCCGGGCGCCACGCAATTGACCGTGACGTTGCGCGTCGCGATCTCCTGCGCCAGCGACTTGGTGAAGCCGATCATGCCGGCCTTGGCGGCGCAATAGTTCGCCTGGCCCGGATTGCCGGTGACGCCGACGACCGAGGTGATGTTGACGATGCGGCCGTAGCGGCGGCGCATCATCGGGTGGGTCAGCTCGCGCGTCAGGCGGAAGACGGCGGTGAGGTTCACCTCGAGGACGGCGTCCCAGTCCTCGTCGCTCA
>JBDHSZ010000097.1:0-13540 GCA_039812945.1 Shinella sp.
TTCCTCAACAGCGTCATCGCCGTCGCCGTGACCTGGTGGCCCTGGTATGCCCGCCTTGCCCGCGCCGAGGTGCTGGTGCTGCGCGGCCAGCCCTATGTCGAGGCGGCGCGGCTTGCCGGCGTCTCGCATCCGCGCATCATCGTCCGCCACATCCTGCCGGCGACGGGCCGCCCGCTGACCGTCCAGGCCGCGCTCGACGTCGGGCCGGCGCTGCTGACGGCCGCCGCCCTCTCCTTCCTCGGCCTCGGCGTGCTGCCGCCGATCGCCGACTGGGGCCAGATGGTCGATGCCGGCCGCAAGTTCTTCCCGGCGCGCTGGTGGTATTCGGCCATGCCCGGCATGACCATCTTCATCATCGCGCTGGCCTTCAGCGTGCTCGGCGACGCGCTGCGCGAGCGCGAGGGAGGTGCCGCCCGTGCCCCTGCTTGACGTCCGCAACCTCTCCGTCAGCATTCCGACGCCCGAAGGCGACGTCCATGCCGTGCGCTCGGTCGATCTCGAGATCGAGCGCGGCGAGATCCATGGCGTGATCGGCGAATCCGGCTGCGGCAAGACCATGACCGGCATGGCGGCGCTCGGCCTCGTGCCGAAGGGCGCGCGCATCCTTGCCGACCGCTTCCACTTCGACGGCGAGGACCTGCGCGACCATGCGGCGCGCCTGCGCGGCCGGCGGATCGGCCTCATCTCGCAGGACCCGGCCGCAGCGCTCAATCCGGTGCTCACCATCGCCCGCCAGCTCGACGACGTGATCCGCGCTCATCGCGACATGCCGCGGCCCGCCCGCCGCGCCGAGGCCGCGGCCCTGCTTGCCGCGACGGGCCTTCCCGACCCGGAAAAGGTGCTGAAGAGCTATCCGCACCAACTGTCGGGCGGCATGCAGCAGCGCGTCGTCATCGCGCAGGCGCTGGCGACCGGCGCCGATTTCCTGATCGCCGACGAGCCGACCACGGCGCTCGACGTTTCCGTCGGCGCGCAGGTGCTGGCGCTGCTGCGCCGGCTCGTCACGGAACGCGGCCTCACCGTGCTGATGATCACCCACGACATGGACGTGATCGCCGAGGCCTGCGACCGGGCCACGGTGCTCTATGCCGGGCGCTCCGTCGAGACGGGGCCGGTCGGCGCGGTGCTCGAAAGCCCCGGCCACCCCTATACGCGCGCCCTGCTTTCGGCTCTGCCCGACGCCGCGCCGCACGGCGCGCACCTCGCCGCCATCGACGGCTCCATCCCGTCGCCCCGCTCGGTCATCACCGGCTGCGCCTTTGCCCCGCGCTGTCCGCAGGCCATGGCCGTCTGTTCGGCGACAGCGCCGCCGCAGCGCGGCCGCGGCACCCATCGCTGGCTCTGCCATCTGCCGGAGGACGCGGCATGACGTCGGTTGCGATGCTCGACATCGACAGGCTTGTCATCCGCTACCGCGCCGGCCTCTTCGCCGCGCGCCCGAAACCCGCCGTCAACGGCGCGAGCTTCCGCCTCGAAAAGGGCGAGACGCTCGGCATCGTCGGGGAAAGCGGCTCCGGCAAGACGAGCCTGCTGCGCGCCATCCTCCGGCTTCTGCCGGTCGAAAGCGGCGCCATCCATCTCGACGGGCAGGACTGGCTGGCGCTGAAGGGCGATGCACTCCGTCTGGCGCGCCAGAAGATCGGCGTCGTCTCGCAAAACCCCTTCCTGTCGCTCAGCCCGCGGCTGACCATCGAGGAGATCCTGGCGGAGCCCATGCTGGCGGCAGGCCGGCGGCAAGGCCCCGCCATGCGCGAGACGATCGCGAGCCTTCTCTCCGACTGCGGCCTGCCGGCCGACTTCCTCGCAAGGCGCGCCCGCGAACTGTCGGGCGGCCAGGCGCAGCGCGTCGCCATTGCCCGGGCCCTGGCGCTGCAACCCGGCCTCCTCATCCTCGACGAGCCGACCTCGGCGCTCGACGTCTCCGTTCAGGCGCAGATCCTCAATCTGCTCTCCGACCTCAAGGCGAGCCGCGGCCTTTCAATGCTCTTCGTCACCCACAACCTGAAGGTCGTCGCGCATATTTCCGACACCCTCCTCGTCATGCGACGCGGCGATGTCGTCGAGTTCGGCAGAACCCAGACGGTGATCCGATCCCCCGCCCAGGCCTATACGCGCGAACTGCTGTCGTTCGGGCGCGAGACCGGACCCGGCGCAGCCTGAGCCGCTCAACCGCCCTGCCCTGCCGGGAAGCGACGCTGTATCCGGACGCTCAGAACCCCGTCGGCGCGGCGTCCAGCAGAACCGGCTTGCCGCGCTTCAACTGGTAGATGGCGAAGCGGCGCTCGGCGCGGCCCTCGGCGTCGAAACGGAAGACGCCGGTGGCGCCTGCGAAGCCGGAAGCGGCGTGCAAGGCGTCGGCGGTCAGGGCCTCTTCCCCCTTCGCGCGCACGATGCCGGCCGCCACGGCGACGGCATCGAAGGCATAGGCGGCCTCGAGCGAAAGCGGCCGCCCGTAAGCGGCCTGTAAGCGGGTGGAGATGCGCTTCAGCGACGATTGATCGACAAGCGCGAGCAGCGAGCCCTCCAGCGCGGGCTCCGCATAGCTTGCGGCCGGCCAGGCGCCGGTGCCGAGGAAGGGCACATCGGCCGGCATCGCGCCGCCCTGGCGCAGGATGGGCGCGATGACCTTCGGCGCATTGGCGCCGATGAGCAGCACCGCCTGCACATCGCCCAGCCCGGCAAGGCTCTTCCTGCCGGCCGGCGAAGACGGGTCCGTCACGATATCGAGGAGGGTCGCCCCCGCCTTCTTCATGCCGTTGCGCAGGCGCTGCGCCTGCCCGGCGCTCAGCGGCTGGTCGGCCACGGCCATGATCTGCGTGCGCCCGGCGCCCGCCGCATAGGCCGCGACCTCGATGAGGCCGCCGATCTCGTCGGAAACGATGGCGACGCCGCCGCCGTCCGGCTCGCTCGCCAGCAGCACGGAGGCCGCACCGCCCGCGCCGGCGGCAACCGCCTTGGCCAGCGACGGCGAGCCGATGAAGAACCGCGCGCCCTCGGCCGCCGCCTTCTTCACCGCGCCGGCCGCATCGCCCGCAACCTCGTGCACGGCAAGCGAAAGCGCCCCGCCGCCGATCTCCTTCACCGCCAGCGTCGCGCCGTCGCGGTAATCGCCCGCCGCGCCCGCACCGCCGCGGTCGATGAACAGGGCGATGCGCGCGCTCCCCGCGCCGATGCTGGCGGAAGCGCCCGGCGACGCCGACAGGCTCTCCTGCTCCGCGCTGGCGAGAACGTCGGGCGTGGAAGCGGACTGGCACCCGGCCAGGACGCCGAGTGCGAGGGAACAGATGCCGAGAATACGCCGGCAGCGGGACAGGACCTGCATGGGGATCAATTCATGGATTGCAGCATGCGCGCATGGAAGCATCCGCACTTGCCGATCGTCTCTTCATCGCGATAGCTCGCCCGGAGATAGCCATAGGCCTTGCCGCAGGCGGCCTTCGCCTCCAAAGCCCAGGTGAAGGCCGGCCGGCGCGAATGGATCCACCGGGCGTCATCGGCGACACCGACGGCCTCGTTCATCCGCCGCACGATCCCGTCCGACAGGACGGCATCGCTCTGCTCCGCGAGGAGGGACGAGGCCGCGGCCGCCCGGATACATTGCGGACGATAGTCTTCCAAAAGATCGGCAGCCTGAGCAACCGTGCCGCCGGCAATGAAGATCGCCGCGGCAAGAACCCCTCGCATCGAAACCATGAAATCCCCCAGAAAGGCTTGAAAGCCTCCTTCTCCTCTACGCCAACTCGCCGTCCTCATCAACCTCCGGCACCTCTGGAGAGGCGGCCGGAGGTCGTTCGCATTGGCCAACATAGTCCCAAGATCAGACGGTCGCGATCTTGCTGTGATCCTGGTCGTCGTACAGAATCTTGACACCCGCATCGGCATTCAGAATAGCGACGGTGACGAAGTCGCCCGGGTTACCGGTCTGGCTGACCTGGAGATAATCATTCACGCCAGCCCCGTTTTGCTGAACCTGCACATAGTCGCTTATATTGGCGTCGGAAAGATTGCCGATGCCCGAGAGAAGCTCGGTCAGGTCCACCTGGTCGCCGTGCGCCTCATGGATGTTATAGTCGGTGATCAGGTCGGCCATGTCCGGACCAGCGGTCAACGCGGAGGCGTCGATCACGAAGATGTCCGCCCCGCCCCCTCCCGTGAGCGTATCACGGCCGGCACCGCCATAGAGGATATCGTTTCCGGCCCCGCCGTCCAAATGATCATCCCCGGCCCCGCCGTAGAGGATATCCTTGCCGGCCTCGCCAAAGAGATAATCATTCCCGCTTCCCCCGTCGAGACGGTCGCTTCCCGAACGACCATAGAGGTAGTCATCGCCGCGTCCACCCGCCAGGAAATCGTCGCCATTGTTAAGACCGTAGAGTGTGTCGTTCCCGTCAAATCCCAGGACGTTGCTCTCGTCGCTGGTCGCTTTCAGTGAAGAATCCGGTCCGTTGGTGCCCACAACCGTCGCTGCCTCGGGAAGCAGTTGCGCGTGAACGGCCCCGTCGATCATATCGCCATCCTTGTCCACACCCCGGATCGGGATGGAAATGTCAACGGACATGGGATCGTCGCCGGCGACATAGGATACACCGCCGAGTTTGAAGGCGTCGCCCGATTTCGTGTTCGCCGCGATCTCTATCGCGTTGAAGGGTGTCGAGCCGGCAAGAACCGTGATCTCGTCGCCGACATTGAAGTTTCCGATCGTGACGGTACCGTTGCTATTGTAGGTGACGGTCGCGTTCGAATTGCTGATGATCACGGTGATGCCGCCGACGGTCTTGTCTCCCGAGTCACCGACGAAATTCGCGTCGTTGTCAGCGTTGACCGCCCGAATGGTCATGCTTGGCGAATTGGTCTTGTAGGTTACAGCGGTAGAGAAGCTGGCGACGTCGTAGTGCTCCCCGTACTTCCTGTCGCCCCATTGGATGTAAGGGTTGGTGACGAAGTCGAACCTGATCGTATCCTGGTTATCGATCGCTCCATCGTTGAGCCCGCCACCGCCGACACCGAGCCTTCCGCCTGTCGTATTGATGATGCTGTCATTGCTGGCCGTTATCATCACGTCATTCGGCGTGTCCTTGACGTCGAAAATTGCAGTCCTCGTCTGCGTGTGGTCTCCGCCGTTAAGAATGGCGTTCGCAGTCGAATATCCTTCTCCCGCATAGAGCGGCCCCTTCGCCTGGAACGACCAGACGCCGCTGGCGGGGTCGAGCTTGGCGGTGAAGGCGAGGGCGCCATCAACCGTCTTGCCTTGGACCGTATGCCCGTTGTCACCGAGCTGGTAGGAAACCGGCTTGCCATTGAAATAGACGGTTTCTCCCGCAGCATTCCTGACAGGAGTGTTCGGCGTAACGGTGAACACCACGTCATTGACGCCATCGGCGCCTGCAGCAAAATTCAACTCACCGAGAAGCGCCGATCCATGCGAGACATCCTCGCCGTAGATCGTGTCCGGCGCCAGCCATCCCGGCGAGTCGTCCTCGACGACAACGGTCGCGGTTTTCGTGATTGTTTCCTGCCCGTCGGAAATACCGATGCCGGCGGTAAAGGACAGTTCGTTCTCGCCGTCGCCCGCTGGATGATCGAGCGGCCCCGAAAGCGTGGCAGTGACCAGACCCGCGCTATCGATGGACAAGGTCACGATCACGTTGCCGTTGACGGAACCGATTAACTGGTCGGCTCCCAATGCGCTCCAGACCAGCGGCGTGCCGCCCGAAATCAGGCTGGAAGGCGCGGAAGTGAACATGAAGGATAGCATATCGCCATCGGCGTCCGTTGCATTCAGGCTTGCGCTGTCACTCGCCTTGTCGATCTTGTCCTGCGTTCCGATCGTGTCCTTGTTGCCGGACGGCAACCCTTCCTCCGACACCCGGATCACTACATCCTGCGCCGTCGGGGGGGTATTGGCGTTCTCGACTTTATAGGGCTGATCCGCTTCCGCGATGTCGCCGTCCACGTCGGTAATCCGGTATCTGAAACTGCCGGAAACATCGCTGGCGGAACTGTTGACAACGGGGTCGAGCGTCCAGCGACCGTCGGCGGTGAAAGCGAACCTGCCGACGCCGGCGATGTCGAACGGTCCCTCACCGATCTCGTTCCAGTTCGTTCCATCGAAGGAAACATGGGTGACGGTCGCGCCATCCGCGCCCTGAATGTCGTCGGCCAGCAGGTTCACGCCGTCCGTGACGCCATCCGTCTCCTTGACGGCGAGTTCGGCCCCGGCCTTTGCCACCGGCGCGTCGTCGATCAGCTTGACCACGAAATCGGCCTGCGGGTTCTGCTGGCCGGCGACGTCGGTGATCACGACGGGGAAGTGCGCCGCCACATTGTCACCGTCCGTGTTGTTGCCCGTCAGCTCGAAGCTGGAATGGATCGTGCCCTTTCCGGTCGCGGCGTCGTAGTCGTACCACGCCGTCAGCCTGCCCTTGACGCCGTTCACCGTCTCTTCCGGGAAGGTCACCGCCGTGCTCAAAAGAACATGGACGCCGAGCTTCACCTCCGCCGGCGCGCTCTTCATGGCGAAGCCGATCGTCTGGTCGCCGGTCGCCGGGCTGCCATCGCCCGAGCCTGCCGGAAGGTTGGCCTCATCGACCGTCACGTCGCCGGCCGGAAGCGTCACCACCGGCGGCGGCGGGGGCTCGATCGTGATCGTCACGCCGCCGAGCGCCACGGCGTCGCCGTCGCCATCGACCGCCAGGATATATTTGCCCAGCTCGAGGCTCACCGGATTGCCGGCCGTATGGTCGAGCGCGTGGAACAGCTTGAAGGCCGCTTCGCCGTCCCTGATCTCGACCGTGAAGACGGGGTCGTTCGCATTGCCGGTGTGACCGACGAGGCGGCCGCCGATCGTCTCGATGGTGATCGCCTTGCCGCCGGACGTCATGCCGGCGAGCGTCGTCGGGGAAACCTGCCGGAACTGGAAGCCGCCCTCGTCGTTCCGCCCATCGGCCCCGAAGGAGGTCGTGCCGGAAAGGTCGACCGTCGTCTCGGCCGGCGTGATGGGCTGGCCAACGGTCGTCGTGCCGCCGAGGTCGTCGAGGATGATGCGCCCCGAGAAGCCAGCCGGAGGAATGATTTTTAGTTCTGACAGTTGCAGCCCGTCGAAGGCAGTGCCCGCCGCACCGAAGATACTGGAGGGTGTTGTCGTCGCCTCGCCCACGGATGCGGCATCGAAGGTCACGGTCGCAATCGGCTTACCGTCTGCATCGTATCCTATCAATGTGATCCGGCTCGGATGCGGGACATTGGAATCCGAAGCACCGTACAGGCCGATCGCCACTTGACCGATCGTGAAGGTCGTGCCTGCTGTCGCCGTGAAGACGATCGGCTGCTGACCGCCCGGACTTTGCAGCGTCGAAGAGCCGGGAACGTGAACGACGATGAGCGACCCTTCATTCACGCTGAGATTCGGCCCGAGATTCGGCTTCTGGTGACTGGGAGCGTAGAAGTCGAGCGTCAGGACCGTCGTCTCCGAACCCGTTCCGGTTATCGCGCCCTCGCTCAGGCTGGCGCTGACCGTGCTGCCCGTCAGGCGCGGCGCGTCGTCGTCGATCCTCACCGTCAGCGTCGCGCTGTCGGTGTCATTGTCGCCGTCCGTCACCATATAGGTGAATTCGAGCCTGAGATCGTCTTCCCAGGCGGTCTGGGAGCCCGTGCCGTCCTTGCTGGTGAGCGGATGGGCGAGGGAAGCGTGCATTTCCAGCGTGTAGCCGCCGTTCGCGAAGACCTTGAGCGTGAAGACGTCGAAGGCCTCGCCGTTCAGCCCCTTGGCCGTGCCGCTGAGCGTGCCGCCGACGCCGTCGGCGGCCCACGCCACGGAGACGGCGACCGGATGGCCGACGCCGTTCCCGTCGATCCAGATCGCCTGGAGGGACACCTGTTCGCCCTTGTCGTTCAGGACCTTCAGCGTCTCGGAGACCTCGATCCCCTTCAGCCCGTCCATGCCCTCCCTGAAGGACAGGACGCCGATGAGCTGCGTGCCCAGGCCGTTGTCGCCGTCGCCGCCGCTGTTGCCGCCCGCCTGGTTCTCGTCGTCGAGCGTCCACAGGCCTTCCACGTTGCGGGCGTCCGGGCCGTCGTCGCGGAAGCCGATCCCGCCGGATATGTCGGCGGATTTCGACGTCGTGTCGCCGTCGCCGTCGGTGATCGTCACCTTGACGAGGACGCTGCCCGAAACGAGCGTGTCCACTTCGTCATGGGCCTGCGAGCTGCTGCCCGGAGTGCTGTTGGCGATGGCAAGCCACTGCGCCATCGTCACCTTGCCGTCCGAGCCGATATGCAGCGCGAAGACGAGCGCGCCGGAGGACGTGCGGCCGACGACATAGTCGATGCCGCCGACCGTCTCGCTGAAAAGCTTGATGTCCTCGCCGGCGGTGGTCTTCAGGCCCGAATCGGTGTGTCCGACCTCCAGTTCGTAGGCGACCGGAGCGCCCTTGCCGTCCGCGCCATAGGCCGCATCGACGGTCACCGCCGCCCTGTCGCCGCGCGCCAGACCGAGGGGAAGGCCCGCCTGCAGGCTCAGCGGCGTGAACAACAGGCCCAGCGTCGCATTCGGCAGGATGCCCGCGACGTCGTCCGCGCCGGATGCCTGCCAGCCGAGGCTCTCGTCGTGCACGACGCGGAAAGCGCTGTCGGGCGTGAGCGTGAGCGCCGGCCCGTCGTCCTTGAAGACGAAGACGCCCTTGCCGAGATCGGCGGAGCCGCTCTTCGCATCGCTGTCGCCGTCCGTGATCGTGACGGAGAGTTTCAGCACGCCGTCCGCGAGGTTCAGCCTGGCGGCGTCATCGGCGTCGCTCTTGTCGCCGTGCCAGAGGGCCTTCTGCTGGTCGAGCTTGATCTCGCCGTTTTCCAGCTTGATCGTGAAATAGACCGTGGTGCCGACCTTGCCGACGATAACGTCGCCCTGCTGGCTGAGGCGGATTTCCGCGCCCTTGCCGTCCGGCCGGTTCGTATCCAGCGCAAAGAGCCCCGAACGGACATTCCCGGTAAGCGTCAGCGCGTAGCTGGGCGGTGTTGCACCGTCGGCACCGTAAACGAAGCCCTTGAAGAAATCCGCCGCGGCGATGCTGCGGTCCGTACCGAAACTCGTCTCGTCCACGACGACCCCCGGCAGCACGTCGGCCGCCTCGGGAGCAAGGGGCGCATCGTCGACGACATCGATGACGAGCTCGGCCGCCTGGCTCGTCTGGCCGGCCTTGTCCTTGACCAGGATATCGAAGCTGGCCGCGGT
Organism: Shinella sp.; assembly: GCA_039812945.1. Taxonomy (GTDB): domain Bacteria; phylum Pseudomonadota; class Alphaproteobacteria; order Rhizobiales; family Rhizobiaceae; genus Shinella. The sequence continues at coordinate 9,227 of JBDHSZ010000097.1, forward strand.
ATCGTCGCCGGACGTATTGTCCGTCAGCGTGAAGTTATAGTGGATCGTGCCCTTGCCCGTCGCCGGATCGTATGTGTACCACGCCGTCAGCTTGCCCGTGACGCCGTCCACCGTTTCTTCCGCGAAGGTCTGCTGCGTCGTCTTGAGAACATGATCGCCGAGCTTGACCTGCTGCACGCCGCCCTTCGAGAGGAACTCGATCGCGTGTTGTCCGGTCGTGGCGTTCCCGCCCGTGCCGGTCGGAAGGCCGGCCTCCTCGACCGAATCGGCGGCCGGGCTCGTCACCGTCGGCGCCGGGGGCACGACGGTCACCTTCACGTCGGCGATCCTGGCGGCGTCGCCGTCGCCGTCGACCGCGAGGATATAGGGGCCGAAATTGAGGGTGACGCTCTTCTGGCCGTTATAATCAAGGGGGCGCAGAAGCGTGAAGACAGCCTCGCCATTCCTGATCTCGACGGTGAAGACGGGGTCATTGGCGTCCCCGGTATGGCCGACGAGCTTGCCGCCGTCCGTCTTGATCGAAACCCTTTCACCGCCGGAGGTGAATGGCATCTGGGCGTTGACCTCGGCGAAACGGAAACCGCCCTCCGCATTCTGCCCGTCAGCCCCGAAATGCGCGGCTTTCGCAAGGTCGATGGTCGTTGCGGCGCTGTGATCCGCCAGGCCGCCCTCGTTCAGGCCTCCGGCGACGGCCTTGCCGGCCTGCGGCGAGTCGTCGTCGACCGTTACCGTCAGCGTCGCGCTGTCGGTGTCGTTATCGCCGTCGGTCACCGTATAGGTGAATTCGAGCTTGAGATCGTCTTCCCAGGCGATCGGGCTGCCGGGGCCGTTCGTGACGGGATGAACCAGCGGGGCATGCAAGTCGAGCTTGTAGCCGCCGTTCCTGTCGACCGTGAGGGTGAACACCTCAAAGAGGCCGCCCGGGCTCGTGCTCGTGCCCACGAGCTTGCCGCCGATCCCGTCGGCATCGGGTATCCACTCGACCTTCACATCCGTCGGATGGCCGACACCGTTCGCGTCGATCCGGATCGCCTGGAGCGAGGAGACGTCGGCGGAGACCACGATCTTCTGCAGCCCGTCCCTGCCGGCGTCGAAGTTCAGCCTGCCGATGAGCGTCTTGCCGGCGATGAGTTCGTCGCCGGGGCCGCCGCTGCGACCCAGGTCGTTGACATTCTCGTCATCGAGCGCCCAGGCGCCCCGGGTATCGCGGGCCTGCGGGCCGTCGTCCATGAAGCCGATGCTCTCGGAGATATCCACCCGGCTCGAGGCCTTGTCGCCGTCCCCGTCGGTGATCGTCACCTCGACGAACACGGTCCCCGCCTTGAGCACATCGAGTTCGTTGGAATCGGTCGCGACGCTATTCTCGATGGCGAGCCATTGCGCCATCGTCACCTTGCCGTCGCCGCCGAGATGCAGCGCGAAGGCGACTGCGCCGCTGGCGGTGCGGCCGATGACATAGTCGAAGCCGCCGATGGTCTCGTTGTAGAGCTTGATCTGCTCGCCGGCCGTGGTGCTGAGGCCGGAATCGGCGCCATCCTCGACCACCAGCCTGAAGGCCGCCGGAGCGCCCTTGCCGTCCGCACCGTAGTCCTCCGTGACGACGGATACGGCGGCCTTGCCGCTCTGCGCCAGCCCGAAGGGCAGGCCGCGCTCCTCGAAGAGGACCGGAAGGAACGGCAGGCCCTTGATCAGGTTCTGCCAGCCGGCCACGTCGTCCGCGCCGGCGGTCTGCCACAAGGGCGTCTCGTCGTGCCAGAGACGGAAGTCCTCGGCACGCACGGCCTCGAGCGTCGGCCCGTCGTCACGGAAGGTGAAGACGCCGGCACCAAGATCGACCGAACCGCTGGCCTTGTCGCCGTCGCCGTCCGTGAGCGTGACGGTGAGGGTCAGCGAGCCGTTCGAGACGACGAGGCTGGCGACGTCGTCGCCGTCTTCCCCGTCCGCGTGCCAGATCGGCATTCCAGCATTCTGGTTCAGCTTGACCTCGCCGTTTTCCAGCGTGATCCAGAAATAGACGGCCTCGCCCGCCCGGCCGACGATTTCGCCGGTAATCGGGTCCTGGCTGAGCAGGATCTCCGCGCCCCGACCATCCTCGGCGTCGGCGTCCACGGCAAAGAGCCCCGTGCCGATGCCGCCCTGTTCCGCGCCGGCCACCAGCTTCAGCGCGTAGGTCGCCGGCGTAACCTTGTTCTCGCCGTCCGCGCCGTAGACGAAGCCCTTGAAGAACCGGGAGGCGGCAACGCCGGCATCCAGGCTTGGGTCCGTCTCGTCCACTTCCAGGACCGGGATCTTGCTTGCCTCGCCCGGAGCCACGGGCGCATCGTCCACGATCACGATGCGCAGGTCCGCCGAGGCGGAAAGGCCGCCTTTGTCGGTGATGGCGAGGGTGAAGACCTCCTCGCCCTGATCCGCGTCGGGGCCGGCGAGGGAATTGTCATAGGGCCGGGTCAGCTCGTAGCTGTAGGAGACCCTGCCGGTGGCCGGGTCGAAGCCGAGGATGGTGAGCTCGCCATAGAGCCCCGCGATCTTCAGTCCGGCCAGCGCGCCGAGCGCATGGGACGGGCCGCCATTGATGGTGAGGCCGGCAATGTCGGCAAGGCCGTCGGGATCGGAGACGGTGAATGTGCCCGTGACCGTCACCGGCGCGGGAACGCCGGCCGTCTCTTCGCCTTCGGCGAAAAGCTGGACGGGCTTTTCGGACACCGTTGCCGATCCGCCGCGCAATTCCGCCTCGCGGACGGTATGGCTTTCGACCAGGATGCTGCCGACGCGGTTGACGGGGCCGCCGGTCGTGCCGCCGCCGGTGGGGCCACCAGTGGAGCCGCCGGTCGAACCGCCCGCATTGGCGCCGCCGTCCTGAACGGTTTCCTCGTCGGGCCCTGCGAATTGCAGGCTGGTCGGATCGAGCAGGCCGATGGCCGGGCCGGCCTCGCCGATATCGCCCACGGTCGCGCTGAAATTGCCGCCGGAGCTGCCGCTGCCGGCAGGGGCCGATGCCGTCATCGCCCCGTCCGGGCCGGCCGCGACGTTGATGTTGCTCGCCTCGAGCGCGGCGACGAGGGCTTCCTGCGGAATCTCGACGTCGTCGATGACGAAGGTCGGAACGTGCAGGGCGGCATTCTCGATGACGATGCGGCTGCCGTCCGGCTGGACGAGAACGAGGTTGTTGCCGTCGACCTCGACCTTCTCGATCGAGGTGCCGGCGGGCAGCTTGACGACATCGCCTTCGGCAACGACGACCCGCACGCCCGGCTCGGCGGCGGTTTCAGCGCCCTGCTGCATCTCGGCCTGCGCCATCTGCCGCGGCTCGATCGCCTCGAACAGCGCCGCCGCCTCGCCCGGGAACGCCGCCTGGCGCTCGCCCTGGTCGTATCCGGCGCCGGAAGCAGACAGATTTTCGTTAAAGCCCTCGGTAGTCATAGCCGAACCCCTTCTACAATTGCGCTAGCCAAGCCACGGATTTTTCGGCCGATCAAGTGCGTTACGCCGGACGCCATATAGCGGGCTATATTGGCCCATTGCCTTTTTTACGACTGGTTAACCGCAGCCCCTGCCGATACCGGGCAGCAGGCGGCCGCCCGCATGGATGTCCATGCAGGCGGCGTGGCCTTCGAGGCCAGGTCGGGAAAAACGGATTACTGGAGCGTTGCCGCGCCGTCGGACCAGCCGCCCGTCGAGGTGTAGCGGATCCATTCCCGGTCCTCGCCCCGCGTCATCTCCAGCGTGCCGACGGCCGCTTTCAGCAGATCGTCGAATTTCGTCCGGTCGGCGACGATCACCGCGCCCGCGCGGATCGACAGGGGATAGCGCACGCCCGTGGGGAAGAAGCCGATCGCGGTGACGCTTTCATGGATGCGGTCGGCGACACTTCTGGCATTCGCTTCGTCCGCGCCGGGCAGGAACACGCCGAACTGGTTGCCGCGGACCCGGCCCACGATGTCGCCCTGGCGGACCGTCGCGCGGATGGCGGCGGCGACCTGGGCGAGCGCCTCGTTGCCCCGGCTATGGCCGAAACGGTCGTTGACGATCTCGAGATCGTCGAGATGGATGAGCAGCACGGTCCCACGGGCGGAGCCGCCTGGGACCGCCCGGCGGTCGGCATAGGTGTCGACCAGCGCCGAGAAGGTCGGTTCGTTGAGGCAGGCCGTCAGCCCGTCACGCTGCCCGAGCCGCTGCACCTCCTTGCGCAGCAGCGCGATCCGGTTCGCCATGCGGCTGCAGGCATAAAGGAGAGGCAGGGCGACGGCGAGGGCCACCCCGCCGGCAAGGACGGCGCTGCCCGTCGCGGAGGCCGGGGAGGAAACGGTCGCCGCA
>JBDHSZ010000098.1:0-13516 GCA_039812945.1 Shinella sp.
CCGGCCCAGGCCGGCGGAATGCGGACAACAAAAAACCCGGCTGAAAGCCGGGTTCTTGGTGCGGTCGAGAAGACTCGAACTTCCACGGGTTGCCCCACAGCGACCTCAACGCTGCGCGTCTACCAATTCCGCCACGACCGCATCGTGGTAGGTGTCGTCTTGCGGCGACGGGGGTGCATGTAGCAAAAGGATTTGGGGTGCACAAGGCCGGCGGATAAGAAAAATGACGGAATGCCGAACAATTTCGGCACGCCCTGTGCGAAACCCCGGAAACCCCTGAAATCCTTGCATGATCGCCCCTATATCTGGCACAATCGGAGCAGAAAGGACGGCCCTCATGCAGCGTCAGGACATTTCCGCATCCCTCCTTGCAGTTCCCGGCTCGCCGCCCGTGCGCTGGCGCGTCGCGCCCGGCCTCGTCGCCTATGACGTCGCCGTCGACACCATGGAGAAGGAGGCCGCCGCGATCGCCGACGGCAAGGCCGACGAGCTCGTCTGGCTGGTCGAGCATCCGCCGCTCTATACGGCCGGCACCAGCGCGGAGCCGGCCGACCTCGTTTCGCCGGATCGCTTCCCGGTGTTCTCCACCGGGCGCGGCGGCGAATACACCTATCACGGCCCCGGCCAGCGCGTCGTCTATGTCATGCTGGACCTGAAACGCCGCCGGGAGGACGTGCGCGCCTTCGTGGCGGCGCTGGAGGCCGTGGTGATCGACGCGCTCGCTTCGATGAATGTGCGCGGCGAGCGGCGCGAGGACCGCGTCGGCGTCTGGGTGCGGCGTCCCGAGCGCCCGGCGCTGCCGGACGGCTCGCCGGCCGAGGACAAGATCGCCGCCATTGGCATTCGCCTGCGCCGCTGGGTGAGCTTCCACGGCTTCTCGCTCAATGTCGATCCCGACCTCGAGCATTTCTCCGGCATCGTGCCCTGCGGCATCCGCGGCTACGGCGTGACGAGCCTCGTCGATCTCGGCCTGCCGGTCATGATGAGCGACGTGGACATGCGCATCCGCGCTTCCTTCGAGCGCGTCTTCGGCCCGACCGTCTCCGAGGCCGACTGTCGGCAGGCGTGAGACTTCAATCGAAGGCGATGTCGGCCTGCGGCCGGCGGCTGCGGTGCTCACGCCAGATGATGAAGAGGCCGGAGGCGACGATGATCGCGATGCCGAGCCATTTCGAGGGCGTCGGGAAATCGCCGAAGATCGCATAGCCGAGCACGGTCGCCGAGATGATCTCGAAATACTGGAACGGCGCGAGCAGCGAGAGCGGCGCCATGCGGAAGGCGCGCACGACGAGCATATGCGCATAGCCGGACAGCGCACCGAGGACGATGAGAAGCACCAGCGCGAGGGCCGAGCCCGGCAGCGAGGGCTCGAAATCGGCGATGCCGGCCGAATCGCCGATGAACAGCGCCGCGCCCATGAAGAGCGTGCCGCCGAAGCCGGCGATAGTCTGCATGGTGAGCGGCGAATCGGCATCGCCGATGGCGCGGTTCATGAAGAGATAGATGGAATAGAGGAAGGCGCAGGCGACCGGCAGCAGCGCCGTCCAGCCGAACAGGACGAAGCTCGGCTGGATGACGATGAGCGCGCCGCCGAAGCCGACCAGGATGGCGAGCCAGCGCCGCCAGCCGACGCGCTCGCCGAGGAAGGCCGCCGACATGGCCGTGAGGATGAAGGGTTCCACGAAATAGATCGCGAAGACATCCGCCAGCGGCATGTATTTCACGGCGGCGAAGAAGAGCAGGCTCGCCGCGCCGTGGATGGCGCCGCGCAGCAGGTTCAGCCACGGCCGCCTCGGCCGCAGCATGGCGCTGCCGCCGGCGGTGAAGATCAGCGGGACCGTGCAGGCGACCTGGAAGAAGAAGCGGTAGAACGTCACCTGCCCCGGCGACATGCCGGCGAAGGTCGCCATGTATTTGGCGATGGCGTCCATGCAGGGCAGCATGAGCATGGCGACGGCCATCAGGGCCACGCCCTGCATGGTGCTTCCGCCCGCCTGGTCCGGGGCGCTGGCCGTGGCGTTCATGTTGCTGCTCCTTCGTTCATCCCTCAATAGCCGTTTTCCGCCTTACGGCAATGCGGGAAATCCTGCCATTGCGCGGGCGGCGCGAAGCGGCGCATTTGAGGTAGAGGCGGCGCCCGCCCGCCTGTAAGCTCGCGGCACAGGAAATGGAGGCGTGATGACCTTCCCCGGCGAGAACAACACCATCCCCTTCCCCTCCGGCCGCGCCGATGGCGACACGCTCGGCGGACGCATCTGGCGGGCGCGCGACGCGCTCGGCTATTCGCTGGAGGACCTCGCCGCCCGGCTCGGCCTGCCGGAGGAGACGGTCGACGGCTGGGAGCGCGACCATACGGAGCCGGAAACCAAGGCGCTCTTCCTGCTGGCCGGCGTGCTTTCCGTCTCGCCCTCCTGGCTGATCGCCGGCATCGGCGCGCCGCCGCCGGAGCCGGCCGCAGGCGAAGATTTCTATCCGCTGCAGAGCCAGCTACGCGAGATCCGGCAACTGCACGAGCGGACCGGCAAGGCCATCGCCGCGCTGGAGAGCGAGATCGCCAAACTGATCGAAAAAGATCAGGGCTGACTTTTTTCCACGAACCGCACTTGAGACGCCCGACCCGCTCTGCAATGGTCGGCCGCACACAGAATCCGCATAGGAGACGAAAATGGACGTACGCGCCGCCGTAGCCGTTCAGGCCGGAAAGCCGCTGGAGATCATGACCGTTCAGCTCGAGGGCCCGCGCGCCGGCGAGGTGCTGGTCGAAGTGAAGGCGACCGGCATCTGCCACACCGACGACTTCACCCTGTCGGGCGCCGACCCCGAAGGCCTGTTCCCGGCCATTCTCGGCCATGAGGGCGCGGGCGTCGTCGTCGATGTCGGCCCGGGCGTCACCTCGGTGAAGAAGGGCGACCACGTCATCCCGCTCTACACGCCGGAATGCCGCGAGTGCTATTCGTGCCTGTCGCGCAAGACCAACCTGTGCACCGCCATCCGCGGCACGCAGGGCCAGGGCCTGATGCCGGACGGCACCAGCCGCTTTTCCATCGGCAAGGACAAGATCCACCACTATATGGGCTGCTCGACCTTCGCCAACTACACGGTGCTGCCGGAGATCGCGCTCGCCAAGGTCAACCCGGACGCGCCCTTCGACAAGATCTGCTATATCGGCTGCGGCGTGACGACCGGCATCGGCGCGGTGATCAACACGGCGAAGGTGGAGATCGGCTCGACGGCCGTGGTCTTCGGCCTCGGCGGCATCGGCCTCAACGTGCTGCAGGGCCTTCGCCTTGCCGGCGCGGACATGATCATCGGCGTCGACATCAATCCCGACCGCAAGGCCTGGGGTGAAAAATTCGGCATGACGCATTTCGTCAACCCGAAGGAAGTCGGCGAGGACATCGTGCCCTATCTCGTCAACATGACGAAGCGGAACGGCGACCTGATCGGCGGGGCGGACTACACGTTCGACTGCACGGGCAACACGAAGGTGATGCGGCAGGCGCTGGAATCGGCCCATCGCGGCTGGGGCAAGTCGGTGATCATCGGCGTTGCCGGCGCGGGGCAGGAGATCTCCACCCGCCCGTTCCAGCTCGTCACCGGCCGCCAGTGGATGGGCACGGCCTTCGGCGGGGCGCGCGGCCGCACGGACGTTCCGAAGATCGTCGACTGGTACATGGACGGGAAAATCCAGATCGATCCGATGATCACCCATACGATGCCGCTCGAAGAGATCAACACCGGCTTCGAGCTGATGCACAAGGGCGAGAGCATTCGCGGCGTGGTCGTCTATTGATGGCGACCCCTGCCTACAGCGTCGACGTGCGGAGGATGGACGCCTTCTCCGCCGTCGAGCTCTACGCCCTGCTCCGGCTGCGCGTAAATATCTTCGTCGTCGAGCAGGACTGCGCCTATCCGGAACTCGACGGCAACGACGAGGCGGCGCTGCATCTGCGCCTGCTGGTCGACGGCGAGACGGCCGCCTATGCGCGGCTGTGGCAGCCGGCGGGCAAGCATCCGCGCATCGGCCGGGTGCTCGTCGCGCCGGCCCATCGCGGCAGGCGGCTCGGCGAAGCGCTGATGCGGGAGGCGATAGACGCCTGCGAGGCGCATTTCCCCGGTTCGCCCATCGCGCTATCGGCGCAAAGCCATCTGGAGCCGTTCTACCGGTCGCTTGGCTTTTCGCCGACATCCGGCGAATATGTCGAGGATGGAATTCCGCATATCGACATGCTCCGCACGGCCGGCGAAGGCTGAGCGGGGCGGAGGGAGGAGCAGTCATGAGCATCGCGACAGGGCCGGGAATGAAAGGCAGGCGCATCGTCGCCGCGACGCTGCTTGCGGCGCTCGGCCTTGCGCCGTCGCTGGCCCTTGCCGGGCCGGAAGGCAGCTATGACATGACCGGCACCAATCCCGGCGACAACAGCCCCTACAAGGGCGTGGTCGAGGTCACGAAGACCGGCGAGACCTATGCGGTCACCTGGCGCTTCGGCACGGACGAGACGCGGGGCATCGGCACGCTGTCCGCCGGCTCCGACCGGACCTTCGCCGTCAGCTACGACGCCGGCCGGAGCCACGGCATCGCGCTCTTCGAGCTTCGGGGCGACGGCTCGTGGGCCGGCACCTGGTCGAGCATGGGCGGCGACAAGCTCGGGACAGAGACCTGGCATCCGCAGGGCGGCGCGACGATGCGCGGCGGCAATGCGGCCTCCATGCCGGCCAGCGCCTCGACCCCGGAGGGTCAGGGCGCGGCGCGGCGCTAATCGAAGGGAAGACGGAGCGGATGAACGAGGACCTGCCGACCATCTTCGTCGATGCGGACGCCTGCCCGGTGAAGCCGGAGATCGTGAAGGTGGCGGAACGCCACGGCCTGCCGGTGACCTTCGTCGCGAATTCCGGGCTGCGCCCCTCGCGCGATCCCATGGTGCGCAACGTCATCGTCTCCGGCGCCTTCGACGCCGCCGACGACTGGATCGCCGACAATGTGCGCGAGGGCGACATCGTCGTCACCGCCGACGTGCCGCTTGCCGGGCGCACCGTCGCCAAGGGCGTCCATGTCACCGGCCCGACCGGACGGCTGTTCGACCGCACGAATATCGGCATGGCGAGCGCCATGCGCGACCTCGGCGCGCATCTGCGCGAGACGGGCGAGAGCAAGGGCTACAACGCCGCCTTCTCGCCGCGCGACCGCTCCGCCTTCCTCGAGACGCTCGACCGCCTGTGCCGGCGGGCGAAGAGCGCCCGGGCCGGCGCATGACGGAAAAGCCGGGACGCAGGATCTACGGCCGGCATGTGCCCTTCTATGCCGGGATCGGCGCGGCGGCGCTCGGCCTTGCGGGCGCGCTGTGGCTCAAGCCGGATTTCGCCATAGGCATCGCCGCCGTCGCCTTCTTCCTGTGCTACCTGCTCTTGACCGCCTGGCGGCTGCCGCACCTGACGGCCGCCTATCTCGAGCACTATGCCACCGACACCGACGAGCCGGCCGCCATCATCTTCGTCGTGACCGTCGCGGCGGCGGCCGTCTCCACCGGCTCGCTCTTCGTGGTGCTGAACCGGCCGGCCGCGACGGGCCTCGAATTCGTGCTCGCCTTCGCCTCGGTCGGCCTCGGCTGGCTCACCATCCACACGATGGCCGCGCTGCACTACGCCCATCTCTACTGGCGGCCGGGCAGCACGGAGACCAGCGAGGACGCCGGCAGGAGCCTCGACTTTCCCGGCAAGGCGCCGCCCGGCGTCTACGATTTCCTCTATTTCGCCTTCGTGATCGGCATGACGGCGCAGACCTCGGACGTCGCGATCACCTCCACGGCGATGCGCAAGGTCAACCTGCTGCACGCCATCGTCTCCTTCTTCTTCAATACGGTGCTGGTCGCCGCCGCGGTGAACGCGGCGGTGTCGCTCGCCGCCTGAACCATCGGAGCTTCGCCATGAAAGTGCTTTCCCAGAACACCGCCTTCGGCGGCATGCAGGGCGTGTTCGCCCATGATTCGGAGGCCTGCAACTGCGAGATGACCTTCGCCGTCTTCGTGCCGCCGCAGGCGATCGAGACGCCGCGGCCGGTGCTGTGGTATCTCTCCGGCCTCACCTGCACCCATGCCAATGTGATGGAGAAGGGCGAGTATCGCCGCATGGCCGCCGAGCTCGGCCTCATCGTCGTCTGCCCGGATGTCAGCCCGCGCGGCAACGACGTGCCGGACGAATTGACCAACTGGCAGATGGGCAAGGGCGCCGGCTTCTATCTCGACGCCACCGAGGAGCCGTGGGCCGCGAACTACCGGATGTACAGCTACGTCACGGAGGAGCTGCCCAACCTCCTCGGCCAGCATTTCCGCATGGACATGAGCCGCCAGGGCATTTTCGGCCATTCGATGGGAGGCCACGGCGCGATGACCATCGCGCTCAAGCATCCCGACCGTTTCCGGAGCTGCTCTGCCTTCGCGCCAATCGTCGAGCCCTCCACCGCCGACTGGTCCGCGCCCGCCTTCGAGAAATATCTCGGCGCGGACAAGGCGACGTGGCGTCAATACGACGCCTGTGCGCTGGTCGAGGACGGCGCGCGCTTCCCCGAATTCCTGATCGACCAGGGCAAGGCGGACGGTTTCCTCGAAAACGGCCTCAGGCCCTGGCTGTTCGAGGAAGCGGTCAAGGATACCGACATCAGGCTCACGCTGCGCATGCACGAACGCTACGACCATTCCTACTACTTCATCTCGACCTTCATGGACGATCACCTGAAGTGGCACGCCGAGCGTCTGGCTTGAGAAAAGTCATGGCGGGGGCGCATGGCTGGCATGCCGCCCCTGCCCTTGCCGCCGCAGCATGGATAAGCGATAGTTTGCGCCGGTAGACGGCTACCGCCGGAGGCAGCTTCGGTCACGAACGCGGGGACGGCCTCGCTCCCTTGAAACGGAGTAGGCGAATGCCCTGGACTCTCCTCACCCTCGCAGGTCTCTTCGAAATCGGCTGGGCCATCGGCCTGAAATATACCGACGGCTTCACCCGGCCGCTTCCGACCGCGCTTACCCTCGCCTCCATGGTGGTCAGCATCGTGCTGCTCGGCCTTGCCGTGAAGACGCTGCCGATGGGCACCGCCTATGCGGTGTGGACCGGCATCGGCACGGTCGGCACGGTCTTCCTCGGCATCCTCCTCTTCGCCGAGCCCGTGACCGCCATACGCCTCGGCTGCATCGCGCTGATCGTCACCGGCATCCTCGGCCTGAAATTCGTCGCCTAGCGGCGATTGTTGTCGAGCGCGAAGGCGCCCGGCCCGGCCATCGTCAGGTAGAGGAAGACGAAGCAGAAAAGGACCGCGGCATCGCCGCGGTTGTTGACCGGGAAGAAGCTCTGCGGCGCGTGCGCCATGAAATAGGCGACCGCCATGAAGCCGCAGAGCACGAAGGCCGCCGGCCGCGTGAAGAGGCCGATCAGGACGAGAACGCCGCCGGCGATCTCCAGCACGCCCGCCACCCCGATCAGGTTCATGAGATCGCCGAACGGCTGTTCGGCCGGCGGGAAATCGAAGAATTTCTGCGTGCCGTGCTCGATGAACAGCAGCGCCGTCATGATGCGAAGCGCGGCCAGCGCCTCCTGCCGATAGGCGGACAACCGGTCGAACATGCCTTTCACTCCCTTCGGTACCAACGGGAGGGCGATGATATCATGCCGGCTCAGCGCGGAATATCGGCCAGCACGGCGCTCGCGATATCCAGCTCCCTGCGGCGCAGCTCGCGGCGGCGGAAGGCTTCCTCGTCTGTGCCCCAGTGCTCGATCTGCCAGTCCTCGTCGATATGGGCGAGCGTCCAGGCCTTGTCGGCGTCGATGACGCCCTCGGCGAGCGCCAGCCCGAGCAGCGCCGAGCCGGTCAGCGTCGTGACGGTGTGCACGCAGGCGAGCGCCAGCGGATCGCGCCAGGCGGCAAGCGCGGCGGCGAAGGCCTCGATCGCCGGGGCCGGCTGCTCCCGATGCATCACGCCCTCGACGAGGATGAAGCGCGCGCCTTTCTCCTCGGCCGCCCAGCGGATGACCGGGTCCCAGCCGTCGCGCTGGCGCTCGATGAGGCCGGCGGGCGAATCGGCGCGGTAGCAGAGCATGTCCGTGCCGGCGAAGCGCACGAGTTCGTCGAAGACGGCGTCGAGATTGTCGGCGACGCCGTCGATGGCCGTGTTGACGAGGCGCGTCACCGGCATCTTCGCCGGGTCGATCTCCTCGGCCTGCCCGTCCCATTCCGCCTTCAGGCGCTCGGCGATCTCCTGCGCCGGCACGGCGAGCAGCTTCTTACCGGGCGTGCGCACCGGACGGCCGTCGAGCAGGATGCGATATCCCTCCTCCGTCCGGTCGGTCGAAACCTCCTTGTAGAAGCGCTTCGGCAGCGGGCGCTTCATCTGGATCTGGGCGCGGCGCACCGGATCGGGATCGCTCATCGCCTCGGAAAGGTCGCTCAGGATGTCACGCATCGGAAATCTCCAGCCATTCGAGAAGGTCGGCGGGCGTGCGCAGGATATGATCCGCGCCGGCCTCGACCAGTTCGGGCACGCTCGCATAGCCCCAGGACACGCCGATCGCACTCGCCCCGGCGGCCTTCGCCATCTGCATATCGTAGATCGCGTCGCCGATGACAACCGTCCTGACGGCATCGATGCCCGCCTCGCCGCAGCATTCCGTCACCATGGCGGGATGCGGCTTGGAGGGGCAGTCGTCCGCCGTGCGCGAGACGAAGAAGGTCCTGTCGAAGCCGTGCGCCGCGCGGATGAGGTCGAGGCCGCGGCGCGACTTGCCGGTGACGGCGCCGAGGATGAGGTCGTCCTGCCGCTCCAGCCGCGCCATCATGGCGTCGATGCCGGGAAACAGCGGCTCCTGGAAACCGGGCTCGGCGCGCACGCCGGAATAGATCGCCTTGTAATGGGCGGTCATCGCCAGCGCCTCATCGTCGACATGCGGCTTGCCCTGCATGCGGGCGATGGCGATGTCGAGCGTCAGGCCGATGATCGCCTTGGTCTCGGCGACGTCCGGGCGGGCATGGCCGAAATCGACGAAGGTGCGCGCCATCACCTCATGGATCAGCTTCGCGCTGTCGACCAGCGTGCCGTCGCAATCGAAAAGCACCAGGCGCATCAGTCTTCCTCGTCCGCCGCGTTGCGGTCGAAGCCGAAGAGGTTCCATGTCTGCACCATATGCGGCGGCAGCGGCGCGGTCACGCGCAGGCGTCCGCCGGAAGGATGCGGAATGTCGATATGGCGGGCGTGGAGATGCAGGCGGTTCTGCACGCCGCCCGGAAAGTTCCAGTTGACGTCGGCGTCGAAATATTTCGGGTCGCCGAGGATCGGATGGCCGATATGGGAGGCGTGGACGCGGAGCTGGTGGGTGCGGCCGGTATAGGGCTCCATCTCCAGCCAGGCGAAGTTCTGGCCGGCCTGCTCGACGACGCGGTAGAACGAGACGGCATGGTCCGCGCCGTCCTCGCCGTGCCTGGCGATGCGCATGCGGTCGCCGTCCGGCGTCTGCTCCTTGACGAGCCAGGTGGAGATCTTGTCCTCGCGCTTCTTCGGCACGCCCTTGACCACGGACCAATAGGTCTTCTTCGTGTCGCGCTCGCGGAAGGCGGCGGTGAGCTTCTGCGCCGCGCCGCGCGTGCGGGCGATGACCAGCACGCCCGAGGTGTCGCGGTCGAGGCGGTGCACGAGGCGCGGCTTCTCGCCCTTCTGGCTCGTCCAGGCCTCCAGCATCTTGTCGATATGGCGGGTGACGCCCGAGCCGCCCTGCACGGCGATGCCGGCCGGCTTGTTGAGCACGAAGACCTTGTCGTCCTCATGCAGCAGCATGCGGGCAAGCAGTTCGCCATCGGGGGAATGTTTCAGGTCGCGGCCGGCGATGGGGCCGGATTTCACCGCCTTGGCGTCGACCTCCATCGGCGGGATGCGCACCGTCTGGCCGGGCTGCACGCGCATGTCGCTCTTGGCGCGGCCGCCGTCGACGCGCACCTGGCCGGAGCGCAGCAATTTCTGGAGCTGGCCGAAACCGAGGCCCGGATAGTGGACCTTGAACCACCGGTCGAGGCGCATGCCCGCCTCGTCGCTGTCCACCTGCTTGTGTTCGATGCCTGCCATCTTCGCCTTCTTTCGTTGCGCCGTGCTTTAGCGCAAGAACGGGCGAAGGGAAACCTAGAACGCGCGGAAGGTCAGCGTCGTCAGCGAGCGCACGATGCCCGGAATGGAGGCGATATGGTCGTTGATGAACTTGCCGATATCCTCCTCGCTTTCGACATAGATCTTCAGGAGCAGGTCGTAGTCGCCGCTCGTCGAGTAGAGCTCGGAGATGAGTTCCGTAGCGTAAAGCGCGTCGGCGACTTCGTAGGTCTTGCCCGGAGCGCATTGCAATTGCACGAAAATCGGCTTCATCGGTCCTCCCGCGCCATCGGCGGCATGCTGATCGGCCGCACGATTCCGGCGGCATTCCGCTTCCTTATGGCGGAATATGGCCGCCGAAGGCAAGGCCGGCCGGAATTCGTTAGGATTCGATGAAAATGCAACCACCGCGCTTCATATCCGCGAAAGGCGCAACTGCTAGATTCCATGAGCCGAACAACCCGTTGAAGCGCCATGACCCAGATCGTGACAGTCTCCGCGGCCAGCGCCGCCTATGCCTCGCAGGGGATGAAGCCCCAGGCGCGCACCAGCACGCTGTTCGAGGAGCGCATCGAGCACTGGAGCAATGCCGCCAAGAGGATCGGCGGCGATGCCCGCACGATCGCCGTCCTCAACGTCATCATGCCCCCGGCTTTGGCGCTGGCGCTCATCACCGCGCCGAACGGCGCGCCGCAGGTGACGGTCGCCGAGGCGCAGCGGCGCTATGACGAGAACGGCGCGCTTCTGCCCGACACCACCTGACCTCCTCCCCAAGACCAGCCCGTCCCCGACGTCCCTTGCCCCCTTTCCGGGGGCTTTCTTTTGCCGATGCCGCCGAACGACAAAAATTTGCTCGGCAGCGACGCCGCCTCTTGCCAAAGCGCCGGCAAGGCCGTTATCTGGAACCGACCTCGCTGGGAGAAACCGGCCGCCTCGTCCAAGGGCAGGCCCGGTGCCGAAGGAGCAACCGCCCCGGAAACTCTCAGGCAAAAGGACCAGCAAGGTGCCGTCGGAACTCTGGAGAGAAGTGCGAAAGCACTCGCCGAAGGGATAACAATCTCAGGCGAAGGGACAGAGGGGGCTCAGGAGAACGGCGCTGCGGCGCCTGATTGTGAGCCGGCGCCCGGAGGATCGATGGGCGCCCAAGGACTGGAGGGCGCCTTTTGGACGGATCGTCTGAACTCAAGAAAACCCCGCTTCACGCGCTGAACGTCTCGCTCGGCGGCCGCATGGTGCCGTTCGCGGGCTACGAGATGCCGGTGCAGTACACCGCCGGCGTGATGAAGGAGCACCTGCACACCCGCGCCGCCGCCGGCCTGTTCGACGTGTCGCATATGGGCCAGGTCACCGTGCGCGCCCGTTCCGGCGACAATGCCGATGCCGCCCGGGCGCTGGAAACGCTGGTGCCGGTCGATGTCGTGGGGATCGGCGAAGGCCGCCAGCGCTATGCGCTCTTCACCAATGACGAGGGCGGCATCCTCGACGACCTGATGATCGCCAATCGCGGCGACCATTTCTATGTCGTCGTCAACGCGGCCTGCAAGGACGCGGATTTCGCCCATATGCAGGCGAAGATCGGCGACGTCTGCGAATTGACGCTACATGACGACCGCGCGCTGATCGCCCTCCAGGGCCCGCGCGCCGAGGCGGTGCTGGCCGAATTGTGGGCCGACATCTCCTCCATGCGCTTCATGGACGTGCGGGCCTGCGACCTGCACGATGCCGACTGCATCGTCTCGCGCTCCGGCTATACCGGCGAGGACGGCTTCGAGATCTCCATTCCGGCAGCGCTCGCCGAAACCGTCTGTCGCCGCCTGCTCGACCATCCGGACGTGTTGCCGGTCGGCCTCGGCGCGCGCGATTCGCTGCGGCTCGAAGCCGGGCTCTGCCTCTACGGCAACGACATCGACACCGGCACGACGCCGGTGGAAGCCGGCCTCGAATGGGCCATCCAGAAGGCGCGCCGCAAGGGCGGCGAGCGCGAAGGCGGCTTCCCCGGCGCGGCCGTCATCCTCGACCAGCTCGAAAACGGCGCGGACCGCCGCCGCGTCGGCCTTCGGGCCGAGGGCCGCGCGCCCGTCCGGGCCGGCGCGGTGCTGGCCACCGATGCCGAGGGCGACGACGTCGTCGGCACGGTCACCTCTGGCGGCTTCGGCCCGAATGCCGACGGCCCCGTCGCCATGGGCTATGTCGCCAAGTCCGCCATCGCGCCGGGCACGCAGCTCTATGCCGGCGTGCGCGGAAAATTCCTGGCCGTGACCGTATCGGCCATGCCCTTCGTCAAGAGCACCTTCAAACGCTGACCCCATGAACGCGCGTCGCCCCCTCATCCGCCTGCCGGCACCTTCTCCCCGCTGGGGAGAAGGAACACCACGGCAGCGTCGAACCTCCCTTCTCCCCTCGGGGAGAAGGTGGCCCGTAGGGCCGGATGAGGGGGTCTACCGCAAACCCGACCAAAGAGAGGAACGAACATGCTGAAATTCACCGAAGAGCACGAGTGGCTGAAGATCGAGGGCGGCGTCGCGACCGTCGGCATCACCACGCATGCCGCCGAGCAGCTC
Source organism: Shinella sp. (assembly GCA_039812945.1). Taxonomy (GTDB): domain Bacteria; phylum Pseudomonadota; class Alphaproteobacteria; order Rhizobiales; family Rhizobiaceae; genus Shinella. Next base: position 12,680 of record JBDHSZ010000098.1, read on the forward strand.
GGCGACCTCGTCTTCGTCGAACTGCCCGAGGTGGGCTCCACCTTCGACAAGGGCGGCGACGCGGCGACCGTCGAGAGCGTCAAGGCGGCCTCCGACGTCTTTTGTCCGCTCGACGGCGAGATCGTCGAGATCAACGAGGCCATCACGGCCGATCCCTCCCTCGTCAACAGCGACCCGCAGGGCGCCGGCTGGTTCTTCAAGCTGAAGCTCGCCAATCCGGCGGACGCGGACGGCCTGATGGACGAGGCCGCCTACAAGGAGCTCGTCGGCTGATGTCTCTGCCCAAGGATTTCGCCTTCACCGATTACCAGCCCTACGACTTCGCCAATCGTCGCCATATCGGCCCCTCGCCGAAGGAGATGGAGGCGATGCTGAAGGTAATCGGCTATCCGAGCCTCGACGCGCTGATCGACGACACGGTTCCCAAATCGATCCGCCAGACCAAGCCGCTGGAATGGGGCGCGCCGATGACCGAACGCGAAGCGCTCGACAAGCTGCGCGAGACCGCCAACCGCAACAAGAAGCTCGTCTCGCTGATCGGCCAGGGTTACTACGGCACGATCACGCCGCCGGTCATCCAGCGCAACATCCTGGAAAACCCCGCCTGGTACACGGCCTATACGCCCTACCAGCCGGAAATCAGCCAGGGCCGCCTCGAAGCGCTCATCAACTACCAGACCATGGTCTGCGACCTGACCGGCCTCGACGTTGCCAATGCCTCGCTGCTCGACGAGGCGACTGCCGCCGCCGAGGCGATGGCCATGGCCCAGCGCGTGGCGAAGTCCAAGGCGACCGCCTTCTTCGTCGACGAGAACTGCCACCCGCAGACCATCGCGC
>JBDHSZ010000099.1:0-13418 GCA_039812945.1 Shinella sp.
GCTACCGCCGCCCGAACCGCCACCGCTACCGCCGCCAGAACCGCCACCGCTACCGCCGCCAGAACCGCCGCCGTTACCGCCGCCGGAGCCGCCACCGTTGTCGCCACCCGAGCCGCCGCCGCTGGAGCCGCCACTGCCGCCCCTGTCGCCACCGCCGCCGCTGCCGCTGCTGCGGCCGTCACTGTCCCTGTGGCCGCCGCTGGATGCGAGCGAGAGAATGAGGGCCGTCGTTATGGGTGGGCATTGAGCGATCTGCGCGTTGGTGAGAAGGGCCGCTCTGTTGCGCGCGATGCAGCACATCGCGAAGTTGGCTTCCGTGAGCGGCCGGCATTCCGCCTTGGTCATGAGGGGCCGGCGGCTATCCTGCGCCACGGCATTTTCGGGAACCATGGTTCCCAACGACAGGACGAACATTGAACCCAACACTGCAAGGCCGGGAGTCAAAGTGAGGCGACTGGTCAACATGACAACCTCCATTAGGACCAGGTTAAACATAAAGTCGTCACAAACCCGACTAAAAGACGCGCATCGGGGGAAACGAGCTATTGAGTATGTCAGTCTTGTGAAGCCTGTGAAATCAATCGCCTCAAAGGTTGATTAAACAATTTCAGCTAATCATAATGATCGATATCTGGAGATTCGTGCATGATTCCCCGAATTTCAGCCGCTCTGGCGCTGGTTGCAATGGTATTGACCGGCTGTGTTTCATCGGACGGACCGCAGACAGCTTCTGTTACAAAGCCCTTGACCAAGGGATATGCTGCCAGTTCCGGCAGCATGTACATTGCAGGCTATGCTTTTGCTCCACCTGCATTTTATGAGTTTTGCAAACGCGAGCCCCGGCTGTGCAATTCGACCGGTTCGGCCAAGGTCGCTGCGCTCACGCCTGCGCGCCTGACGGAGCTGAAGTCGATCAATCAGTCGGTGAACGCGCGCATCAAGCAGAAGCTCGACAGCGTATCGACCGGCAAGGACGACGTATGGGGCCTTCCCGGGAAGGCGGGGGACTGCGAGGATTTTGCCATTCTCAAGAAGCATGAGCTCATGAAGCGCGGCTGGCCGTCTTCGGCGCTTCTGCTCACCGTGGTGACCTATATGGGGCAGGGGCACGTGCTCCTCACCGTGCGAACGGACCGGGGCGACATGGTTCTGGACAACAGGACCAATGCCGTCAAAGCCTGGTCGCGAACCCCCTATCGGTTTTTCGCGCGCCAATCCCAGTCCAAATATGGCAAGTGGGACAAGATCGGCGCATAGGCGAGGGGACCGCTTCCTTCTCAAGCGTGGCCCGATACCTGCGGATCGCCAATCTCCCGCCGGCAGGCGGAACGGCTTCAGCCGGATCGTGCCGAATACTTCATGGATATTCCCCTTTTATCGGCGGTTGGCGGATTTCCTCGCCCGCGACGGCGTTCGATCCGGAATCGGGGATATCCAGGAGGTTGATGCAGCGCAGCAGGGCGATTTGCCCGTAGAACTACCGATGCCGGCGCGAGGTCTACGAATACCGGCGGCGCGGCGGGCGGGCTAGTTTCCTCTCATCGAACAACGAAAGGAACACACATGATCCGCAATATCGTTCTCGCCGCCACGCTGCTCGCTCCCCTTGCCGCCACCGCGCAGGAACTGCCGACCGCGCCCTACCTGCCGGTCGCCCTCGCAACCAAGGCCGCCGACGCCGCGCTGCAGGCCTGCCTTGCCGAAGGACACAATGTCAGCGTCGCCATCGTGGCGCGTGACGGCTCGACCAAGGTCCTGCTCAAGGGCGACAATTCCGGCCCGCATACCGGTTCCAGCGCTGAAGGCAAGGCCTTCACCTCGGCTGCCCTCGGCCGCGACACGGCAGGGCTTGCCGAGTTCATCGCCTCCAAGCCGGCGAACGACGGCCTGCGCGACATGGATGCCCGCATGGTCATCCAGGCCGGCGGCCTGCCGATCAAGTTCGGCAAGGCGACGGTCGGCGGCATCGGCGTCGGCGGCGCGCCGTCGGGCGACATCGACGCCGGTTGCGCGGTTGCCGGCCTGAAGGCCATCGGCGCGGCCGAGTAATCCTGTCCCGTGACAACGCGGCCCGCCTCGTGCGGGCCGCTTCTGATTGAGACGCCCGGCGTGCCGGCATCCTCACATCAGGGCGGAGCGCGGAATATCCGCCGGAAAACCGAGCGTCGCGCCGCTTTCGTCGAAACGATAGATCTGCTCCGCGCTGGGGGTGAGGAAGATGGCCTCACCGGAGGCGAGCGTGTCTTCCATGCCGACACGGACGGTGACCTTATCGCCCTGGTCCAGCTCGGCATGGACGAGGGTGTCCGCGCCCAGATGCTCGACCCGCTCGATACGACCGCTCCACGTTCCCGCCTTCGCGGAGAGCGAAATGGCCTCCGGGCGCAGCCCGATGGCGTGGGCGCCATAGGACGCGGCCTTCTCGCCCTCGATGAAATTCATCTTCGGCGAGCCGATGAATCCGGCGACGAAACGGTTCGCCGGACGGCGGTACAGTTCCAGCGGGGTCGCGAACTGCTCGATGCGGCCGGCGTTCAGCACGGCGATGCGGTCGGCCATGGTCATGGCCTCGACCTGGTCGTGCGTCACGTAGATCATCGTGCTGGCGAGCCGCTGATGCAACTGCGATATTTCCAGCCGCATGCTGACGCGCAGCGCCGCGTCGAGATTGGACAGGGGCTCGTCGAAGAGGAAGCCGGTCGGCTGGCGGATGATCGCCCGGCCGATCGCCACGCGCTGCCTCTGGCCGCCCGAAAGATTGCGCGGCCGCCGCTCCAGATAGGGCAGGAGGTCGAGGCTTTTGGCGACCTCATGGACACGGGCGCGGATGGTGTCCGCCTTCTCCCCCGTCATCTTGAGGGGAAAGGCGATGTTCTGGTAGACCGTCATATGCGGATAGAGCGCATAGGACTGGAAGACCATCGAGAGCTTGCGCGCCGCCGGCGAGGTATCCGTCACGTCCTTCCCCTCGATGAGGATGCGGCCGGAGGTCGGCTCCTCCAGCCCGGCGATCAGGCGCAGCAAGGTCGACTTGCCGCAGCCCGAGGGCCCGACGAAGACGACGAATTCACCGTCGGTGATCTCCAGATTGGCGTCGGGGATGACGACCTGCTCGCCGAAGGCCTTGCAGATGTTTTTGAGGGTGATCGAACCCATGGGGAATTCTCCTACTTCACGGCGCCGAAGGTCAGGCCGCGGACAAGCTGTTTCTGGCTCATCCAGCCAAGGACGAGGATCGGGGCGATCGCCAGCGTGGACGCCGCCGAGAGCTTGGCCCAGAAGAGACCCTGCGGGCTGGAATAAGATGCGATGAAGGCCGTGAGGGGCGCTGCCTTGACGGCGGTGAGGCTCAAGGTCCAGAACGCCTCGTTCCAGGCCAGGATGATGTTGAGAAGCATGGTGGAGGCGACGCCGGGCAGGCTCATCGGCAAGAGGACGTAGATCACTTCCTTGATCGTGCTCGCGCCGTCCATGCGGGCCGCCTCCAGGATATCCGCCGGGATCTCCTTGAAGTAGGTGTAGAGCATCCACACCATGATCGGCAGGTTGCCGACGGTCAGCACGAGCGTCACGCCGGCGATCGTGTCGAGCAGCCCGGTGTTCTTGAAGATCAGGAAGATCGGGATGAGCGCGCCGACGGCCGGCATCATCTTGGTGGACAGCATCCACATCATGATGTGGCGGGTGGCGCGATTGGGCTGGAACGTCATCGACCAGGCGGCGGGGATCGCAAGCAGCATCCCGATGACCGTCGATCCCACGGAGATGGCGACCGAATTGAGGAAATGGGTGAAATATTCCGACCGTTCCCGCACGTCGAAATAGTTCTCCAGCGTCCATTCCGGCGGAAGGAAAGTCGGCGGGAATGCGATCGCGTCCACCTCGGTCTTGAAGCTGGTGAGCACGGTCCACAGGATCGGGAAGAACAGCAGCAGCGCGATCGCCCAGCCGAGCAGGCTGATGCCGGTCTTCAGAAGGACGGCTTGCGGTTTTCTCATTGTCGTTTCCTCAGGCTGTCAGGTTCTTGCCGGCCATGCGGATGGCGAAGATGGCGACGATGTTGGCAAGGATCACGGCGATGACCGCCCCGGCCGAGGCGGCGCCGACGTCGAACTGCAGCAATGCCTGGACATAGATCAGGAAGGGCAGGTTGGTGGATGCATAGCCCGGCCCGCCGCTCGTGGTGACGAAGATCTCCGCGAAGATCGCCAGGATGAAGATCGTCTCCATGAGGATCACGACGGTCACCGCCCGGCCGAGATGCGGGAGGATGATGTAGATCAGCCGGTCGAACGGGCCCGCGCCGTCCATGCGCGCGGCTTCCTGCTGCTCGTTGTCGAGCGATTGCAGCGCCGTCAGGAAGATCAGCGTGGCGAAGGGCAGCCATTGCCACGAGACGATCAGCACGATGGACAGGAGCGGATAGTTGCTGAGCCATTCCACGGGAGGCAGGCCGAGCTTGAGCGCGATCCACGCGAAGATGCCGTAGCCCGGATGCATCAGCATGTTCTTCCAGACCAGCGCCGAGACCGTCGGCATGACGAAGAACGGGGCGATGACGAGAAGCCTGACGATGCCGCGCCCCCACATCGGCTGGTCGAACAGCAGGCTGAGCAGGACGCCGCCGATCACGGTGATCGCCAGAACGCCGCCGACGAGCAGCAGCGTGTTGACGATGGCCTGCAGGAAGGCCGGATCGGACAGGAAATACGTGTAGTTGGCGAACCCGGCAAAGCCCGCTTCCATCGGGTTCATCAGGTTGTAGAACTGGAACGAAAGCCACAGGGTTATGGCCAGCGGCACGATCATGCCGATGAAAAGCAGCAGCACCGACGGCGCCAGGGCGATCTGCGCCGCCCGCTTCATTTGATAACCAGACATCTGTATCCCGTCCTGTCCTAGCTTCGAGGCCGCCGTCGTCTCCCAGAGGCGGAAAGGCCGTCGCACCGGCATCGGGATGCGGGTGCGACGACCGGATCGGCGTTACTTCTTATAGTAGCCCGCGCGCTCCATCGTGCGCTCGACATAGGTCTGGGATTCCTCCAGCACCTGGTCGGCGGTCTTGCTGCCGCTCACGGCGGCGGCGATCGTCTGGCCCATGGTCGTGCCGATGGCCTGGAACTCCGCGATGTCGATGAAGCCGGCCCCGGTATAGGGGGTTTCCATGATGGAGGGCTTGGTGGGCTTCACCGCGGAGATGGCCGCGAGGACCTTGTCCGCGAAGGGCTTTGCGACTTCCTGGTATTCGGGAGCCGCATAGGTGGACTTGCGCGTGCCCGACGGGGCGAGCAGCCAGCCCTCACGCTCGCCGACGAGGCGGGCATATTCCTTGGAGGTCGCCCATTCGATGAACTTCTTCGCGGCGGGCGCATTCTCCGTCACGCTCACCGGGACCGCCACGCGCCGCTCCAGCCTGCCGCCTCGGGGTTCTTGTCGGTGATCGGGAAGGGCGCGAAGCCGGTCGTCTCGGAGACCTTCGATTCCTTCGGGTCGAGCAGGTAGCCCGCCGTCACGGTGGCGTCGATCCACATGCCGCACTTGCCGGTGCTGAACAGCACGCGGTTCTCGTTGTAGCCGTTCGTCGAGGCGCCGGTCGGGCCGGCCGTCTTCATGACGTCCAGATACCAGTTGAGCGCCTGGTGCCAGGGTTCGGAGGTCAGCAGCGGCTTCCATTCCATGTCGAACCACGCGCCGCCGAAGGCCGCGACGAAGGTCGAGATGAGCGGGGTGTTCTCGCCCCAGCCCGGCTTGCCGCGCAGGCAGATGCCGTTGATGCCGGCCTCGCGGTCCGTGACCTTCTCGGCGAAGCTGGCGATGTCGTCGAAGGTGGGCTTTTCCGGCATCGTGATGCCGGCCTTGTCGAACAGGTCCTTGCGGTAGAAGGTGATCAGGCTTTCCCCGTAGAACGGCGCGGCATACATCGTGCCGTCGACGCTGAGGCTCTCGCGCGTCGCGGGGATGAAGTCGTCATAGTCGTATTCCGGGCCGAAATCGTCCAGCTTCGTCAGCCAGCCCATCTTCGCCCAGAGCTGCGTCTGGTAGGAGTTGACCGAGATGACGTCGTACTGGCCGGCCTTGGTGGCGATGTCCGTCGCCAGGCGCTCGCGCAGCGTGTTCTCCTCGAGAACGACCCAGCGCAGCTTGATGCCGGTCTTGTCCTCGAACTCCTTCGACAGCTTCTGCATGATGATCATGTCGCCGTTGTTGACGGTGGCGATCACGATCTCCTCGGCGGAAGCGGAGGCCACGGCGCCTCCAAGAGCCAGCGCCGTGCTCAGTGCGGTTATCAGCTTACGCATTTCCATTCCCTCCAACTGCCGGTCGTGCCGACCGGACCTCTCCTCAAAGACGCCGCCGATATCGATTTCGGACGGCGTGACCTACGGGGCAGATACCCGTATTCCTGTTGCGCCCTCAGGCGCCGTGCGGCCGCGGGCCGAAAGCCGGCTCGACGGGCGTCAGCCCGCCGGCGCGCGTCTCGATCGCCCTGCCGGCCTCCAGAAGCCGCTCCTCCTCGAATTGCGAAGCCATGAGTTGCACCCCCATCGGAAAGCCGCCGGCCAGCCCGGTGGGCACCGCCATCGAGGGCAGGCCCAGCAGCGGCGGGACATGCAGCGGCGACAGTTCGAGGACCGTCTGCTCCGTCAGGACCACGGGCTTCTCGTAGAAATCCGCCGGCTGCGGCTTGCGCCAGGCGATCGGGCTGAGGACCAGCGGATAGTCCTGCATGAACAGCAGCCATTCCCGGATGATCGCGGTCCTGCGGGCCAGCCCCTCGCGGAATTCGTCGAAGCCGACAGGCGGCGTCGCGTCGAGCAGGGCGTGGGCCTCGTTGATCTCCTCGGGCGGCGCATGCGCCTCGATCATGTCCAGCATGCCGGCGCGGATCTCGTGGATCAGCAGCCTGTCGCGCAGCATGGAGGCCTCGGCATAGCGCGGCGGCGCGACCTCCTCGACGACATAGCCCGCCTCGCGGAGCCAGGCGGCTGCCTGCCGAACGGCCGCGACCGTCTCCTCGTCCCGCGCGACGCCGGGCAGGTCGGCGAGGACGGCCACCTTGCACGGCCCGCTCGGGCGAGGCCCGGGGATCGGCGCATGCGCCGACCAGGGATCGAGGGGATCGTGGCCCGACATCGCCCAGAGAGCGACGCGCAGATCCGCGATGGAGCGCGCGAAGGGACCGTTGACGACGGCCAGTTGCGACATGATCGGCAAATCGACCGGCGATGTGCCGCTATGGTGCGGCACCCGGCCGAAGGTCGGCCGCATTCCGAACAGGCCGCAGCAATAGGCCGGATAGCGGATGGAGCCGCCGCTGTCGTTGCCGTGCGCGAGCGGCACCATGCCGGTCGCCACCGAAACCGCCGCGCCGCCGCTCGATCCGCCCGGGGAAATGCCGGCGGACCAGGGGTTCAGCGTGCGGCCATACAGCTTGTTGTTGGTGAAGAGGCCGAAGGACATGGCCGGCGTGTTCGTCCGCCCGAGCACGACGGCGCCGGCCTCGCGCCATTTCCGCACGAGGGGGGAATCCTGCCCGGCGATGCGGTCGGCGAAGGCGGCAACGCCGTTCGTCGTCGCCCTGCCGGCGACATCGATATTGACCTTGATCGTGACGGGAACGCCGTGAAGGGGGCCGAGGGCCTCGCCGCGCGCCACGGCGGCGTCCGCCGCCCGCGCCGCGCCCCGCGCCTCGTCCTCCATCAGGTCGACGATGGCGTTGACGGACGGATTGACCGCCTCGACCCGTTTCAGGCAGCTCTCGAGCACCTCCGTGCTGGAGACGCGCTTTTCCCGGATCGCCGCTGCGATCTCGACGGCGCCCCAGCGCCAGAACTCTTCCTTCATCGCCTCTACCTCCCGCATGCGCGTTATGCCGGCCGCTCGGCGGCGGCCTGGTCCGGCGAGCCGCCGAACGATCTGAGGGCGCGCGACACGATCGCGCCCTCGCTCTCGCCGATCGACAGGGCGACGCCGCCTTCCTCGGGCGCCAGCGCCTCGAGCGTGGCGATCTGGCTGGCAAGCAGCTCGACCGGCATGAAATGCGATTGCCGGGCCTGCAGGCGCGCCTGGATCAGTTCCCGGGGGCCGGAAAGATGGACGATGGAGATCGCGCCGAGCTGCGCGCGCAGGAAGTCTCGGTAGCTTTTCTTGAGCGCCGAGCAGGCGATGACGACGCAATCGCCGCGCCTTGCCATTTCGGCTTCGGCAGCTTGTGAAATCGCTTTCATCCAGGGCCAGCGATCCTCGTCGCTGAGGGATTGGCCGGCCGCCATCTTCTCGACATTCCGCGGTGAATGATAGTCGTCCGCCTCGATGAAGCCTGCCCCGAGACTATCGGCCAACGCTCTACCAATCGTTGATTTACCAGAGCCGCTAACGCCCATCACGAGAATGAAGCCCGTGTGCTTCGCCTTGTGCTGCTCTATCGGAGCCGCCATTTCCCACCCCAGTCCTGAATGTCGTCACCGCGGCATTAATGAATGTAAGCGCTTTCATTGTCAACTCGGGTTTTCGCCTTTATCATCGCGCCAATGGGTTGAGGGGAAGGATTCGCATGAGCGGCAAGCAGGCAAAGCTCTCCGATGTCGCCAGGGCAGCCGGCGTGAGCGCCGCCACGGTCTCCCGGGCGCTTCGCAAGCCGGAGGTCGTCTCCCCTGCCGTTCGCGAGCGGATCCGGCAGGTCATCGAGGAGTTCGGCTATGTCGCCAATCCGGCCGCCAGGGCGCTCGCATCGACGCGGACGGATGTCATCGGCATCCTCGTGCCGTCGCTGACCAACAACGTCTTCGCCGATGTGTTGCGCGGCATCTACACGGTCGCCGAGACCCGCCACTATGAGGTCCAGCTCGCCAACACGCGCTATTCGAACCTCGAGGAGGAGAACCTGCTGCGGGTGTTCGTCGGCCAGAAGCCCGCCGGGCTGATCGTCACGGGCATCGACCAGTCCCCGCTGTCGCGCGCGCTTCTCAAGAATGCCGGCTGCCCGGTCATCCAGATCATGGAGACGGGCGACGATCCGGTCGAGATGATCGTCGGCTTCTCCCACCGCAAGGGGGCCTATGAGGCGACGCAGCACCTGGTTTGCCAGGGATACAGCCGCGTCGCCTTCCTCGGCGCCCGGATGGACCACAGGACGCAGCGGCGACTGGAAGGTTACCGGGACGCCCTGCAGGCGAAAGGCCTCTTCGACGAGCGCCTGATCGTGACGACGCCGCGCGCGTCGACCGTGACGCTCGGCTGCGAACTCTTGGCCAAGCTGCTGGACAAGGATCTCGGCGCCGACGCCGTCTTCTGCAACAATGACGACCTTGCCCTCGGCGTGCTCTTCGAATGCCAGCGCCGCCGCATCAGCGTGCCGCAGGAATTCGGCATCTGCGGCTTCAACGATCTGGAGATGATGGCGGTCGCCAATCCCTCGATCACCAGCGTCAGGACCTATCGGCAGGAGATGGGGGAGCGCGCCGTCCGCATGCTGATCGACCGGATCGAGGGAAAGCCCGTGGAGGAGCCGCGGGTGGACCTCGGATTCGAGCTCATCGTCCGGGAATCCACGCAGAAGCGGCCGCGGGCATATTAGGCGCCGCCCCGGCGGAGGAGGGGCGGGCCGGGCGATGCGCTGATCGAGGTGGATGTCCTGCCCGATCCGCGCTTTACGCGCGAGGGCGGCGACATCACCATAGCGCTGCCGATCTCTTTGAGCGAGGCGGTGGGCGTGTTCCGACGGCGACCGCCGTCGATCTCCACGTGCAGGAGAGCTTCACCTTTCGCACGCTGACGACGGAGGCGGCCGTGGCGCTTTCGCCGGAGTGAGGACAGGAGACCGGCCGACAGAAGGAGACGAGACATGACGAAGCGGTTCAGGATCGGCGATCACGTGCGCTGGAATTCGGAGGCGGGGCGGGTGTCGGGCACGATCATCGCCGTCCACACCAGCGACTTCGACTACAAGGGCCATACCCATCGCGCCTCGAAGGACGATCCGCAATACGAGATCAAGAGCGACAAGACCGACCATGTCGCCGCCCACAAGGGGAGCGCGCTCGAAAAGGACGAGGCGTGAGCCAGCCCTTCTTCACCATCGGCCATTCCAACCGCTCCCAGGCGGCGTTCATCGATCTCCTGCGGGAAGCCGGCATCGTGTTTCTCGCGGATATCAGGAAGATGCCGATGTCGAGGAGCAACCCGCAGTTCAACGGCGCGGCGCTGTCCGCCGCCCTCGCGGAGGTCCAGATCGCCTACGAGCATATCGCGGCGCTCGGCGGCCTGCGCGGCAGGACGCGCGGCGCGCCGGACGAGGTCAACGGCCTGTGGACCAACAGGAGCTTCCACAATTATGCCGATTACGCGCTTTCGCCCGAATTCCACCAGGGCTTCGAGCATCTCCTGCGCGAGGGACGCGACCGGCGATGCGCCATCATGTGCTCGGAAGCCGTCTGGTGGCGGTGCCATCGCCGCATCGTCGCCGATTACCTGATCGCGGCGGGGAGAAGCGTCTTCCACATCATGGGGGAGGGCCGCCTCGATCCGGCCCGTCTCACCCCCGGCGCGCGCGTGCGGGCGGATGGCACGGTCGTCTATCCGGCCGGGGACCGGCCGGATTGATGACGGGGCGGCGGCGACGGCCTCAGCGCGCGGCGTTGCGGGCGATGTGCTGCTCGAAGGCCTTGCCGAAATTGCCGAGGAAATCGCGAGTGCCGTCGTTGGTGAGGTGCCCCGCCTCGTCGAACAGGCTGCCGCTGTTGCCGATATAGGCTTCGGGCTGTTCCAGCACGGGCATGTTCAGGAAGCACAGCGACTGGCGCAGATGATGATTTGCGCCGAAGCCGCCGATCGCGCCGATCGAGGTCGAGATGATCGCGGCGGGCTTGCCCATCAGCGCGCCCTGCCCATAGGGCCGCGAGGCGACGTCGATCGCATTCTTGAGGACGCCGGGGACCGAGCGATTGTATTCGGCGGTCACGAACAGCACCGCGTCGGCGGCGGCGATGCGCTCGCGAAACGCCGTCCAATCGGCCGGCGGCGCTCCTTCCAGGTCCTGGTTGAAATAGGAGACGGCTCCGATATCGAGGAAATCGAATTTGAGGCCCGGCGTCAGGGCGTCGAAGGCCTTGGCGATCTTGCGGCTGAACGACTCCTTGCGAAGGCTGCCGACGAGGACTGCGACGGTGGTCATGGGCGTCTCTCCATACTGGGGGAAGTGATCCTTGCGCGTTGCAACTCAATGCCGGAGATGATGTTTGTCAAGTCTCCGGTCCGCCGGCCCGCGGCTAGATGCCCGATCCGTCGAGCTCCCGCTCGTCGTCACCCTGCCAGGGGGCGGGCGCGGCGGCGCGGCCGGGGTCGGCCGAGGGCATCGGCATCCAGCATTTCAGCTCCGTCTCGGCATATTCGATGATGCAGCCGGGGGCGGAATCGGAGGCGCGCCAGCCTTCCGCGCCGAACCGGTCGCCGTTCGACCAATAGGCGACGTCGACCTCCGCCGGACCCTGCTCGGAGGAGCGGACCGTGACGAGGATGCGGCTGCCGTTTCGCGGCGCGCTCGCCATTTGCCGCCACCGGTCTGGCTCGTCCATCGTCCTGCCTCCTGCCTTGCAATGAAGCGAAGTGTCGCCTCGCCGCCGGCGGCGGTCAACCCAAACTTTGCGTGTTCCCTGCTCTTTCGCCGCCGCCCCGCCGTCCCCGCAGGCGAATCGCATATGGCACGCCGTTGCCGAATCTCCCCTTCTCCCCTCGGGGAGAAGGGAGAGAGTCGCGACGTATCATTCCATATGCAATTGCCCTGGCCGTTCCGGGGGGAAGGCGGGGCGGGGCCCGAGACGAGCCCTGGGCCTACGACATGATCAGGCCGCCGTCGACATTGATCGTCTGGCCGGTGATATAGGCCGCATCCGGCGAGGCGAGGAAGGCGACGAGGGCCGCGACCTCGGCGGGCGTGCCGGCCCGGCCCATCGGGATGCCCTCGACCCATTCGGCCATCAGCTCGCCCGGCCCGTATTCGCCGAGCATCTCGCCCCAGACGCGGTCGTTGTAGTCCCACATCTCGGTATGGATGATGCCGGGGCAGATGGCGTTGGCGGTGATGCCCTCGCGGGCGAGTTCCTTGGCGAGGCTCTGCGTCAGGCCGACGACGCCGAATTTCGAGGCGGCGTAGTGCGGGGTGTAGATGAAGCCCTGGCGGGCCTGGCCGGAAGCGGTGTTGACGAGGCGGCCCTTGGTGCCGCTGGCGCGGAAGCGGCGGATCGCCTCCTGGCAGCATAGGAAGACGCCCTTGGTGTTGACGTCGAGGTTGAGGTCCCATTCGCGCTCGGTGAGGTTCTCGACCTTGGCGATGGTGATCACGCCGGCATTCTGCACGGAGACGGAGATCGCGCCGAGCTTCGCCTCGGCCTCGCCATAGGCGGCCTGCACGGCCTTGGCGTCGGTCACGTCCAGCGCAAGGCCGATCACCTCGGCCCCGGTTTCCGCGGCCAGCGCCTCGGCGGCGGCCGCCGTGTCCTTCTCGATGGCCGCGATGGCGACCTTCGCCCCCTCGTCGGCGAAGCGCTTGGCGATGCCGCGCCCGATGCCCTTGTTGCCCCCGGTGACGAATACCGTCTGGCCTGCGAAACGTCTCATGGTCTTCTCTCCATACTATGCGGCAGGCCGGGGACCGATCCGGGATGGATCAGGCCGTGAGCCGCGCCGCGGTGAACTTGTCGGTGACGAGCACATCGATGACGCCCAGCTTCAGGGCGCCGGCGATGGCCTGGGTCTTCGATTCTCCGCCGGCAAGGGCCATGACGCGGTCGGCCTTGCGCAGGTTCTCCAGCGAGATGCCGATGACGCGGTCGTTGAGCGGCGTCTCGACGGGTTTGCCGTCCTTGTCGTAGAAGCGGTAGGAGATCTCGCCGACCGCGCCGGCCTCGTGCAGCATGGCCATCTCCTGGCGGGAGAAGGTGTTGCCGGAGCGGGCGAGCATCTCGGACGGCTCGACCGCGCCGATGCCGACGATGGCAAGGCTCAGGCGGCCGTAGAGGTCCATCGTCTCGCGCACGACCGGGTCGGCCAGCATGATCAGCTTGGCCTCGCGCGAGGAGGTGATGCCCTGCACGAGCAGCAGCCGCGGCTCGCCGCCGGTGAGCCGGGCCAGCCGCGCGATGAGCTGCGTGGCATGGGTCTGCACCGAGGCGTCGCCCATGCCGCCGAGGATCTGCACGATATATTTGGCCTTGGCGTTCTTCAGCGGGTGGATGTTGTCCACCAGGCGCAGGATGGTCTGGCTCCAGCTCGAGACGCCGATGATCTCGTCCTGCTGCAGGGTGACCTCGAGGAAATGCGCGGCCGCCTCGCCGATGCGCGCCATGTGAGAGCGGCGGTGCAAAAGTCGGCCACGGTAGCGGCGGCATAATGCTGCTGCGGGCGGAGTAAAATCCGGCCAC
>JBDHSZ010000100.1:0-13351 GCA_039812945.1 Shinella sp.
TCGGCGCAAGCATTCCCCGACGAAAGGCTCACCGGCCGTTCCGACGAAAAACCACCCATCAGCACCGCGACATGCTTTACGCTCATAGAACCCTCGACTGAATTCCGCACTGTGTCCCTCGTCCCTTGTGCGGACCTGATTTATCTCTGCGGTCCGACTCGGCGGGCGAGTTGGAACCACTAGAGCGGCATTAAGGTTAATGAAGCGTTTACTTTCGTTAACCTGACGGGCGGCAAGACGAATTTTCCTCGTCCCGAATCAGGCCACACCTCGATTCTCTCCTTGGAATCAGAGAGTTGCATTCGTGGCAAGCGAAACTGCCCGCGCGCTTTCAAGAGCAACGAAAAAGGGCCCCGCCATGGCGGAGCCCTTTCATGGTTAGCGGTGCGGACGCGCGATCAATCGTCTTCGCCGACGATCTTCCAGATCACCCCGCCAATCGCCGCGCCGAGGATCGGCGCCAGCCAGAACAGCCAGAGCTGCGACAGCGCCGCCGTCTCGGCGAAGAGCGCGACGCCCGTCGAGCGGGCCGGGTTGACCGAGGTGTTGGTGACCGGGATCGAGACGAGATGGATCAGCGTCAGGCCGAGGCCGATGGCGATGGGCGCAAATCCCGCCGGCGCGCGGCCATGGGTGGAGCCGAGGATGATGATGAGGAAGAAGGCCGTCAGCACCGCCTCGGCCACCAGCGCCGCCGTCAGCGAATAGCCGCCCGGCGACAGTTCCCCATAGCCGTTCGAGGCGAAGCCGCCGGCCGTGAAGCCGGCCTTGCCCGAGGCGATGAGATAGAGCGCCGCGGCCGCGACGACCGCGCCGAGCACCTGCGCCACGATATAGGGCACGAGGTTCGCCGCCGGGAATTTTCCGGCGACCGTCAGGCCGACGGAGACGGCCGGGTTGAAGTGGCCGCCGGAAATGCCGCCGACCGCATAGGCCATGGTCAGCACCGTCAGGCCGAAGGCGAAGGCGACGCCGAGGAAGCCGATGCCGAGTTCCGGGAAGGCGGCGGCGAAGACGGCGCTGCCGCAGCCGCCGAAGACGAGCCAGAACGTGCCGAGGAACTCGGCCGAGAATTTCTTGAACATGAATGCCCCCTGTCCAGGCCCCGCTTGCGCGGGGCGCTGCCGCGCAACCGTCACGCGACCGGAATTAGCATTCGCTAACTTTTCCTGAACGAAGGCTGAATGACGGCTCAGCCTTCCTCGCCGACGATCCTCCAGAGCAGCGCGCCGACGACCGCGCCGACGAGCGGCGCCAGCCAGAACAGCCAGAGCTGCGACAGCGCCGCCGTTTCGGCGAAGAGCGCAAGGCCCGTCGAGCGCGCCGGGTTGAGCGAGGTGTTGGTGATCGGGATCGACACGAGGTTGATCGCCGTCAGCGTGAAGCCGACGGTCATCGGCGCGAAGCCGGTCGGGGCGCGCTCATGGAAGCAGCCGAGGATGACGAAGAGGAACAGCGCCATCAGCACGACCTCCATGACGAGGCAGGCCGCCAGCGAATAGCCGCCGGGCGACAGCTCGCCATAGCCGTTCGCGCCGAAGCCGCCCGCCACGAACCCCGCCTTGCCGGAGGCGACGAAATAGATCGCCGCCGCCGCCGCGAGGCCGCCCGCCACCTGCGCGAGCGTGTAGGGCAGGACATGCGCCATCGGGAAGCGGCCGGCGACGGCCAGCCCCAGCGAGACGCCGGGATTCATATGCCCGCCGGAGACGTGGCCGATGGCGTAGATCATGGCCATCAGCGCGATGCCGGCGGAAAGGGCGATGCCGACGATGCCGATGCCGATCCCGGGAAAGGTCGCGGCGAGAATGCCGCTGCCGCTGCCGACGAGAACGAGCCAGAACGTGCCGATGAACTCGGCCGCAAGTTTCCTGAACATGAATACCCCCGATGATCCCCGCGCGGCCGGCATCCGCCGCCGCGAGGGCGTTTGATACGATCTCAAATGGTTGGAAAGGCCCGCCGATGGGGGAGAGGGCGCGGCGCGCCCCAGCGGACCTGTTAAATCAGGCCGTTGCGCGGCCGAGGAATTCCTTCACCTCGTAACCCGGCATGAACTTGCCGATGCGCTTGATCTCCCATTGCAGCATGATGCCGGAATGCTCCAGCACGCGGCTGCGCACGGTCTCGCCGAGATATTCCAGCTCGTAGCCGGTCGCCTGCCCGGTATTGATCATGAAGTTGCAATGCATCGGCGACATCTGCGCGCCGCCGATCATCAGGCCGCGGCAGCCCGCCTCGTCGATCAGCTTCCAGGCCGAATGGCCCTCGGGGTTCTTGAAGGTCGAGCCGCCGGTCTTCTCGCGGATCGGCTGCACGGTCTCGCGGTGCTGGCGCACGGCGTCCATCTTGGCGCGGATCTCGTCCTTGTCGCCCGCCTGCCCCTGGAAGACGGCATGGGTGAAGATGAGGTCGGCGGGGGCCGTGGAATGGCGGTAGGTGTAGCCCATCTCAGCATTGGAGAGCACATGCTGGTTGCCCTTGCGGTCGACCGCGTGCACCTCGACGACGAGGTCCTTGGTCTCCCCGCCATTGGCGCCGGCATTCATGCGCAGTGCGCCGCCGATCGAGCCGGGAATGCCGTAGTAGAACTCGAAGCCGGCGATGCCGTGGTCGAGCGCCATGGCGGCGATGTTCTTGTCCGGGCAGATGCCGCCCGCCTTGATGCGGTTCTCGCCGGCAAGCTCGACATCGCCGAAACCCTTGGCCGACAGGCGGATCACCACGCCGGGAATGCCGCCGTCGCGCACCAGGAGATTCGAGCCGACGCCCGTCACCGTCAGCGGCACCTCTTCCGGCACCAGCTTGAGGAAGGTGACGAGATCGTCGACGTCATGCGGGTGGAACATCAGCTCGGCAAAGCCGCCGGCGCGGAACCAGGTCACGCGGTCCATCGGCGCATCCGGCGTCAGGCGGCCGCGGACCGCCTTGATGCCCTCGCCCAGCGACGCCAGAAGTCTTGCCCCGTCAACCGTCCTCATGCCACCTCACCCGAAATGCCCGCCAGTTCCTTCGGCAGAGCCTGCGCCCAATACGTGATATTGCCGGCCCCCAAGAGAACCACGAAATCGCCGGGCTTTGCAATGCCGGCGACGATCCCGGCCAGCCCCTCGGGCGCGGCGAGGAAGCGCGCGTCGCGGTGGCCGCCGGACTTGATGCGGGAAACCAGCTCCTCCGCGCTGACGCCCTCGATGGGGTCCTCGCCCGCCGCATAGACCGGCGCGATCAGGATCGTGTCGGCATCGTTGAAGCAGCCGGCGAATTCCTCGAACAGGCTCGCCACGCGGCTGTAGCGGTGCGGCTGGTGCACGGCGATGATCCGCCCCGCGGCACAAGCCTCGCGCGCCGCGCGCAGCACGGCCTTGATCTCGACGGGATGGTGGCCGTAGTCGTCATAGACGTTCACGCCGTTCCAGCTTCCCGTGAAGGTGAAGCGGCGCTTGACGCCGCCGAAGCCCGCCAGTCCCTTGGCGATCGCCTCCGGCGAGATGCCGAGGCGCTGGGCGACGGCGATGGCCGCCGTGGCGTTGGAGACGTTGTGCCGGCCCGGCATGGGCAGGCGCAGGTCCTTCAGCGAGATGACCTGCCCGGTGCGGCGGCGGCGGATCTCCACGTCGAAGACGGAGGTCGCGCCGTCCATGCGGATATTGCCGAAGCGCACGTCCGCCTGCGGGTTCTCGCCATAGGTGATGACCTTGCGGTCCTCGATGCGGCTGACCATGGCCTGCACCTCGGGATGATCGAGGCACATCACGCCGAAGCCGTAGAACGGCACGTTCTCGACGAACTGGCGGAAGGCCGCGCGCACGGCGTCGAAATTGCCGTAATGGTCGAGATGCTCGGGGTCGATATTGGTGACGACGGCGACATCGGCCGGCAATTTCAGGAAGGTGCCGTCCGATTCGTCGGCCTCCACTACCATCCACTCGCCCTCGCCCATGCGGGCATTGGTGCCGTAGGCGTTGATGATGCCGCCGTTGATGACGGTCGGGTCGAGCCCGCCGGCTTCCAGCAGCGTCGCGACCATCGAGGTCGTCGTCGTCTTGCCGTGCGTGCCGCCGATGGCGATGGCGTTGCGGAAGCGCATCAGCTCGGCGAGCATTTCCGCCCGGCGCACGACCGGCAGCAGTTTTTCACGCGCCGCGACCAGCTCCGGGTTGGTCTTCTTGATGGCCGTGGAGACGACGACCACCTCGGCATCGCCGAGATTTTCCGCCTTGTGGCCGACGAAGACGTCGATGCCCTTGTCGCGCAGGCGCTGCACATTGGCGCTGTCGGCCTGGTCGGAGCCCTGCACGCGATGGCCGAGATTGTGCAGCACCTCGGCGATGCCGCTCATGCCGATGCCGCCGATGCCGATGAAATGAACGAGCCCTATGCTCTGCGGCATCTTCATGGCCGTTCTCCCTTGAATTGCGCGATCGTCCTGCCGCCCGCAATAGACTCAACCATCGAGGCTAGCAAGCGCGCCGCGTCCGGTTTTCCCGCCTTTCTGGCACTCGCCGCCATGGCGGCCATGCCGGAGGGATCGTGCATCGCCCCGGCGACGAGGCCGGCGAGGCGCTCCGTCGAAAGCTCCGCTTGCGCGATCACCTTCGCCCCGCCGCCCGCAGCGAGCGCGGCGGCATTGGCCGCCTGGTCGTGATCCAGCGCATAAGGATAAGGCACCAGGATGGCCGGACGGCCGATGACCGACACTTCCGAGACCGTCGAGGCGCCCGAGCGGCTGATGACGAGATGGGCATGGCCGATGCGCGCCGCCATGTCGGTGAAGAAGGGCGAGACCTCGGCGGGAATGCCGAGATCGGCATAGCAGCGCGCCACCGCGTCGCGGTCTTCCGGCCGCGCCTGCTGGGTGATCCTCAGCCGCGCCCGGTCCGCCGGCTCCATCGCGGCGATCGCCGGGGGAATGGCCTGCGAGAAGAACTGCGCGCCCTGGCTGCCGCCGAAGACGACGAGGCGGAACTCGCCGTCGGCCGAGGCTTCATAGGCGATGTCCGCCGCCTCCAGAACGGCGGGTCGCACCGGGTTGCCCGTCGTCACGGTCTTGTCCGCATGGGGACCGCCCGTCTCCGGCAGGAAGCCGCCGGCGATGGCCTTGACGCGGGCGGCGAGCGCCTTGTTGGCGCGGCCCATCACGGCGTTCTGCTCGTGGATCATCGAGGGAATGCCCATGCCGGTGGCGGCGAGCAGCGGCGGCACGGTCGGATAGCCGCCGAAGCCGACGACGACCTTGGGCCTCAGCCGCGCCATCAGCTTGCGCGCGGCGCGAATACCCTTCCAGAGCGTGAAGAGCGATCTGACGACGCTGACGGGGTTCTTCGAGCCGATGGTCGCCGAGGGCACGACATGGACCTCGTCCGCCGGGAATTTTCCCGCGAAGCGCTCGGCCCTGCTGTCGGTGACGAGATGCACGGACCAGCCGCCGGCCTTCAGTTCGTGCGCCAGCGCCTCGGCCGGAAAGAGATGGCCGCCGGTGCCCCCGGCGGCGAGAAGAACGATGCCCTTGCTCATCGGATGCATGCCTTGTGCGTTGCGGAGGCGATACCCCCCTCTGCCCTGCCGGGCATCTCCCCCTCAAGGGGGGAGATCGAATCGTGGCACCGCCTCGCCTCAAGCCCATCTCCCCCCCTGAGGGGGAGATGCCCGGCAGGGCAGAGGGGGGTGGATCCCACCCGCTTCACGACCCGCATCACTCCGCCGCAGCCACGATGCCGCCGCGGAACAGGCTGCGCTCGGAGGCGCGCTTTTCCGGCCGGTGGCGGGTCAGCGCCAGGATGAAGCCGGCCGTCACGCAGATCGCGATCATCGACGAGCCGCCATAGGAGATCAGCGGCAGCGTCATACCCTTGGCCGGCAGCAGTTCGAGGTTCACGCCGATATTGATCATCGACTGGATGCCGAGCTGCAGCACCAGGCCGGCGACGGCGAAGCGCGTGAAATCGTTGTGCTCCTTGAAGGCATGGTTGAGGCCGCGCATCACCACGAAGGCGAAGATCACGACGATGACCATGCAGAAGATGATGCCGAACTCCTCCGCCGCGACGGAGAAGATGAAGTCGGTATGGCTGTCCGGGATGATGCGCTTGACGGTGCCCTCGCCCGGCCCCTGGCCGAACCAGTCGCCGCGGATGATCGCCTCGCGCGCCGTGTCCATCTGGAACGTGTCGCCCTCGCCGGTCATGAACTTGTCGATGCGGCCCGCCACATGCGGCAGGAACGTATAGGCCGTCAGCAGCCCGCCGACCGCCGCGCCGCCGAGGATGATGATCCACAGCCAGGGCATGCCGGCCATGAAGAACATGCCGCCCCAGACGGCGGCGGTGAGGATCGTCTGGCCGAGGTCCGGCTGGGCGACGAGCAGCGCCGCGACGATGCCGAACAGGATGATGGCGAAGAGGTTGCCGGGGATCTCCGGCTGGCGGGCATGCTCGGCGAAGAGCCAGGCGCAGATCACCACGAAGGCCGGCTTCATGAATTCCGACGGCTGGATGGAGAAGCTGCCGATGGAGATCCAGCGCCGCGAGCCCTTGACCTCGACGCCGAAGAACAGCGCCAGCACCATGGCGGCGAGCGAGATCACCAGCAGGATCATCGCCGCCCGCCGCACCTGCCGGGGCGTCAGGAACGAGATGCCGAACATCACGGCGATGGCCGGCAAGAGGAACATCGCGTGCCGCTTGACGAAATGGAAGCTGTCGAGCCCGAGCCGCTCGGCGACCGCCGGGCTTGCCGCGAAGGACAGCATGAAACCGAGCCCCATCAGAAGGATGAAGGCCGCGAGGAAGAACCGGTCTATCGTCCAGAACCAGTCCGCCAATGCACCACGTTCGGCACGACTAACCATGTCTTTCCCCTCGTTGGACCTCGACCAGCATGGACACGCCCGGCAGCGCCGCGACATGTTTCACGAAGGCATCGCCTCTGACCTCGAAATTCTTGTACTGGTCGAAGCTTGCGCAAGCCGGGGATAGAAGGACGGCGAGCGGGCCGCTTCCATCCTTCCCGGCATCCGCCGCCGCGTCCTGAACGGCCCGCTCCAGCGTGCCGGACATCTCGAAAGGCACCGCCTCGCCGAGCGTCGCCGCGAAAGCCGGCGCCGCCTCGCCGATGAGATAGGCCTTGGCGATCTTCGGGAAGAAGGCGCCGAGCGTCGAGATACCCCCCTCCTTCGGAACCCCGCCGGCGATCCAGTAGATGCGCTCGAAGCTCGACAGGGCCGGCGCGGCCGCCTCGGCATTGGTCGCCTTGGAATCGTTGACGAAGAGCGTCTCGCCCCTGCGGCCGACCGGCTGCATGCGGTGCTTGAGGCCGGGGAACGAGGCAAGGCCGGCGCGGATCTCGTCCTCGCCGAGGCCGGCCGCAAGGCACGCGGCGATGGCGGCGGCGGCGTTCTGCGCATTGTGGCTGCCGCGCAGCGTCTGGATCGGCGAGAGGTCGGCGACCTGCCGCGTCGCCCCGCCCTGCGCGAGGATAAGGCGCGCGCCGTCGGCATAGATGCCGTCGGCCAGCACGTTACGCCTGGAAATCCGTACGATCTTCGTCCCCGCGCGCTCGACGCGGTCGGCGATCATCTCGCAGAAGCTGTCGTCGACGCCGACGATGGCCGTCTTGCTCGCCGCCACCAGCCGCTCCTTGACGGCGGCATAGTGCTGCATCGAGCCGTGGCGGTCGAGATGGTCGGGCGTCAGGTTGAGCAGGATGCCGGCGGACGGGTTCAGCGAAGGGGCGAGATCGATCTGGTAGGACGAGCACTCGACCACGTAGAAGCGGCCGGCCTTCGGCGGATCGAGCGTCAGCACGGCCGTGCCGATATTGCCGCCGAGCTGCGTGTCGCGGCCGCTCGATTTCAGGATATGGGCGATCAGCGCCGTGGTGGTCGACTTGCCGTTCGTGCCGGTGATGGCGATGAACGGGCAATCGGGCGCATGCGCCCGGCGCTCGCGCGCGAAAAGCTCGACGTCGCCGATCACCTCGACGCCGGCGGCATGCGCCAGCTCCGCGCTCCAGTGGGGTTTTGGATGGGTGAGCGGCACGCCCGGCGACAGCACCAACGCGTCGACGCTCTTCCAGTCGAGACCGCGCAGGTCGCCGGTCCTGACGCCGGCCGCGGCGGCGTTCTCGACGCTCGCCGGATTGTCGTCCCAGGCGGTGACGTCCACGCCGCCGGCGGCAAGCGCCAGCGCCGTGGCGAGCCCCGAGCCGCCGAGACCGAACAGCGCGACCGACTTGCCCTTGAAGGTGGTGACCGGGATCATGGCGCCTTACCGCAGCTTGAGCGTGGACAGGCCGACCATGGCCAGCACGACGGCGATGATCCAGAAGCGCACGACGACCTGGCTTTCCGTCCAGCCCTTCTTCTCGAAATGGTGGTGGATGGGCGCCATCAGGAAGACGCGCTTGCCGGTGAGCTTGAACGAGGCGACCTGGATGATGACCGACAGGGTCTCCATGACGAAGAGGCCGCCGATGATCGCCATGACGATCTCGTGCTTGGTGGCGACGGCGACCGAGCCGATCAGGCCGCCCAGCGCCAGCGAGCCGGTGTCGCCCATGAAGATGGCGGCGGGCGGCGCGTTGAACCACAGGAAGCCGAGCCCCGCCCCGATGACCGCGCCGAGCACCACCGCGAGCTCGCCCGTGCCGGGCACGAAATGGATCTGCAGGTAGTTCGCGAAGACCGCGTTGCCGGCGAGATAGGCGATGAGGCCGAAGGCGGCCGCCGAGATCATGACGGGAACGGTGGCGAGGCCGTCGAGACCGTCCGTCAGGTTCACCGCATTGCCGGCGGCGACGATGACGAAGCCGCCGAACAGCACGAAGAAGAGGCCGAGATTGACCAGCACGTCCTTGAAGAACGGGAAGGTGATCGAGGAGCCGAAGGTGGAGCCCGCCGCGCCGGCCGAAAGCGTGGCGCGCATCATGAAATAGGTGGCGATGCCGGCGATGAGGAATTCGAGGCCGAGGCGCGCCTTGCCGGAAAAGCCCTTGTCGGTCTGCTTGGTGACCTTCAGGTAATCGTCGTAGAAGCCGATGGCGCCGAAGCCGAGGGTCACGAGCAGCGTCGCGACCACATAGACATTGGAAAGATCGGCCCAGAGCAACGCGCTGCCGACGATGCCGGCGAGGATCATCAGCCCGCCCATGGTGGGCGTTCCGGCCTTCTTGAAATGCGTCTGCGGCCCGTCGGCGCGGATCGGCTGGCCCTTGCCCTGGCGGATGCGCAGCGACGAGATGATCATCGGGCCGAACAGGAAGACGATGGTCGCGGAAGTGAACAGCGCAGCGCCCGTCCGGAAGGTGATGTAGCGGAACAGGTTGAACACCTGAATGGTGTCAGCCAGCTCGACGAGCCAAAGCAGCATTGTCACCCTTTCCCCAAAGGTTCCCCGAAGCGCCCCGGTGTGACCGACCGGGAACGGGATGAAAATTCCATAAAAGAAGGTCCGGCAGGCGTCCGCCCGGCCGAACCTTACTCAACTCTCGCGTTCCCTCTCGGGGAGCGCCGGATATTTGTCAAGCAGGGCCGCGACGATGCGGCTGAAACCCGTGCCCTTCGACGATTTGACCACCAGCACGTCGCCCGGCCGCACCGCCTCCAGCGCATGGGCGGCCAGCGCGTCGGCCGTGTCGCGATAGTCCACCTCGACGCCCTCGGGCAGCGCGTCGCGCAGCGCCGCCATGTCCGGGCCGCCGAGCCAGACCGTACCGATGCCGGCCGCGACGAGCGGCTCGGCAAGGCCGGCATGGACGGCGGGCGAATGCTCGCCCATCTCCAGCATGTCGCCGAGCACGGCGATGCGCCGGCCTCGGCCCTGCGGCTCGGCATCGTGAAGCAGCGAAATCGCGGCGCGCATCGAGGCGGGGTTGGCGTTGTAGCTCTCGTCGATCAGCGTGAACCAGCCGCCGTCCCGGGCAAGGCGGTAGCGCCGTCCCCGGCCCTTCTCCGCCTGCATGGTGGCGAGCCCCGCCATCGCCTTCTCGATATCGCCGCCGGCAAGGTGCACCGCGCCGAGCACGGCGACGGCGTTTTCAGCGATATGCCGGCCGGGCGCGCCCATTGGCACTTCCAGCGTCTGCCCGCCCACGGCGGCGCGCAGCAGGCTGCCCTCCGGGCCGCTTACGAAGTCGATGAGGCGGAATTCCGAGCCGGGATCGGCCCCGAAACCGTGGATATGCGCGACGCCGGCCGCCTTCGCCGCCCTTTCGAGGAAGCCGAACTGCTCGTTGTCGCGGTTGAGAATAGCGTGCCCGCCGGGCACCACGCCCTCGAAGATCTCCGCCTTGGCGGCGGCGATTTCTTCCAGATCGCGGAAATTGCCGAGATGGGCCGGCGCGATCGTCGTAACCATCGCGATATGCGGGCGCACCATGCCGACCAGCGGGCAGATCTCGCCCGGATGGTTCATGCCGATCTCGAAGATGCCGTAGTCGGTGGTCTCCGGCATGCGGGCGAGCGTCAGCGGCACGCCCCAGTGATTATTGAAGGAGGCGACGGAGGCATGCACATTGCCCGAGGGCGCAAGCGCCTGGCGCAGCATCTCCTTGCTCGTCGTCTTGCCGACGGAGCCGGTGACGGCGATGATGCGCGCCGCCGTGCGGTCGCGCGCCGCGCAGCCGAGATCGATCAGCGCCTGCAGCACGTCCTGCACGACGATCATCGGCGTGACGAGACGGCCGAGCGCCGGCAGCTTGCCCTCGCTGACGACCAGGAGCCCCGCCCCGTTGGCGACGGCGAAGCTCGCGAAATCATGGCCGTCGACCCGGTCGCCCTTGATGGCGAAGAAGGCCTCGCCCGGCGCGATGGCGCGGCTGTCGATGGAGATGCCGGTCACGCCCTGCGGCAGGTTGCCGATGGGGCGGCCATGCATGGCGGCGACGAGGTCGGCGCTGGTCCAGAGCCAGTTCAACGGTCCAACTCCTCCAGCGCCTTGCGCAACTCGGCATGGTCGGAGAACGGCAGCGTGACGGTGCCGACCGTCTGGCCTTCCTCATGCCCCTTGCCGGCGACGATCAGCGTGTCGCCCGATTTCAGCATGCCGACAGCGCTGCGGATCGCCTCGGCGCGGTCGCCGATCTCGCGCGCGCCGTTCGCCGCGGCCATGATCTCGGAACGGATGACCTCGGGCACTTCCGAGCGCGGATTGTCGTCGGTGACGATTACCACGTCGGCAAGGCGCGTGGCGATCTCGCCCATGATCGGGCGCTTGCCCTTGTCGCGGTCGCCGCCGCAGCCGAAGACCACGATGACGCGGCCGGTCGTGAAGGGGCGCACGGAGGTCAGCACGTTCTCCAGCGCATCCGGCTTGTGCGCATAGTCGACATAGGCGAGCGCACCGTTCTTGGCATGGCCCACCAGTTCGAGCCGGCCGGACGCGCCGATCAGCTTTTCCAGCGCGGCCATGGCAACGGCGGCGGGAACGCCGGTCGACATGGCAAGGCCCGCCGCGACCAGGGCATTGGCCACCTGGAAATCGCCGGCCAGCGGAATGTGCACTTCGAAGATCGCGTCGCCGACATGGATCTCGGCGGTCTGCTTGTGGCGGAAATGCTCGACTCGCTTCAGCGCCAGATAATCGCCCTTGCGGCCGACCGTGCGCACGTCGAGCCCGGCCTTGCGCGCCGCATCGGCCGCCATGCCGGACCATTCGTCGTCGGCATAGACGACGGCCGGCAGGCCCTTCTCCAGCAGCGTATCGAAGAGCCGCAGCTTGGAGGCCATGTAGTGCTCGACCGTCGGATGGTAATCCATGTGGTCGCGGCCGAGATTGGTGAAGGCGGCGGCGGCAAGCTTCACACCGTCGAGGCGCGACTGGTCGAGGCCGTGGCTGGAGGCCTCCATCGCGGCATGGGTGACGCCGGCATCGGCAAGCTCGGCGAGCAGCGCGTGCAGCGAGACCGGATCGGGCGTCGTCAGCGAGCCGTAGTCGTTGCGGCCGGGCGCGACGACGCCGGTCGTGCCGATCATCGCGGCCGCATGGCCGGCATGCGCCCAGATCTGGCGCGTGAAGGAGGCGACGGAGGTCTTGCCGGCGGTGCCGGTGACGGCGACCATGGTCTCGGGCTGGCGGCCATAGAAGCGTGCGGCGGCGAGCGCCAGGAAACGGCGCGGCGCGGCGACGGCGATGACCGGCACGGACGCCTCGACCCTCGCCCCGGAGGCGACGACGACGGCGGCCGCGCCGCGCGAGACCGCATCGGCGACGAAGGCGCTGCCGTCGGCCTTGCTGCCGGGAAGGGCGACGAAAAGGTCGCCGGGCTTCACCTTCCGGCTGTCGCTGGCAAGGCCGGTCACGCCTGTCGCGGCGGCGGCGCCGAGGTCTTGGATTTCGGGTCCGGCGAGGTCACTGATCTTCATTGTCCGCTCTGTTGCTTTCTGGTGGGCAGCCGTTTCGCCCGCGATTCGGCGTCCCGTCTTCTCCATTCAATAAGACACGAGCAAGGCAGAGCCGTCCTCACCGAATTTCGGTTTCACACCGAGAAGCGCGGCGGACCGGCGGATGATCTCGCCCACCATCGGCGCGGCGTTGAGGCCGGCCGTGCGCCCCCCGCCCTCGCCCGTCTGCGGCGCGTCGATGAAGGTGAGGACCACGTATTTCGGGTCGTCGATCGGGAAGCCGGAGAGGAAGGCGTTGAAGTTCTGCGTGTTGGAATAGCGCCCGCCGACGACCTTGTTCGCCGTGCCCGTCTTGCCGCCGACATTGAAGCCGGGAACGAGCGAGCGCCGGCCGGAACCGTCATTGGCGTTCAGCTTGAACAGGTAGCGCATGCTCTCGACCGTGCTGGGCTTGATGACGACCTTGGCGATCTCGCCGGCCTCCTCCTCCGTGCGCGGCAGGAAGGTGGGGTTGAGCAGCTTGCCGCCGTTGATGAGCGCCGCGCCCGCCACCGCCGTCTGCAGCGGCGTCGTGGAGACGCCGTGGCCGAAGGAGATGGTGATGGAGTTGATCTTCTTCCATTCGCGCGGCTGGCTCGGGGTCTTCACCTCCGGCAGCTCGGTGTCCATGCGCGTCAGCAGCCCGAGGCGGGTCAGGAACTCCTTGTGCCCCGCGATGCCGACGACGTCGGCCATCTTGGCCGTGCCGATATTGGAGGAATACTGGAAGATCTCCGGCACGCTCAGCACGCGATGCTTGCCGTGGAAGTCCTTGATGGTGAAGCCGCCGATGCGGATGGGCGCGCGCGCGTCGAAACTGTCGGTGATCTTCACCTTGCCCGAATCGAGCGCCATGGCGGTGGTGAAGCTCTTGAAGGTGGAGCCCATCTCGAACGTGCCGTTCGACATGCGGTTCATCCAGCCTTCCTTGGCGCCTTCGGCCGGGTTGTTCGGATCGTAGTCCGGATAGGAGGC
>JBDHSZ010000101.1:0-13284 GCA_039812945.1 Shinella sp.
GGAGTTCGGCCTGCGTCAACTGCGGCTGGGCCGGGGTCTGGGGCTGCGGAGCCGGAGCGGCTTCGGCCTGCGGGTTCTGGGACTGGGAAACCGGGAACTGGGGAACTGGGGACTGCTGCACCGGGGGTGTCTCTGCTTGCATTTCGGGGGGAGTCGGCTGGATGGGCGCTTCGATGGTGGTGGGCTCGGCCTTCGCGGCCTCCTCCTCGATCCGAGCGGCGACCTTGTCGGGCGTTCGCGTGAAGCGGACATTGGGGGCCAGGTAGAAATGGCTTTCCCATGTCCCGTCGGCATATTGGCCGGGATCGTAGCCGCGCAGCACCGGGGAGCGGAAGCGCGGCCGGTAGTGGTCGTCGTTGGCGACGGCCTCGCCTTCGCCGTGCCAGGCCGGGTCCTCCGGCGGCGTTTCGGTCAAGGCGTTGTTTTCTTGAGAGTCATACGACGACGGGTCGTCGTTCTCCCCTTCGGTCTCGAGGACGGGATAGAAGTTTGTTCTGGAAATACGCATGAACCTGAAATCTCGACGATCATTGCCGATAGGGATGCGTAGATGGTTAGGAAATGAAGGTTAACAATGTCTTTGGACGGACCAGATTCCTTTTACAATTCCCGTTCCGGGTCACGCTTTGGCGCGGCGGAAGGCGATCGCGCGCTCACTCGCCGGGGGCCGGCTGCGCCTCCGCCGCCGCCGGCTCGGCCGGCACGTCCGGATTGCGCTCGGCGCGGTCCCTGTGCAGCGCGGCCCGGGCGAGCAGCATCAGCGTGACCGGCGTGGTGACGGTGACGAAGATGCCGATGAGGATCTCGTGCACCACCGGCCGCGTGGCGAGCACCGTGAAGAAGATCATCGAGGCCATGACGATGCCGCCGGTTCCCCAGCTCGTGCCGAGCGTCGGGGCGTGGATGCGCTCGTAGAAGGTCGGCAGGCGGGAAAAGCCGATCACGCCGATCAGCGTCAGGCCGGAGCCGATGACGAGGAAGACGGAAACGGCGATCGCCGCCCAGGCCGGCAGGCCGCTCGCATGCTCCATCGCGCTCATTCGATCACCTCCCCGCGCATGAGGAATTTCGCCAGCGCGACGGTGGCGACGAAGCCGAGCATGGCGATCACCAGCGACGCCTCGAAATAGATGACCTTGCCGGTGCGGATGCCGAACACCATCAGCAGCAGCATCGAGCAGACATAGAGCGTGTCGAGCGCCAGCACGCGGTCCTGCGCGCGCGGGCCGCGCGACATGCGCAGCGCCGCCAGCGCCATGGCGAGCCCCAGGCAGATCTGCGCGAAGGTGACGGACCAGACGAGGATCGTATGGCTCATTCAAATATCTCCATCAGCAGCGCCTCGTAGCGCCCCTTGATCAGGCTGCGCCAGGCGGCCTCGTCGACGAGGTCGAGCACGTGGATCAGCACGGTCCGGCTCAGCGAATTGTATTCGAGCCAGGCGGTGCCGGGCGTGCTGGTGACGATGACGGACAGCACGGCGAGCGCCGTCGGGTCCTCGAGGTCGAGCGGGACCGTCATGAAGCCGGACTTGAAATTGCTCCTGCGCCCCGCGAGCAGGATGGCGGCGACGGCGATGTTCGAGCGCACGATGTCGTAGAGCACGACGCCGACCAGCTTGGGCAGCAGATACCATTTGCGAAGGCGCGGCTTGGCCGGCCGCAGCGCCGCCACGCCCCAGGAGGCGAACACCGAGACGACGCTGCCGAGGATGAGGTGGCCGAGCGTGAAGCCGTTGAGGGCGAGCCACATGACGACGAGCGAGGCGGAGAGCAGCGGATAGGGCAGCATGTCAGATCCCTCCCCCGCCGTCGGGCCCGCCGGGCTCGGCGATGCCGGCGCGGCGCGCATTGACCACGGCGTCGATATAGGCGGCCGGCTGCTGCAGGCTGCGCACGGTCTCCTCCATGTAGCGCATGGCCGGGCCCGCCTGGATGGTGAGCGCCATCGTCAGCGCGATCAGCAGCATGACGGGCGCCATCTCCATGACGAGCACGCGCGGCACGGTGCCCTCCATCGAGGCCCAGAAGGTGCGGATGCCGGCGCGGGTCATCGAGATGAGCGCGGCAAGGCCGGACAGGATGAGCAGGCCGACGATCCACCAGACGGAGGCGGGGATCGGCCCCTCGGCCGAGACGTTGGTGCCGATCATGCCGGACAGCATGGCGAACTTGGCGACGAAGCCGGACAGCGGCGGCAGGCCGGAAAGCAGGATGCCGCAGGCGGCGAAGCAGATGCCGAGCACGGCGATCGTGCCGGGCATGGTGACGCCGACCTCGACCTCCTCGTCCTCCTCGTCCGCGTCGCCATAGGCCTCCATGGTGACGGCGAGAACCGAGGCGCCGGCATCCTGCCCGCGCTCGACGAGTTCGATGAGCAGGAAGAAGGCGGCGATGGTGAGCGTCGAGGAGACCATGTAGAACAGCGCGCCGGCCGTCACCACGCCGTTGTTGAGGCCGAGCACGGCGAGCAGCGTTCCCGACGAGACGAGCACGGAATAGCTCGCCAGCCGCCCGAGCGCCTGCGAGGCGAGGACGCCGATCGTGCCGAAGGCGATGGTCGCCATGCCGCCGTAGAGCAGCACGTTGAGGCCGAGTCCGGCCGAGGCGCCCTGCCCGAAGACCAGCAGCGACAGGCGCAGGATAACATAGATGCCGACCTTGCTCATGATGGCGAAGATGCCGGCGACCGGGGCCGTCGCGGCGCTGTAGGCGCCCGGCAGCCAGAAGTTCAGCGGCCACATGCCGGCCTTGATGAGGAAGACGACGCCGAGGATGCCGGCGCCGGCCTCCAGCAGCATGCGCCGCTCGCCCTCGATCTCGCCGATCCGCACGGCAAGGTCCGCCATGTTGAGCGTGCCGGCCGAGCCGTAGATGGCGCTGACGCCGATCAGGAAGCAGAGCGCGGCGGCGAGGTTCACCGCGATATAGTGCAGGCCCGCCTTGACGCGCATGGGGCCGGAGCCGTGCATCAGCAGGCCGTAGGAGGCGGCCAGCATCACCTCGAAGAAGACGAAGAGGTTGAAGAGGTCGCCGGTCAGGAACGCGCCGTTGAGGCCCATCAGCAGGAACTGGAACAGCGAGTGGAAATGCGCGCCCGCCGCATGCCAGCGGGCGAGCGCATAGACCAGCGTCGGAATGGCGAGGATCGACGCGAGGACGAGCATCAGCGCCGACAGCCGGTCCACCACCAGCACGATGCCGAAGGGCGCCGGCCAGTTGCCGAGGAGATAGACGCCCTCGAACCCGTCGGTGGCGGCGAGCCGGAAGAGACTGAAGGCGACGGCCGCGAGCGCCAGGCACGAGACGGCGCTGATCATCGCCTTGAGGACGCGCTCGCGCTCGTCGAAGAACAGGAGGAGCGCGCCCGCGACGAGCGGGATGATGATGGGCGCGATGATGAGGTGTTGCTGCCAGCCGCTCATTTCGGCTGCTCCCTGCCGTCGACATGGTCGGTGCCGGTGAGGCCGCGCGCGGCGAGCAGCACGACGAGGAAGAGCGCGGTCGTCGCGAAGCCGATGACGATGGCGGTCAGCACCAGCGCATGCGGCACCGGATCGGTCATCGAGGAGATCGGCACGCCCTCCTCGAGCAGCGGCGCGGCGTTGGATTTCACGCCGCCGACGCCGAAGATGAAGAGGTTGACGGCATAGGACAGCAGCGAGAGGCCGATGATCACCTGGTAGGTGCGCGGGCGCAGGATGAGCCAGACGCCGGAGCCCGTCATGATGCCGATGCCGAGGGAAAGGACGAATTCCATCAGGCTTCCTCCGCCTTGGGGGCTTCGGGATTGCGGACCCGATGCGAACGGACGGACTGGTGCGCGAGCGCGATGAGGATGAGCACCGTCGCGCCGACGACGAGCGAGAAGACGCCGAGGTCGAACAGCAGCGCGCTGGCCGCCGGCACCTTGCCGATGAACGGCAGCTCGATGTACTGCGAATGGGTCGTCAGGAACGGATAGCCGAGCAGCCAGGCGCCCATGCCGGTGGCCGCGGCCGTCAGCAGGCCGAAGCCCATCCAGCGCAGCGGCAGGATGCGGATGCGGTCCTCCGCCCAGCGCACGCCGCCCGCCAGATATTGCAGGAGGAAGGCGATCGCCATGGTGACGCCGCCGGCAAAGCCGCCGCCCGGCAGGTCGTGCCCGCGCAGGAACAGGTAGATCGAGAAGGTTATCACGACGGGGAACATCCACTGCATGATGACCGAGGGCACCAGCAGGTAGTCGCGCACCGTGTCGCCGGCCGAGCGCTCGGGACGGGCGTCGTCATAGGCGTTCTGGATGCGCTGCTGCTCCGGCTTCTCGATGCTGTCGGCCGCCGGGCGGAAGCGGCGCAGCAGCGCGAAGACCGTCAGCGCCACGATGGCCAGCACCGCGATCTCGCCCATCGTGTCGAAGCCGCGGAAATCGACCAGGATGACGTTGACCACGTTGCGCCCGCCGCCCTCCGTATAGGCCTTTTCGAGGAAATAGCTGGCGATGGCGTCCGGCACCGGCTGCTTCATGATCGCATAGGAGAACAGGAACATGCCGAAGCCGCAGGACAGCGCCAGCACGAAGTCGCGCAAGCGCCGGCTGCGCGCGGCGAGCGTGACGGAATTGTCGACCTTCTCCGAGCGCTTCGGCAGCCAGCGCAGGCCGAGCAGCAGCAGGACGGTCGTGACGATCTCCACGACGAGCTGGGTGATGGCGAGGTCCGGGGCGGACAGCCAGACGAAGGTGATGCAGGTGGTGATGCCCGCCCCGCCGAGCAGGACGAGCGCGGCGAGGCGGTGATATTTCGCCTGATAGGCCGCGCCGACGGCGCAGAAGGCGCCGACGCACCAGATGACGGCGAAGATCGGATCGACCTCGCCGAGAACCGGCGCCTTCGGCGAGAAGCCGGCGATGTAGAGTGGCACCACGCCGACCAGCAGGCCGGCGGCCGCCACGAGGCGGAGCTGCGGCTGCAGGTTGCGCGTGCCGAGGCGGCTTTCCAGCCAGCGCGCCCATTTCCACGACACGGTGACGAGGACGCGCTCGAAGATGCGCTGGCCGGCGAGATGCCGGAAGAGCGGCGGGCCGTCGTCGCATCTGGCGAGATAGTCCTTCAGCACGAAATAGAGCGCCGCGCCGCCGATGAGCGCGATCATGCTCATGATCAGCGGCGTGTTGACGCCGTGCCAGACGGCGAGGCTGTATTCCGGCGTGCGCTCGCCGAGGACGGACAGCACGGCCGAATGCAGGAAGGGGCCGATCGACAGGCTCGGGATGATGCCGACGACGAGGCAGGCGAGCACGAGGAACTCGATGGGGAAGCGCATCCAGTGCGGCGGCTCGTGCGGCTTGGGCTTCGGCAGGTCGGTCGGCGGGGGGCCGAAGAAGACCTGGTGGATGAAGCGCAGCGAATAGGCGACGGAGAAGGCGCCGGCGAGCGTCGCGATATAGGGCAGCATGCGGTCGAGCATGGAATCGGCATGGGTCTCCACCGCCTCGGCGAAGAACATCTCCTTGGAGATGAAGCCGTTGAGCAGCGGCACGCCGGCCATCGCCGCGCTCGCCACCATGGCGAGCGTGCCGGTGATCGGCAAGTATCGGAAGAGGCCGCTCAGCCGCCGCATGTCGCGCGTGCCGGTCTCGTGGTCGATGATGCCGGCGGCCATGAAGAGCGAGGCCTTGAAGGTGGCGTGGTTCATCATGTGGAAGATCGCCGCCACCGCCGCCACCGGGCTGCCGAGGCTGAGCAGCGTGGTGATGAGGCCGAGATGGCTGATCGTCGAATAGGCGAGCAGGCCCTTCAGGTCCTGCTGGAACATGGCGAAATAGGCGCCGAGCAGCAGCGTGCAGGTGCCGGCGATGCCGACCAGCACGAACCATTCATAGGTGCCGGAAAGCGCCGGCCACAGGCGCACGAGCAGGAAGACGCCGGCCTTCACCATGGTCGCCGAATGCAGGTAGGCCGAGACCGGCGTCGGCGCGGCCATGGCGTTGGGCAGCCAGAAATGGAACGGCACCTGCGCGCTCTTGGTCAGCGCGCCGATGAGGATCAGCACCAGCGCCGTCAGGTAGAGCGGATGCGCCTTGATGACGTCGCCCGCCGCCAGCACCGCGTCGAGGTCGTAGCTGCCGACGATATAGCCGAGCACCAGCAGGCCGGCGAGCAGGCAGAAACCGCCGATGCCGGTGATCGTCAGCGCCATGCGCGCGCCGTCGCGCGCGGCGGCATTGTTGTGCCAGTAGCTGATCAGCAGGAAGGAGAAGATGCTGGTGAGCTCCCAGAACACCGAGAGCAGGATGACGTTGCCCGACAGCACGATGCCGAGCATCGAGCCCATGAAGGCCATCAGGAAGGAGAAGAAGCGCGGAACCGGGTCCTCTTCCGACATGTAGTAGCGCGCATAGAGCACGACGAGGCAGCCGATGCCGGTGATCAGCATGGCGAAGAGCCAGGCGAAGCCGTCCATGCGCAGCGTGACGTTCAGCCCGAGCTGGGGCAGCCATTCGAGATCGAAGCGCACCCGGCCGCCGTCGCGCACCGCGGGATAGAGCATCGCCGTCAGCAGGAGCCCGGCAAAGGCCACCCCGCCGGCCAAGCGCGCCGCCAGAACGCGGGAATCCGTTCGCAGCAGGACGGTCGCGGCAAGGCTTCCCGCGAAGGGAAGACAAACCAGCAGGACCAGAATCAATTCACCCGTCATCGTTTGATCGATCGCTTTCGAACGTCAGAGCTTCTCATATGCCGGCATGCCGGCAGCATCGGAAGACCGCGGCGATCGGGATCGATCGGGCGGCCGTCAGGCGGAAGTCCAGGGAGGGGCGCGGGCCCCGAGCGTTTCGAGCCGCCCCTCGCCGCTCCGCGACGGCGGAACCGGGTTCGTGGCGGCAAACGCGCTTTCAAGATAAACACCGGCTTGCGCCGGCAGGCAGGCAGGGCCGAAGCCGGGATTGTCGAGCGGCGCCGTCTTCGCGGCAACGGCGCGCTTGCGGCATTCGCCGTCGGCGGCGCCCGAGGCCTGTCCCGCCGATTTCTGCACGCCGGGGCGAAGCACCTTGACGGTGACGCCAGCGCCGGCTGCGGCCGGGAGCGCGGATATCAACAGCAAAAGACAGGTCAGCGCAGTGCAAAGAAGGCGGAAAGCCCGACGAACCGGTCGATCCTGTTGCCTTGATGCTGCCAAACGCCCTGCCTCTCGATATCGTCGTCCGTCGCGGAGATTCTTTCATCCGGACAATACGTTGGCGGGATCGGCACTGTCCACCCGCAAGCGTGAAACTTTTCCGCAATTACACCGATTTGCCGCTGCCGGTGGACGATTTTTCTTCGGACCGGCGGAACGCGCGGTCATGCCGCACCTCGCTCCGCTTGAAGCCGTCAGGCATTGGGGGCATCCTAGCCGGGCGAATCACATGGCAGGGTCGCTCCGCGCGGGAAACATGCCCGGAGCGCATGGTGCGCCGATATCTGGACGCCGGCTCTCATCTTCCGGCGCTCCAGCAAGTTCCGTGTTCCGGTTCCGTCCTCGATATTCCGGCACGGCGTCACTTCACTCTTGAACGGGGGATCAATGATGACGGATGCGCGAATGGAATGGATCAGCAAGCGGGCCTATTCGCTCTGGGAGGAGGCGGGCTGGCCTCATGGCCAGGACATCGACCACTGGGCGCAGGCCGAGCGGGAGCGCGAGGAATTCGAGCGCGTGGCGCTCGCCCCCGAGACGAAGGCCGCCGGCGTGAAGAAGCCGCTGATCGAGATCTCCGGGCAGGCCCCGGCCAAGGCCGCAAAGCCGAAGAAGCTGGCGCAGGCCGTCGCGGAAAAGCCGGCGGCCGCCAAGGCCAAGGCGCCGAAGGCCGCGAACAGCAAGCCGATCTGAGGATATCGCCGGCGGGCGCCCGCGCTGCGGCGCCCGCCGGCCGCGGCACCATGACCTCTTGGAGACGTCGGCAAAGCGCTCTATCTGGACGCCGATGCGTTTTTCGATGAGGGTTCCGTGCGCTCGATCTACCTGCTGGCCGGCTTGCTGATGACGGTGGTCGGCATCGTCGGCGCCTTCCTGCCGCTGCTGCCGACGACGCCGTTCCTGCTCGTCGCGGTCTGGTGCTTCTCGCGTTCCTCGCCCCGGCTCGAGCAATGGCTGCTCAATCACCGCACGCTCGGCCCGCCGCTGACGAACTGGCGAAGGGAAGGCGCGATCTCGGCGCGGGCGAAAACCGTCGCCGTCTGCCTCATCGTCGCAAGCTACGGCTTCTTCCTCTACCGCGCCCATCCCTCGCTGCCGCTTGCCGCGGTGGTCGGGCTCGTCCTTCTCGGCAGCATCACCTTCATCCTGACCCGCCCGCTGCCGAAAGGCGGCTAGAACATTTCCAGTGAACCGCAATGTTCTAGGCCGGCTTGCGGCAGCAGAGGATGAAGCGGCGGTAGAGCAGCGTGCGCAGCCGGTTGCGCAGGTCCGCCGTGCGGCGCTGCGCCCTGGCGATCGGCGCATGCGAGCCCACCGTCATGTCGCGGAAGCCGGCATCCTCGAGCAGCGGCAGGACGCGCTCGACGGTGAGCCCGCCGCCGAAGGGCAGCCGCTGCATGATGCCGGCGTGGCGCTCGCTCATCGCCCCGTCATAGTGCGGATCGACGCCGGCGAAACGGTCGACGACGGCGATGGCGCGGCTCGCCAGCCGGCCGAGGCGGGTGGGCGCGGCCCAGTCGCCGTCGAAGAACAGCAGCGTGCCGCCGGGCTTCAGCATGCGATGCCATTCGGCGAAGGCCTGTTCCGGCGCCGTCAGCGTCCAGACGAGATGGCGGCAGACGATGGCGTCGTAGCTCCCGTCCGGCTCCATCGGGTTTTCCGCATCGGCCAGCAGGAAGCGCAGGCCCGTCGCCCCGGCATGCTTTTCGCGCGCCACCGCCAGCATCGCCTCGGAGAAATCGAGCGCCGTCACCGCATGGCCGAGGGAAAGCAGCAGCCGCGTCACCTCCCCCGTGCCGCAGGCCAGCTAAAGCACGCGGCGCGGCGCGGGGCCGAGGCGCTCGCGGATCGCCGCCGCCCAGGCGTCGAATTCTGGCCCTTCAGGAATGCGGTGGCCGAAGGCGAGGTCGAAGGTCTGCGAGCGGCGCGACCAGTAGTCGCGGATATCCTCCTTGAGGTGGCTGTTGGTCGGCGCGCCGTGCATCACTGCCCCTCGCCCGCGTCGATCCGGGCGAAGATGGCGTCGAGGCGCGGCCTTGCGCGCGCCGGCACCTCGAGCGTGCGGATCGCATCGGTCAGCTCCGCCTTGCCGACCTTCACCAGCATCACCATGCCCATGCCGAAATGCGGCGAGCACTTGATGCCGTAGAAGCCCGGCCGGTCGAAAGTGACCTCGATCTCCTCGTTGATCCTGCCCTTGAAGCCGGCATAACCCTCGGGAACCATGCCGTCGATGCTCGCGGCGTTGTGGCTCTGGTGGGTGGCGATGAATTTCACGCTGTCGCCGGGCTCGATCGCCAGGAAATCCGGCTCGAAGACCATCGACCCCTTCTCGCCGCGATTGCGCATCTCGACGCGGAAGGTCTCGGCCCCGGCGGGCGCGGCGGCGAGGACGGCGGCCGCCAGCGCGGCGGCGAGGAGAAGGAGCGGTTTCATCATGCCTCCGAAACGAGCTTGAGCCTGGCCGGCCGCGGATCGGGCCGGCGATAGCGGATGAAGCAGCCGCCGGAGCCGTCGCGCTCGACGTCCACGGTGACGCCGAAGACATCGGCGAGGCGCTGCGGCTCCAGCACCCTGGCGGGCGTGCCGAGCGCCACGATGCGCCCCGCCTGCATGACGGCGATGCGGTCGCAGAACATGGCGGCGTGGTTGAGGTCGTGCAGCGCGGCGGCGACGGTCAGGCCCTGTTCGCGCACGAGCTGGAGCAGGCCGATCTGGTGGCCGATGTCGAGATGGTTGGTCGGCTCGTCGAGCAGCAGGATCGGCGCCTGCTGGGCGAGCGCGCGGGCGATGTGCAGGCGCTGCCGCTCGCCGCCGGACAGCGTGTGCCAGAGCCGGCCGGAGAAATGCGCCATGTCGACCTCCTCCAGCGCGCGCGCGACGATGGCGTCGTCCGCCCGCGACCAGGGCGTCAGCGCGCCGAGATGCGGCGTGCGGCCGAGCTCCACCGCCTGGCGGGCGGTGATGCGCTCGGTGGTTTCCGCCTGCTGCTCGACGAAGGCGATGCGCCGCGCGATCGCCTGCCGGCCGTGGTCGGAGAGCGGCCGGCCGTCCAGCGTCACCGTGCCGGCTTGCGGCTTGCGGATGCCGGCGAGCAGCGCCATCAGGCTGGTCTTGCCGGAGCCGTTCGGGCCGATGATGCCGAGGAACTCGCCGGGGCGCAGGTCGAGCGAGACATCCGACAGGATGGTCGCGCCGCCGGCCGACCAGGAGAGGCCTTTGGCCGAAAGGGTCATGCCGCCGATCTCCGCTGGCTGAGGATGAGCGCGAAGGCCGGCGCGCCGAACAGCGCCGTGATGACGCCGATGGGCAGCACCTGGCCGGGGATGATGATGCGCGACAGCACGTCCGCCGCGATCATGAAGATCGCGCCGACCAGCGCCGAGGCGGGCAGCAGGCGGCCGTGCTTCACGCCGACGATCATGCGCGCGACATGGGGGATGACGAGGCCGACGAAGCCGATGGAGCCGGCGATGCTGACCATCGCGGCCGTCATCACGGCGGCGACGGCGATCAGGACGGCATAGACCCGCCGGACCGGAATGCCGAGCGCCGCCGCCGATTCCGTTCCGAAGGCGAAGGCGTCGAGCGCGCGGGCATGCCAGAGGCAGACGAGAAGGCCGGCGAGCGCCACGGGCACGGCCAGCCCCACATCCGGCCAGCGCACGCCCGAGAGATTGCCGAGCAGCCAGAACATGATGGCCCGCGCCTGCTCCGAATTGGCCGCCTTGGTGACGATGAAGGAGGTCAGCGCGTTGAAGAGCTGCGAGCCGGCGACCCCGGCAAGAATGATCGCCCCGGTGCCGCGGCCGGCCCGCACGGCAAGCGCGCTGACGAAGCCGAAGGCGACCAGCGCCCCGAGGAAAGCCCCGACCGGCAGCGCCAGCAGGCCGGCGCCGACACCGAGGATGGCGATGCTCACGGCGCCGGTGGAGGCGCCGGCGGAGATGCCGAGGATATAGGGATCGGCGAGCGCATTGCGCAGCAGCGACTGCAGGATGACGCCGCAGAGCGCCAGCGCCGAGCCGCAGCAGGCGGCGACGATGGCGCGGCTCAGCCGGTAGTTCCAGATGATGCCCTCGTCGATCGGTTCCAGCACATGGCCCGCGTTCCAGAGGCGGTTGGCGATGGCCTTCGCCACCACGTCGAGCGGAATGGCCGTCTCGCCGATCGCCGTTCCGACGCCGAGCGCGACGACAATCAGGACGAGCGCCGCGACAGCGGCGCCCGTGCGAAGCAGGAGGGGGCGATCCGCCGTCACTTTGCCAGGCCAGCCTTCTCGACGGCATCGGCGAGCACCTCGATGCCCTCGATGGTGCGGATCGTCGGGTTCATCGCCTGGGCGTCCATGTCGACGACATGGCCGTTCCTGACGGCCGGCATCAGGCTGGTGACCGGGTCCTCCTTGAGGAACTTGTGCTTGACGGCGGCGTCGTCGGCGGGGAAGCGGCGGCGCTCCATCTTGCCGGTGACGATGATCGTCGGGTCGGCCTTGGCGATGGTCTCCCAGCCGACCGTCGGCCATTCCTCGTCGCTCTCGATGACGTTCCTGATGCCGAGCACCGACATGATGTAGCCCGGCGCGCCCTTGCGGCCGGCGACATAGGGGTCGATGTCGAGCTCGGCGCTGGAGAACCAGAAGACGGCGGAAAGCGTGCCGTCCGCCGAGGCGATCTTCCTGCGGGCGGCGTCCTCGCGCGCCTTGAGGTCGGCGATGACCTTCTCGCCCGCGTCCTGCACGTCGAAGATCTGCGCCAGCTCGGCGATCTCCTTGTAGATCAGGTCCATGGTGAAGACGGCGTTGCGCACGCCGTCGCCGCCGCCGGTATTGTCCTTGCCGATGCAGTCGGCCGGCGAGGTATAGACCGGGATCTTCAGCTCCTCGAACTGTTCGGGCGTCGCGACGATGCCCTCCGGGCCGACATGCCACTGGAACTGCGCGGCGACGAAATCGGGCTTCTTGGCGACGACGCTCTCGAAGCTCGGATCGTTGTCGGCAAGGCGCTCGACCTTGGCGTTGATCTCCTCGTAGCCGGCCAGCACCGGGCCGATCCAGACGGCCGTGCCGACCACGCGCTCGCCGACGCCGAGCAGGTAGAGGATCTCCGTCGAGCTCTGGCCGAGCGAGACGGCGCGCTCCGGCGCCTTCTCGAAGGTGACGGGGCGGCCGCAATTCTCCAGCGTCAGCGGATATTGCGTTGCGGCGGCCTGCGCCGCGCCGGCGGCAAGCGCGAGCCCGGCGGCGAGCGAAAGGAAGGTTGCGGCGCGCGAGGCCGCGGCGGAAAGGGTCATGGGTTTCTCCCGGGTTGAGTGAGAACGAGCGGGGTCAGCCGATGCACCGGCGGCGCATCGCGATCGGTCGGGAGAAAACGAATGGAGGCCTGCCGCGGGCGGCAGTCGGAATCGTCATGGCATCTCCTGTTCCGGGCATCCCCGCCCGTGACTGGGATTGTTGCTCTGACGGCAGGTCTCCTGGCTCACGGATATCTGCGGCCTGTCTGCCTTCCCGCGGGAACCCGCAGTGGCATGACGCGAAAAGCGTCCGAGGACAGGCGGCAATCCGCCTACAGTTGCGGGGGCAGCCACGGAATGGGTCCCTGTTGGGTCGTCCGCACCGTGTTCCCTATTAATCCCCTCGGAGTCATCCTTCGGGGAACCGTCGCCCCATCCTTAGTCCGCGCCGCGCGGCAGCGTCAAGGTGCGGGCGGCGCTCAGGCCTCGAAATCCCCGAAGACGTCCTGCAGGCGGGTGAGCCTGTCGACCCGCTCGCTGACCTCGTCGCCGAGAACGACGATGATGTTGCTGAGCATCAGGTCCATGACGGCGGTCATGGTGGCCGCGCCGTCCCAGAGCGGCCCGTGCGAGCCCGGCACGATGAGGCAGATGTCGGAGACTTCCGGCCCCCAGGGGCAGAATTCGTCGGTCAGGAGCACGACCTTGACGCCGGCGCGGCGCGCCTCCAGCGCCAGCGGCCGGGCCTTGGCGGCGAAGCGCCGGACGTCGTGCAGGAACAGCAGCCGCCCCTCGACGGAGCCGTCGAGCAGCTCCGAATAGGTGCCGTTCAGCCCGTCGACGAACTGCACGCGCGGGCGGGTATAGGAAAGCTGGCTGGCGAAATACTGCGCGA
>JBDHSZ010000102.1:0-13270 GCA_039812945.1 Shinella sp.
TCCGGCCGGCCGCAGCAGCTCGAGGGCCGCACGATCAAGCCGATGGAGAATTACGGCATCAAGGTCATGTCCATGGGCTTCCTCGTCGACGAGGAGGTGGCGATGATCTGGCGCGGGCCGATGATCCAGTCGGCGCTGATGCAGATGCTGCGCGAGGTCGCCTGGGGCGAGCTCGACGTGCTGGTCGTCGACATGCCGCCGGGCACCGGCGACGCGCAGCTCACCATGGCCCAGCAGGTGCCGCTGGCCGGCGCGGTCATCGTCTCCACCCCGCAGGACCTCGCCCTCATCGACGCGCGCAAGGGCCTCAACATGTTCTCGAAGGTCGAGGTGCCCGTCCTCGGCATCGTCGAGAACATGAGCTATTTCATCGCCCCCGACACCGGCAACCGCTACGACATCTTCGGCCATGGCGGCGCGCGCAGGGAGGCCGAGCGCATCGGCGTGCCCTTCCTCGGCGAGGTGCCGCTGACCATGGACATCCGCGAGACCTCCGACGCCGGCACGCCGGTCGTCGTCTCCAACCCGGAGGGCGCGGCCGCCAAGGTCTACCGCGAGATCGCGGCGCGCGTCTGGCAGGAGCTGGAGGCGGTGCAGGGCAAGGGCGCGCGCGGCGCGCCGGCCATCGTCTTCGAGTAGCCGAACTTTCGCCGATCTCGCACGTTCACCGGCACCAGCTTGATTTTTATGGCGCGCCGCGCAATATGCGCGGCCCACCGCTGACGGTGGCGTTCAATCAGGAGTGTGAGCGATGGTCCGTTCCGGAGCCATTCGCCGGTGATCACGGTTTTCCGTTCCAATGGCGAAGGCCGCACCCTGCCGGCGGACGTTGATTCGGCCGCCATCGAGGCGCTTTCGGCCGCCGTCTGGGTCGATCTCGTCGAGCCCGGCCGCGACGAGGAGGCGTTGATCGAGCGCGTGCTCGGCATCGAGGTGCCGACCCGCGACGAGCTCAAGGACATCGAGCCGTCGAGCCGCCTCTACACCGACGACAACGCGGCCTACATGACCGCCTCGCTGATGGTGAAGGCCGAGAGCGAGCTGCCGTTCCTGACGGACGTCGCCTTCATCCTCACCGCCGGCAAGCTGCTCACCGTGCGCTATGCCGAGCCGCGCTCCTTCGCCCTGTTCAGGAGCGGCATGCGCCGCATCTCCGGCGGCTGCGCCTCGCCGACGGTGGCGATCACCCGCCTGCTGGAGACCGTCGCCGACCGCACGGCGGAAATCCTCGAGATCGCGGTGGCCCGCGCCGACCGGCTGTCCCTCGAGGTGTTCGGCGACAAGCGGCACCTGTCGCGCCGCCCGCCGCGCTATCTGGAGGACCGCGTCGTGCAGGTCTCCGCGCTCCACCGCCTCGTC
Organism: Shinella sp.; assembly: GCA_039812945.1. GTDB lineage: Bacteria > Pseudomonadota > Alphaproteobacteria > Rhizobiales > Rhizobiaceae > Shinella. The sequence continues at coordinate 1,360 of JBDHSZ010000102.1, forward strand.
GCCAAGACCCGCGACAGCCTGATGTCGCTGTCGCGCGTGCTGACCTTCCTGCATGCGCTTCCGGCGCTGCAATCCGACCGCGAGAGCCTGGAACTCTGCCGCACGGTGACGCGCGACGTGCAGTCGCTGTCCGAGCATGCCGGCTTTGTGGCCGGCAACATCACCTTCCTGCTCGACGCCTCGCTCGGCCTCATCAATCTCGAGCAGAACGCCATCATCAAGATCTTCTCGATCGCCTCCGTCGTGCTTCTGCCGCCGACGCTGATCGCCTCGATCTACGGCATGAACTTCGATTTCATGCCGGAGCTGCACGTCGCCTACGCCTACCCGCTGACGCTCGCGGCCATGGTGCTGTCGGCAATCGTCCCGTTCTTCTTCTTCCGCTGGAAAGGCTGGCTCTAGAGCCCGATCGTCCCATGCAGCCACATACCGATAGCGCACCGCATGCCCACAGCCGGCCGCGCACGCTGTTCCTTCTCGCCCTCGGCTCCGTCGGCGTCGTCTACGGCGACATCGGCACGAGCCCGCTCTATGCCTTCCGCGAGGCGCTGCGCCCGGTCTCCGACAACGGGCTGGTGCGCACGGAGATCGTCGGCCTGATCTCGCTGATGATCTGGACGCTGACGATCATCGTCACGATCAAATACGTGCTCTTCCTGCTGCGCGCCGACAACCACGGCGAGGGCGGCACGCTCTCGCTTCTGGCGCTGCTCTCCAAGACGGTGGGCCGCCATGCGCCGGTCCTGTTCTTCCTCGGCGCCATCGGCGGCGCGCTGTTCATTGGCGACGCGATGATCACGCCGGCGCTTTCGGTCCTGTCGGCCGTGGAGGGCCTCAAGCTGGTGACGCCGGCGCTCGGCGACTATGTCGTGCCCATTTCCGTCGTCATCCTCGTGATGCTCTTTGCCGTGCAGTCGCTCGGCACGGCGGCGGTGTCGAAATTCTTCGGGCCGATCACCGCCGTCTGGTTCATCGTCATGGGCCTCGGCGGCATCGTCCATATCAGCGACGACCTCGGCATCCTCGCCGCCTTCAATCCCTATTACGCCGTGCTGTTCATGCTGAACGAGGGCTATGTCGGCCTCGTCGTGCTCGGCGCGGTCTTCCTCACCGTGACGGGCGCGGAGGCGCTCTACGCGGATCTCGGCCATTTCGGCCGGCGGCCGATCCAGTGGGCGTGGTTCTGCCTGGTGTTCCCGGCGCTGACGCTGAACTATCTCGGCCAGGGCGCGCTGGTGCTCGCCCATCCGGAGACGATCGCCAATCCCTTCTTCCTGATGTTCCCGAAATGGGCGCTGCTGCCCGTCGTCATCCTCGCGACCGCCGCCACGATCATCGCCAGCCAGGCGGTGATAACGGGCGCCTTCTCGCTGACCCGCCAGGCGATCCATCTCGGCTTCCTGCCGCGCATGGAGATCTTCCACACCTCGGAGACCCAGACCGGGCAGATCTACCTGCCGGGCGTCAACACGGTGCTGCTGCTCGGCGTCATGCTCCTCGTCTTCCTGTTCGGCTCGTCCGAGGCGCTGGCGACGGCCTACGGCATCTCCGTCACCGGGGCGATGGTGGTGACCACCGTGCTCGCCTTCGAGTTCCTGCGCGCGCGCTGGCGCTGGACGCCGCTCGGCGCCGCCGCCGTGCTCGCGCCGCTCTTCCTGCTGGAGCTCACCTTCCTCGGCGCGAACCTGCTCAAGGTGCATGACGGCGGCTATGTCCCCGTCACCATCGCCGCCGCCGTCGTCGTGCTGATGTGGACCTGGACGCGCGGCACGCGCATCCTGCGCGAGAAGACCCGCCGCATCGAGGTGCCGCTGGCGGCCTTCGTCAAGTCGGTGGAAAAGCAGGGCGCGCACGCGCCCGTCCAGGTCAGCGGCACCGCCATCTTCCTCACCTCCGACCCCGATTTCGCCCCGGCCGCCCTGCTGCACAACATCAAGCACAATCACGTGCTGCACGAGCAGAACTTCATCCTGACGGTGCGCACCGCCAACAAGCCGCGCGTCGTGCCGGCCGAGCGCTTCACGGTGGAGAAGATCTCCGAGCGCTTCTCCTGCATCGAGCTGCGCTTCGGCTTCATGGAGACGCAGAACGTTTCCCAGGCACTCGGCCTGATGCGCAAGGCGGGGCACAAGTTCGACATCATGTCGACCTCGTTCTATCTCGGCCGGCGCAAGCTGGTGCCCGATGCGCAGTCCGGCATGCCGATGTGGCAGGACCGCCTGTTCATCGCGCTCGCCAACCTCGCCACCGACCCCTCGGACTATTTCCGCCTGCCGACCAACCGCGTGGTCGAGCTCGGCTCGCATGTGGTGATCTGACGAAAACGTGAAGGGGAGGCGGGAACCTCCCCCGTTCCCGCTCGCCGCATTAACCAAGCATCAAGGTTAATGCTTCATTTTACCCTGACAACGAGCCGCTTCGGGCCCGTGCTTCGGCGCGGCCGGCTCCCATACGAACATATCCGGGCAGCAAGGCGCGTCGGGCATTCCCGGCGCGAGGGCCTGCGCGCGCATCCAAGGTGCGGAGTAGTCAGTTGCGTAAGCGTAGCATCGGTCAAGCAGAAGTCAGCCGCTTCGTCGCGTATCTGAAGCGGGAATGGAGGATACCCCTCGTCGCCGGCCTCGGCCTCGTCACCCTTTTCCCCACGCAATCGGCCCATACGGACCTTGCCACCTATCTTGCCGGCCTCAACCGCAAGGGCGGCAACCAGACCATGGTGCTGACCCGCTCGCCGGCCGGCTCCGTGCATGAGGTGGAGATCGCCTTCGCCGACGCCATGACCACCGGCGGCGTGGAAGGCGGGGCAGGGGTGGAGCTTCCCGGCGGCGTCAAGGCGGCGCTGCGCAGCGAGCGCAAGGGCGAGGGCGAGATCCCCGACGAGGACCGCATCAACCGGCGCGACAAGAAGGGCCGCATCGTCGCCGTCCTGCCCGTCACGCCGCCGAAGGGCTTTGCCGCCGGATCGATCCTCGAGCGCACCAGCTCCCTCCTCTCGCCCGCCTTCGACAGCGGCGAGCGCATGGCCTTCGCCCGCCCCGACATAAGGGGCAAGGAGATCGAGATCGCCACGGCCTTCTACAAGAAGAAGCCGGTGCACGAGAATGCCGGCGTCTCGCCGATGATCGCCAGCCTCGTCACCAACGACAAGGCCGACATCCTGGCGACCGCCTATGCGCGCGTCGAGCCGGATTACGCCCGCCAGTCGCCCTTCGATTCGATCCTCAGGCCGAAGGAGGAGACCGGCCGCTTCATCCCCGAGATCTCGCCGGAGGATCACGCCTGGGCCGCCACCGCGCTGCCGGCCGAGGTCTTCACCGCCAAGGAGCAGAAGTGCCTTGCCGAAGGCATCTATTTCGAGGCGCGCGGCGAGGAGTTGAAGGGCCAGGCCGCTGTGGCCCAGGTCATCCTCAACCGGGTGCGCAACCCCGCCTATCCCAAGACCATCTGTGGCGTCGTCTATCAGAACGAGAACTGGCGCAATCGCTGCCAGTTCTCGTTTGCCTGCGACCGCATTCCCGACCTCATCCTCTCGCCCCGGCACTGGAAGGCCGCCAAGGAGATCGCCATGGCCGTCACGGCCGGCAAGATCTGGTTCGACGACGTCGGCTCCGCCACGCATTACCACGCGACCTATGTCAACCCGCCATGGGGCCGCACGATGAAGCGCGTCGCCAAGATCGGCAAGCACATCTTCTACCGCACCTATGGCGGCGGCTGGAGCTGACGCCCCGGGTCCGCGCCATGCCGGTGAGTCCGTGCCGCAGCCCGCGCGATTCCCTGGACAGAGAGTCGCGCTCGACGTGCCGTTCCCGATAATCTATTGATTTTGCTTGGTATATTTGGTGCCGCGCAAAGCTTCGCCATGCCTTGACTATGCCGGCACCTAAAACTATGTTGCGCCCGACTTCGAAAGGGGTCGGATATGGCTTGAATCCTAGCCTTCAATATGTCCGCAATGGGGCGAAAGCGCCGCGGGGAGAGAACGGGGAAACGCCATGTCCGACGATCGGAAGACAAGTCTGGAAGACCGGCTGAAGCGCCTGGACGCGGAACTCGCGGAACGGCGCAGGGACGACGGGACGGAGAAGGCCGCCGAGGAGCGCGCATCCGAGAGCCGCAAGGGCTACGCGGTGGCGATGAAGCTCTCGAGCGAGTTCGTCGCGGCCGTCATCGTCGGGGCGCTTCTGGGCTATCTTTTGGACCATTTTGCGGGTACAGGGCCTTGGGGAATGATCGTTCTTCTGCTCCTGGGCTTCTGTGCCGGCGTTCTGAACGTCATGCGCGCGGCCGGCATGGTGGCGTCGCCCCACCCGGTCGACAGGCTGGCGGGGCGAGAGCCCGGCAAGGCCGGCGGGCGGGACGAAACCGAGACGAAGGACGGCGCCTGACGGCGCGGTTCGAATAGTGGGTGACTTCCGCCGCAAGGCGGGCAAGCGAGAGAGATAAGCGGTGTCCAACGATCCGACCCATCAGTTCCTGGTCAACAAGATTGTTCCGATCGAGATCGGCGGCATCGATTTCTCGTTCACCAACGCCTCGCTGTTCATGGTCGCCACCGTCGCGGCCGCCGCGGGCTTCCTCTATTTCACCACGGGCCAGCGCGGCCTCGTTCCGAGCCGCATGCAGTCGGTCTCGGAAATGTCCTACGAGTTCATCGCCTCGATGCTCCGGGAAGGGGCGGGCAGCCACGGGATGAAGTTCTTCCCGTTCGTCTTCTCGCTCTTCATGTTCGTGCTGACGGCAAACCTGCTCGGCATGGTGCCCTATTTCTTCACCGTCACCAGCCAGATCATCGTCACCTTCGCGCTTGCCCTGCTCGTCATCGGCACGGTGGTCTTCTACGGCTTCTACAAGCACGGCTTCGGCTTCCTCAAGCTCTTCGTGCCGTCGGGCGTGCCCGGCGCGCTCCTGCCGCTGGTCGTCTCGATCGAGGTCATCTCGTTCCTCTCGCGTCCGATCAGCCTCTCGATCCGTCTCTTCGCCAACATGCTGGCGGGTCACATCACGCTGAAGGTCTTCGCCGGCTTCGTCACCTCGCTGAGCGCGCTCGGCGCCGTCGGTGTCGCAGGCTCGATCCTGCCCCTTCTCATGACCGTCGCCCTGACCGGTCTCGAATTCCTCGTGTCGTTCCTGCAGGCCTATGTCTTCGCAGTTCTGACATGCATGTACCTCAACGATGCCGTGCATCCGGGTGGTCACTAAGGAAACAGTCGTCGGCGCCCTCGGGCGCCGCTCATAAGCCGCAACAACCCATTCAAGGAGTTCAACATGGAAGCGGAAGCAGCAAAGTTCATCGGCGCAGGTCTTGCCACGTTCGGTCTCGCCGGCACGGCTCTCGGCCTCGGCAACATCTTCGGCAACTACCTGGCCGGCGCGCTTCGCAACCCGTCCGCCGCCGACAGCCAGTTCGGCCGTCTCGTATTCGGCTTCGCCGTTACGGAAGCTCTGGGCATCTTCTCGCTGCTCATCGCTCTCCTCCTCCTCTTCGCCGTCTGATATCGGCCGAGGACTGGACCATGGCCCCTCGGGCCGTGGTCCATCGTACGTTCCGTACATATCTGAGAGTGCCCCCTGGAGGTGAGCATGTCCGTGACCCCGGCATCGGCCGAGTCCACCCCTTTCGAAATCGCCCAGGCGGAAACCCCTGCGGATGCGCATGCGGCCCAGCCGGCCGGCGAAGTGCACACCGAAACGGGTGTTGCCCATGGCGAAGAAGCCGGTTCCGGCGTTTTCCCGCCATTCGATCAGACCACGTTCGCATCGCAGCTCCTGTGGCTGGCGATCACCTTCGGTCTCTTCTACCTTCTCATGTCGAAGGTCGTCATTCCGCGCATCGGCGGCATCCTCGAGACGCGCCATGACCGCATCGCGCAGGACCTCGACGAAGCCTCCCGCCTGAAGGCGGAAGCCGACGCCGCGATCGCTTCCTACGAGCAGGACCTCGCGACCGCCCGCGCCAAGGGCAACGCGATCGCCTCGACCGCCCGCGACGAAGCCAAGGCCCGTGCCGACGCCGAGCGCGCCAAGATCGAAGCCTCGCTGCAGGACAAGATCGCCGGCGCCGAGACGCGCATCGCCGAGATCAAGGCCAAGGCGCTCGCCGATGTCGGCGCGATCGCCGAGGAAACCACGGCGGCCGTCGTCGAGCAGCTCATCGGCGCCAAGGCCAGCAAGGCCGAGATCGCTTCGGCCGTGAAGTCGGCCGCGGGCGAGTAAGGGAGGTTTCGATGGAATTCGACGCAACATTCTACGCCTTTGTCGGCCTCCTCCTGTTCCTGGCCCTCATCGCCTATCTCAAGGTTCCGGGCATGATGGCCAAGGGTCTCGACGCCCGCGCCGAGAAGATCCAGAACGAGCTGGCCGAAGCCAAGCGCCTGCGCGAGGAAGCCCAGCACCTCCTCGCCGAGTACCAGCGCAAGCGCAAGGATGCCGAGGCGGAAGCCGCCAGCATCGTCGCCGCCGCCGAGCGTGAGGCCAGCGCCCTGACCGCCGAGGCCAAGCAGAAGACCGAGGAATACGTGACCCGCCGCACGGCGCTCTCCGAGCAGAAGATCAAGCAGGCGGAAGCCGACGCGATCAACGCCGTGCGCGCCGCCGCCGTCGACCTCGCCGTCGCCGCCGCCGAGAAGGTCATCGCCTCCAAGGCCGACGCCGCCACCGGCAAGTCGCTGTTCGACAACGCGATCAGCGAGGTGAAGGCCCGCCTCAACTGAGGTTTCTTCACCGGACCATTCGCAGAAGGCCGGAGCTTTGCTCCGGCCTTTTTGTTTTGCGGGCGTGGCCGATGACCCCGCCCCACGGCAGGCCGGCAAAAGGCCCGGATGCAGGGGACATCCGGGCCATGTCGGGGAGGTCAGCGGTCGGTGCTTACTTGCAGACCTTGACGTGCTTGATGACGACATTGCCGTAGTAGTCGTAGGAGCTCACCTTCTTGACGAAGCAGTGCGGCTTGTAGCCGTAGCTGTAGTAGCCGGCCTGAGACGGTGCGGCGAAGGAGATGGCGGCGACGGCGGCGATGGCGGCGGAAACGATGAACTTGCGCATGGGTCTCTCCTGATCTCTGAAGGATGAGCCTCTCTCATCCGGTGATCTGAAGGTCTCACATCGCCCTGCCGGATGCTGTTCCGAAGGGAACAGGCTAATCCTGTCGCAGCGGGCGAAAACTCATGCGGTGGAGGCGGCAGGGGCCGATGGCTTCGATGGCCTTGCGGTGCGCTTCGGTGGCGTAGCCGGCGTGGACGGCGAAGCCGTAGCCGGGGAAGGTGGCTTCCGCGCGGGCCATCATGCGGTCGCGCATGACCTTGGCGACGATGGAGGCGGCGGCGATGGAGAGGGAAAGGGCGTCGCCCTTGATGACCGCGCGGCCCTCGCAGGCAAGGCCCGGCGGCACGTCGCGGCCGTCCGTCAGCACCAGCTTCGGGGCGACCTCCAGCCCGGCCACGGCGCGGCGCATGGCGTCGAGGCTCGCCTTGCGGATATCGATGACGTCGATGCGGCGCGAGGAACTGGAGGCGACCGAGACGACGGCGCTGCGCATGATCAGCGCGAACAGCGCCTCGCGTTTTGGCGCGCTGAGCTGCTTGGAATCGTTGAGGCCCGGCGGGATGTCGTCCGGATCGAGCACCACCGCCGCGGCGACGACGGGCCCGGCGAGCGGCCCGCGCCCGGCCTCGTCGGTGCCCGCCACGGGCCAGAGGCCGCGCTGACGGGCGGCGGTTTCCATCGAGAAATCCGGCCCCTCGGGCAGCTCGAAAAGAAGGCGGGAATCGGAGGATGCGCGCTTGGCCATGGCGGGACCATGCACATCGCTCCGATTCCCTGCAAGTCCTCCGACGCATGCGGCGGGTCGGAGGAGCGTCCGGTGCGCCCAGGGGATGGCGCGGGCCGGAAAGCGGTCTTGCCGACCCGAACCGGAGCCGGCTCGGGTCGGGCATGTTGCAAAGCGTCACCGGCCGGCCGCCTCGGCCCCCTCATCCGCCTGCCGGCACCTTCTCCGCGAGGGAGAAGGGGATGCCGGGCGATGGCCTCGCTCCATAGGCCGGGTCGCGAGTGGCTGCGGCAATCACAGCAGCGAGAGCTGCACGCCGCTGCCGGAGGGCGGGACGAACTGGTCGAGGGCGAGCGTGCGGCGGGTGCGCGTCAGCTCCAGCCGCTTCGACGCCATCTCGAAGCGGCGGGCGATCTGCCAGGCATAGGGACCGGCGCCCTTCATGCGCTTGCCGAACTCGGCGTCGTAATCCTTGCCGCCGCGCATCGAGCGCACCAGCGACATGACGTGGCGGTAGCGGTCCGGGTAATGGCGCAGCAGCCAGTCGCGGAAGAGCGGGCTGACCTCCAGCGGCAGGCGGAGCAGCACGTAGCTCGCCTCGCGCGCGCCCGCCGCCTTGCCCGAATCCAGCACCCGCTCGATCTCGTGGTCGTTGAGGCCGGGAATGATCGGCGCCATCATGACGGCGGTCGGGATGCCGGCGTCGGAAAGGGCCCGGATCGCCTCCAGCCGGCGCGGCGGCGTCGCGGCGCGCGGCTCCATGCTGCGGGCGAGCTTGCGGTCGAGCGTGGTGACGGACATGCCGACCCAGGCAAGGCCGCGCGCCGCCATGCGGGAAAGAATGTCGATGTCGCGCGTGACCAGCGCCGACTTGGTGACGATGGAGACCGGGTGGTTCGCCTTGTCCAGCACCTCGAGGATCTGCCGCATGATGCGCCATTCCTTCTCGATCGGCTGGTAGGGATCGGTATTGGTGCCGATGGCGATGACGCGCGGCTTGTAGCCGGGCCGGGAGAGCTCGCGCTCCAGAAGCCGCGGCGCATCCGGCTTGGCGAAGAGCCGCGCCTCGAAATCGATGCCGGCGGAAAGCCCCATGAAGGCATGGGTCGGCCGGGCGAAGCAATAGATGCAGCCATGCTCGCAGCCGCGATAAGGATTGATCGAGCGGTCGAAGGGGATGTCGGGCGATTCGTTGCGGGTGATGATGGTGCGCGGCTTTTCCACCTGCACCTCGGTGCGGAAGGGCGGAAGCTCCTCCAGCGTCTGCCAGCCGTCGTCGAATTCCTCGCGCGTCTGCGGCTCGAACCGGCCGGAAAAATTCAGCCCGGCGCCGCGGCCGCGCCGCCGGTCCACCTCTATGCGCATGCCCGTCTGCGCCATCAGCGCGTCGGCAACGTCCTTCGTGTGGCCGGGCGCAAGCGCGCCCTGCCTGAGGCTGGCGATATCGTTCATGGCTGTCTCCGGCGGACCGCGCCGCCCCGATTCAATGACTATATTCCTATCGCCGAAATGAGAACAATGCAAGAACAAATTTCCCCGCGCATTCACCATGCCGGCGATCCTCCGTGGAAATCGATGCTGCGATGCGGTATGGGGAGGGATGCTGACGATCATCATGGAATGCCGGGACAACGAGGCGGAGCTGGCGCAGACGCTGTCCGCGCTCGTGCCGGGCGCGGTCGAGGGGATCGTGCGCGACGTCGTCGTGCTCGACCGCGGCTCGCGCGACGGCTCCTCTAGGGTGGCGGACGCGGCCGGCTGCCGCTTCCTGACGGAATGGGACCTTGCCGACGTCCTGCGCTCCGCGCGGGGCGACTGGCTGCTGCTGCTGGAGCCCGGCGCGCGGCCGCTGGCCGGCTGGGTCGATGCGATCGTCGACCATGTGGCGATCGATCCCGGCCCGGCGCGCTTTACCGGCGCGCGCGGCTATCGGCGGCCGTTCCTCCAGCGCTTCGGGCGCGGGGCGCCGCCGCTGGAGCGGGGCTATCTGGTCAGCAAGCGGCAGGCCATTGCGGCGGCGCGCGGGGGCATGGCGCTCGCGGAGATCGCCAAGGGCGGCAGGCCGCGCGCGCTTGCCGCCGAGATCGTGCCCGCCTGGGCGGTCGCGGCGATGCGCGCGAAGATGTCCTAGCCCGCCGCGCGCTTCAGGTGCTCGTCGAGGCGCGGCATGATCTCCACGAAATTGCAGGGCATGTGGCGATAGTCGAGCTGGGCTTTCAGGATGCCGTCCCAGGCGTCCTTGCAGGCCCCCGGCGAGCCGGGCAGCACGAAGACGAAGGTGGCGTTGAGCACGCCGCCGGTCGCGCGCGACTGGATGGTGGAGGTGCCGATCTTGTCGTAGGAGAGGCGGTGGAACACCTCGGAAAAGCCGTCCATGCGCTTCTCGAAGATCGGCTCCAGCGCTTCCGGCGTCACGTCCCGCCCGGTGAAGCCCGTGCCGCCGGTGGTGATGACCACGTCGACGGCGGCGTCGCGCGACCATTCCTCCACCCTGGCGCGGATCGCGGCGATGTCGTCCGCCACGATGGCGCGGGCGGCGAGGCGATGGCCCGCCGCCTCGATGCGGGCGACGAGCGTGTCGCCGGAGCGGTCGGTCTCCGGCGTGCGCGTGTCCGAGACGGTCAGCACGGCGATGCCGACCGGAATGAAGGGTCTCGTCTCGTCAATGCGCGTCATCGTTCGCTCCCAGGGTCCGCGTGGCGGTGAAGAACCAGTGCGGATGCCTGCCGGCGAGAAACGCCGCCGCCGCTTCCGCCGCCGCCTCGCTCCTGTATAGCGCGAAGCAGGTGGCGCCGGAACCGGACATGCGCAGGACCGGCGGATCGGTCGCGGCGAGGGCGTCGGCCATGGCGGCGATCTCGGGGCAGAGCGCGCGGGCGGGCGGCTCCAGGTCGTTGCGCAGGCGGCCGATGGCGTCGAGCCAGTCGGCGGGCGCGGCGTCGAGCGCGAGCGGCGGATTGTCCTTGACGGCGAGCGCCTTGAAGACGGCGGGCGTCGCGACGCCGACGAGGGGGTTGGCGAGCACCATCGGCAGGGCCGGCATGGCGAGCGGGGTGATCTCCTCGCCGATACCGCGGGCGATCAGCGGCCGGCCGGCAAGGCACATCGGCACGTCGGCGCCAAGGCTAAGGGCGAGGGAGCCGAGCGCATCCTGCGGCAGCCCCGCCCGCCACAGCGCCAGCAGGCCGCGCAGCGTCGCGGCCGCGTCCGCCGAGCCGCCGCCGATGCCGGAGGCGACGGGCAGGTTCTTCTCCAGATGGATATGCACGGGCGGGGCGGCCTGGCCGCTTTCCGCCAGCTTAGCCCGCAGCCGGTCGCGGGCGCGGGTCACGAGATTGTCGCCCTCGGCGGTGAGCGCGCCGGAGAACCGGCCGGAAAGGCTGAAACCGTCCTCATCCGCCGGCGAGAGGCCGATGCGGTCGCCGAAGGCGGTGAAGGTCACGAGGCTGTCGAGCAGGTGGTAGCCGTCCTCGCGCCGGCCGGTGACGGCGAGCGCGAGGTTGATCTTGGCGGGGGCCGGCTCGATGAGGGCGAAGGGGGAAAGGGTGTCGGGCGGCATGGCCTTCTATCCGCTCGTGAGGGGAAGAGGCCGTGGCTCACCCCCCTCTGCCCTGCCGGGCATCTCCCCCTCAGGGGGGGAGATTGGATGGAGGGACGTTTCGCCTATATCCAGCGTTGCTGATTGAGCAATGTGCAGGCTACCTGCCGATCTCCCCCCTTGAGGGGGAGATGCCCGGCAGGGCAGAGGGGGGTAGCCGCAAAAGGCGCCTCTCATGAAACGGATCATCTCCCCGGCGGGCCGAAAGCGCTGGACGCCATCGGCGCGGCGACCTTCGGTCAGGACTTGCGGTCCGCGGCCGCCTTGCCTTCCGGCGAGGTGTTCTCGGTCGGCTTGTCCTCCTTGGCCTCGGCGGAGGCGGGCTCCGTCTTCTTGAGGTCCGGCAGGCCGTTCGCCACCTTCAGCTTGATCTTCGGGATCTCCGCCTCTTCCGGCTTGAGGCCGAGCGCGCGGTTCCACTGGAAGGTGGCCTCCAGCTTGCGGCCGACGCGCCAGTAGGCGTCGCCCAGATGGTCGTTGATCGTCGGGTCGCCGGCCTTGAGCTCCGCCGCGCGCTCCAGCTCCGCCACCGCGTCGTCGAAGCG
>JBDHSZ010000103.1:0-13059 GCA_039812945.1 Shinella sp.
GGGGGGATCCGGCTGAAAGTTCGACTTTTCCTGCCTTCGGCGGCCCCCTCATCCGCCTGCCGGCACCTTCTCCCCGAGGGGAGAAGGGGAAAGCCGCGAGGTATCATCCATATGCAATTGCCCTGCCGCTTGCGGAGAGAAGGTGGCGGCAGGCCGGATGAGGATTTTTCCCGTTTAGAACGCCGTCACGAAATCGGACTTGCGGTAGCCCTGCAGGTAGAGGAGGGCGGTGAGGTCGCCGTGGTCGATGCGGATCTTCGCTTGCGCCGCGACGGCCGGCTTGGCGTGCAGCGCGACGCCCGCGCCGGAAAGCTGCAGCATGCCGAGGTCGTTCGCGCCGTCGCCGACCGCCATCGCCTCCTCCGGCGAGATGCCGAGGCGTTCGGAGATCTCCATCAGCGCGTCCACCTTGGCCTGCTTGCCGAGGATCGGCTCGGCGACCTCGCCGGTCAGCTTGCCGTCGGCGTCGAGGAGGAGGTTGGCGCGGTTCTCGTCGAAGCCGAGGGCGGCGGCGATGCGGCTGGTGAAGACCGTGAAGCCGCCGGAGATGAGGGCGGTGTGGTAGCCTTTCGCCCTCATCGTGGCGATCAGCTCCCGGCCGCCGGGCGTCAGCGTGATGCGGCTTTCGATAACCTCGTCGATGACGGAGACCGGCAGGCCCTTCAGCAGCGCGACGCGCTCGCGCAGGGCCGGCTCGAAGGCGATCTCGCCGTTCATGGCGCGGGCGGTGATGGCGGCGACCTTGTCCTTGAGGCCGACCTCGGCGGCGAGTTCATCGATGCATTCCTGGCCGATCATCGTCGAATCCATGTCGGCGATCAAAAGCTTCCTGCGCCGCGTCTCGGCCTCCTGCACCGCAAGGTCGATCGGCGCGCCGGCGATGACGGCAAGGATCGTGTCGTGGGCGGCGGCGTGGTCGCGGTCGTCGCGGAGCGCGATATCGCAGGCGATTCCGTCTGCAAGCCAGTAAAGGCCGGAGGCCCCGACCGCCTCGGCGGCCTTCTCGGCGACGGCGGGCGTCAGGACGGGATTTGACGGATTGGCGACAAGCGTGGCAACGAAAGCCATGATGAGAAACCTTGATCGAAAGCAGGACGCGATCCTGATAACCGGCCCGACGGCGAGCGGCAAGTCCGCGCTCGCCGTGCGGCTGGCGGCCGAGCATGACGGCGTCGTGGTCAATGCGGACAGCATGCAGGTCTACGGCACGCTGGATATCCTGACGGCGCGCCCGCAGCCGCAGGACATGGGCGGCATCGAGCATCGGCTGTACGGCCATGTGCCGGCGGGCGCGGCCTATTCCACCGGCGACTGGCTGCGCGAGGCGGCGGCTTTGGTCGCCGAGCTGCGCGGGCGGGGCAAGCTGCCGGTCTTCGTCGGCGGCACGGGGCTTTATTTCCGCGCACTGACCGGCGGCCTGTCGGACATGCCGGCCATTCCGGCCGACGTGCGCGCGCGCCTGCGGGGCCGGCTGGCCGAGGAAGGGAGCGAGGCGCTGCACCGCGAGCTTCTGGCGCGCGATGCGGAGACGGCAGCACGCCTCATGCCGGGCGACGGGCAGCGCATCGTGCGGGCGCTGGAAGTGCTGGATGCGACGGGGCGGTCGATCTCGGCCTTCCAGGCGGCGGCGGGTCCGGCGGTCATATCGCCGGACCGGGCGGAGAAGATCGTCGTGCTGCCCGACCGGGCGGTGCTTGCGGCCCGTATCGACCGGCGTTTCGCCGTAATGCTGGAAACGGGGGCGGTGGAGGAGGTGAAGGCGCTGCTGGCGCTGTCGCTGCCTGCCGCCATGCCGGTCATGAAGGCGATCGGCGTGCCGCAGATCGCCGCCATGCTGGCGGGTCAGATGAGCAAGGCCGAGGTGATCGCGCGCGGCGCGGCCGCGACCCGGCAATATGCCAAGCGGCAGATGACCTGGTTCCGCAACCAGCTCGACGAGAGCTGGCGGCGGCTCGATCCTTGAGCAATTCCGGCAGAAGCGCGCGGCGGTTTCGGCTGGAAATGCGCCAGGCTCTTGTTTTCCGCATTATCCGACGCCGAAGCGACTCCGCTTCGGCTGGAAATGCTCTAGCGCCGGATCAGGCTGCTGAGCGGCTTCTTGAGGAGCTGCTCGCGGATGGAGCCCTCGCGCCGCGGCTCGGGCTGCTCGCCGAAGGCTGGGCGGGCCGGCTGGCGATAGGGATCGGCGGCGGGGCGCTGCGGCTCGGTGAGCTCGCGGCGGATCGCCTCGAAGCGCGCCTGCGGCGACGGCTCGTAGGCGCTGCCGGCGCCCGGCAGCATGTCCGGCCGGTAGGGCTCGTGCGGCGGGGCGGCGGCCTGCGCGTCGAGGATCGTGTCGACATAGCCTTCCTCGTCCTCGTAGGGCGCGTCCTCGTAGCCGGTCGGCAGCGCGGCGCCGGGGCCCTGCGCGGTGAGATAGGAATTCTGGAAGCCGGAAATGTCGGGGCCTGAGATCGCCCGCATGCGCGTGACGATGGAGCGCAGGTCGACGCTTTGCGGCGTGTCGTCGCTCGGCTTGACGCTCGTCCCGCCGGCCTTCGGCAGGCGGTTCGTCTCGACGCGCGCGAAGCGCATGCGCATGGGCACCGCGACGGCCTCGCCGAAGGCGATGGCCTCGCCGTTGCCGATCGAGGAGATGAAGCTGGTCGTCGAGGACGAGGAATTGGGGATCGCCGAGCGGATGATCTCCTGGTCGTGCTCGTTGGCGAGGCGCATGGCGAAGACCGTCGAGCACTGGGAGAGGATCGTCGGGTCGAGCTCGCCGGGGCGCTGGGTGATGATGCCGAGCGACACGCCGTATTTGCGGCCTTCCTTGGCGATGCGGGCGATGGCCTGGCGCGTCGGCGCGAAGCCGAGCCTTTGATCGGCCGGCACGTAGCGGTGCGCCTCCTCGCAGACCACCAGCATATGCACGGCGCCGTTGCTCCACAGGCCGATCTCGAAGGCCATGCGGCAGAGCACGGAGGCGACGGAATTGACGACTTCCGAGGGGATGCCGGCGAGCTGGAAGGTCGTCACCGGCTTGCCGTCGCCCGGAATGCGGAAGATGCGGGCGATGGTGTCGAGGATCGTGTCGGTGATGGTGTTCGAGGAGAACATGAAATGATAGCGCGGGTCGTTGATCGCCGACATGATCTTGACCTTGAGCGAGCGCAGGTGCGGCTTCTCCGCCCGGCCTTCGAGCCGGCCGATGCGCTCGTCGACGAGCGCCAGCAGGTCGGCGATGCGGAAGGGCACGGGCGTGTCCGAGGTGATCGAGCTCTTCTCGCTGGTGCGGCGCAGGCCGTGCTCGTTGGAGCCGCGGAAGGCGCGCTTGGCCTCCGGGATGAGGTCGCGCAGGATGTCCATCTCTTCCGGCACCGGCGGGCGGCCGCGGAAGACCACTTCGGCGAATTCCTCCAGCTTGAACAGCCAGAAGGGCAGGTCCAGCGTGTCCGTGTCGATGGTGAGGGCGAGGTCGCCGAAGGCGGCGGCGAATTCGTTGTGCGGGTCGAGGATCAGCACGCGCAGCTTGGGATCGGACTGGATCGCCTTGTGCAGCAGCAGCGTCACCGAGGTGGACTTGCCGACGCCGGTCGTGCCGACGATGGCGAAGTGCTTCTCCAGCATGGAGGGCACGTGGATCGTCGCGTCGAGGTTCTCGTCCTGCGTCAGCTTGCCGATCGTGCAGACGTCGTTCTTGCCGGTGTCGTAGACCTTGGCAAGGTCTGAGGCGCGGATGCGGTGGGCGATGGCGCCGAGATAGGGATATTCGGTGATGCCGGCGGAGAATTCCTCGCGCCCGTCCGCGCTGACATGCACCTCGCCCAGGAGCTCGACCTCGATGCGGAACAGGGTGTCGCTGTTTTCCGCCCAGTTCTGCTGGTCGGTGGACATGGAATAGGCGAGGGCGACGACGCGGTTGCGGCCGACCGATATGGAGATGAGGCGGCCGACGGCCCACAGTTCCGTGAGCGCCGTCTCGCCGCCTTCGGCGAGGGCGCTGATGGTGGCGTGCGAGCCGTTGCAGGCGACGACGCGGCCGAGCAGGCGGTTTCCCGGCGCCATCTCGTCACGGCGTTCCTGCTCGCCGGCGACCATGGAGGTCTGAAGATCGTTGTTGAGCAAACACGGCACTCCTTGCCATCAACCCCGATCTTATCGGATGCCGCTTAATAAGACGTTTCTGGTTGCGCGGCGGCCTTGCGGCGCCCGCCGGATCCGTGCCGTTTCGAAACAGCGGGAAAAGCGTTGACGCGCCCCGCCTTTGTGTCTAACAATCCGCCCCATGAAAAATCTGACCTCGATCATTCTTGTGGTGGGAACGCGCATGGGCAGGGTGGTGTGACCACCCGGCGAAAGCACCCATGCGCGGTAAGCAGGCTCCTCCAAGGGGCCTTTTTTTATGCCCAGAAATTCGATAATCACCCGAAATACGAAAAGAGACGGACGGATATCCGATGAGCGGAACAGAAAACCAGATGACGGGCGCCGAGATTGTCTTGCAGGCCCTGAAGGACAATGGCGTCGAACATATCTTCGGCTATCCGGGCGGCGCCGTCCTGCCGATCTATGACGAGATCTTTCAGCAGGACGATATCGAGCACATCCTCGTCCGTCACGAGCAGGGCGCCGGCCACATGGCCGAGGGCTATGCCCGCTCCACCGGCAAGGTCGGCGTCATGCTCGTCACCTCCGGCCCCGGCGCGACCAATGCGGTGACGCCGCTGCAGGACGCGCTGATGGATTCCATCCCGCTCGTCTGTCTCACCGGCCAGGTCCCGACCACGCTCATCGGCTCCGACGCCTTCCAGGAATGCGACACGGTCGGCATCACGCGCCCCTGCACCAAGCACAACTGGCTGGTCAAGGACGTCAACGAGCTGGCCCGCATCATCCATGAGGCGTTCCGCGTCGCCCAGTCCGGCCGTCCGGGTCCGGTCGTCGTCGATATCCCGAAGGACGTCCAGTTCGCGACCGGCACCTATACGCCGCCGTCGGCCGCGCCGATCCAGAAGAGCTACCAGCCGAAGGTCCAGGGCGACGCCAGCCAGATCGCGGCGGCCGTCAGCCTGATGAAATCCGCCCGCCGGCCGATCATCTATTCCGGCGGCGGCGTCGTGAATTCCGGCCCGGAAGCCTCGCGCCTCCTGCGCGAGCTGGTCGAGATCACCGGCTTCCCGATCACCTCGACGCTGATGGGCCTCGGCGCCTATCCGGCCTCCGGCAAGAACTGGCTGGGCATGCTGGGCATGCACGGCTCCTACGAGGCGAACATGGCGATGCACGATTGCGACGTCATGGTCTGCATCGGCGCGCGCTTCGACGACCGCATCACCGGCCGCCTCAACGCCTTCTCGCCGAACTCCAAGAAGATCCATATCGACATCGACCCGTCGTCGTTCAACAAGAACGTCCGCGTCGACGTGCCGATCCTCGGCGATGTCGGCAATGTGCTGGAGGACATGGTCCGCCAGTGGCGGGCCGGTGCGAAGGATTACGACAAGGCGGTCCAGGCCGACTGGTGGGCCTCGATTGCCCGCTGGCGCGCGAGAAACTCCTTCGCCTATACGCCGAGCAACGACGTCATCATGCCGCAATACGCGCTCCAGCGGCTCTACGAGCTGACCAAGGACCGCGACACCTACATCACGACGGAAGTCGGCCAGCACCAGATGTGGGCGGCGCAGTTCTACGGCTTCGAGCAGCCGAACCGCTGGATGACCTCGGGCGGCCTCGGCACGATGGGCTACGGTTTCCCGGCGGCGATCGGCGTGCAGGTCGCGCATCGCGACAGCCTGGTCATCGACATTGCCGGCGACGCCTCGATCCAGATGTGCATCCAGGAGATGAGCTGTGCCGTCCAGTATAACCTGCCGGTCAAGATCTTCATCCTGAACAACCAGTATATGGGCATGGTGCGCCAGTGGCAGCAATTGCTGCACGGCAACCGCCTGTCGAACTCCTATACGGAGGCCATGCCCGATTTCGTCAAGCTGGCGGAAGCCTATGGCGGCGTCGGCATCGCCTGCGACAAGCCGGGCGACCTCGACGCGGCCATCCAGGAGATGATCGACGTCAAGCGCCCGGTGATCTTCGACTGCCGCGTGGCGAATCTCACGAACTGCTTCCCCATGATCCCCTCGGGCAAGGCGCATAACGAAATGCTGCTGCCCGACGAGGCCACGGACGAAGCGGTCGCCAACGCGATCGACGCCAAGGGCCGCCAGCTCGTTTGATAAAGGTAGAGAACCCATGAACGCACACCTTCAGCCCACGGGCTCCGCCTATTTCATCGCCAAGGAAACCCAGGTCGCGGAGAGCCATACGCTCTCCGTGCTGGTCGACAACGAGCCGGGCGTCCTTGCCCGGGTCATCGGCCTGTTCTCCGGTCGGGGCTACAATATCGAGAGCCTGACGGTTTCCGAGACCGAGCACGAGGCGCATCTTTCGCGCATCACCATCGTCACGCGCGGCACGCCGAGCGTGCTGGAGCAGATCAAGTCGCAGCTCGAGCGCATCGTGCCGGTGCACCGGGTCGTCGATCTCACCGTGCGGGCGAAGATCCTCGGGCAGGAGCGGCCGATCGAGCGGGAAGTCGCGCTCGTCAAGGTCGTCGGTGACGGCGACATGCGCCAGGAGACGCTGCGCCTCGCCGACGCCTTCCACGCCAAGGTGGTGGATGCGACGACCGAGCATTTCATCCTGGAGATCACCGGGAAATCCTCGAAGATCGACCAGTTCGTGGCGATCATGCAGCCGCTCGGCCTCGTCGAGGTCTGCCGCACCGGCATCGCCGCGATGAACCGCGGCGCGCAGGGGATGTAAGGGGTCAATAGGCGGCTCTAAAGTCGAAGGGCTTTCCGTGTCGCGGAAAGCCCTTTTCATTTCAGATCATCTCTAGCGGCCGCTTGCGGGTCGGCGGCGGGAAGGCCTCGTCGAGGAGGCGCAGGTCCTCCGAGGTGAGGCGGATCTCGCCGGCGCGGAAGTTCTCGCGCACGCGCTCCGGCGAGCCGGATTTCGGGATGGCGATGACGCCGGCCTTGGTGAGCAGGAAGGCGAGGGCGATCTGCGCGCTGCTCGCATCGTGGATGCGGCCGATCTCCTCCAGCACGGGATGGCCGACCAGCCGGCCCTCGTCGAGCGGCGAATAGGCCATGAGCGGGATGCCCTGCACCTGGCTCCAGCGCAAGAGATCGTATTCGATGCCGCGCCGGGCGAGGTTGTAGAGCACCTGGTTGGCGGACGGGCGCGACGGCTCGGCCGCGCCGAGCAGCTCCTTCATGTCGGGCTCGTCGAAATTCGAGACGCCCCAGGCGCCGATCTTGCCCTCGGCCTTCAGGGCCTCGAAGGCCTCGACGGTCTCCGCCAGCGGGTAGCGGCCGCGCCAGTGCAGGAGATAGAGCTCGATATGATCGGTGCCGAGCCGCTTCAGGCTCGCCTCGCAGGCGGCGACCGTGCCGGCGCGGCTGGCGTTCCAGGGCAGCACCTTGCTGACGAGGAAGACCTCGTCGCGCCGGCCGCGTATCGCCTCGCCCACCACGTCCTCCGCGCCGCCGTCGGCATACATCTCGGCGGTGTCGATCACCGTCATGCCGAGGTCGAGCCCGGTCCTGAGGCTTGCGGCCTCCTCGTCCGGCGAGGCATGGCCTTCGCCCATGTGCCAGGTGCCGAGCCCGAGCGCCGGCACCTGCCGTCCGCCGGGAAGGGTGACTGCCGGTAGTTCCACTTTCATGCCGTCCTCCGTCGAATGCGCCATTCATCACGAATCGGAATTGTCCGCATGACAAGAATTGGCTGGTCGTCGCCAAGAGATGGGCTATCAATCGAAAAAAGCAATCCGGATAAAAGACACTTCCATGCAGATCGAAATCTTTCTGGCGCTGATCGTCTTCGCCTTCACCACCTCCATCACGCCCGGCCCCAACAACATGATGCTCTTCGCCTCGGGCGTGAATTTCGGCTTCGTGCGCACCATCCCGCACATGATCGGCATCGGCGTCGGCTTCCTCGTGCTGCTGCTCGCCGTCGGCTTCGGCCTCGGCGCGCTGCTGGCCGCGGTGCCGCTGGTCTATACGGTGCTGAAATTCGCCGGCGGGGCCTATCTCGTCTGGATCGCCTGGAAGATCGGCACGTCGCGCAGCCTCGGGGAGGGCAATTCCGGCACGCGGCCGATGAGCTTCCTGGAGGCCGCCGCCTTCCAGTGGGTGAACCCGAAGGCCTGGGTCATGGCCGTTTCCGCCATGGCGACCTATACCAATTCGGCCAATTACGCGATGAGCGTGCTGATCGTCGGCCTCGCCTTCGCCATCGTCAATTTCCCGAGCGTCTCCACCTGGGCCGGCTTCGGCTCGGCGCTGCGCCAGTGGCTGGCCGATCCGGTGCGGCTGAAATGGTTCAATATCACCATGGCGCTCTTGCTTGTCGCAAGCCTCTGGCCGATGCTGCGCTGACGGCGCAAGATCAAAGGAACTGCCGTGTCGCACGATCACGACCACGACGACCACCATCATCACGACAACCATTTCTCGCCGATGGAGGCGCGCGTGCGCGCGCTCGAGACCATCCTCACGGAAAAGGGGCTGATCGACCCGAAGGCCATCGACGCCATCGTCGAGACCTACGAGACGAAGGTCGGCCCGCGCAACGGCGCGCGCGTCGTCGCCAAGGCCTGGGCGGAGCCCGATTTCGCCGAATGGCTGAAACGGGACGCGACGGCCGCCATCGCCAGCCTCGGCTATACCGGCCGGCAGGGCGAGCATATGCGGGCGGTGTTCAACGACGGTGAGACGCACAATCTCGTCGTCTGCACGCTCTGCTCCTGCTATCCCTGGTCCGTGCTCGGACTGCCGCCCGTCTGGTACAAGGCGCCGGCCTACCGTTCCCGCGCGGTGATGGACCCGCGCGGCGTGCTCCAGGAATTCGGCGTGACGCTGCCGGCGGACAGGAAGGTCCGCGTCTGGGATTCGACGGCGGAGCTGCGCTATCTCGTGGTGCCGGAGCGGCCGGCGGGCACGGAAGGGCTCGACCAGGAGGCGCTGGCCGATCTCGTGACGCGCGACGCCATGATCGGCACCGGGCTTGCGCGCGCGCCGGAGGCGCGGCCATGAACGGGCCGCACGATCTCGGCGGGCAGCACGGTTTCGGCCCGGTCGCGCCGGAGGCGGACGAGCCGATCTTCCATGCCGAATGGGAGAAGCGGGCGCTCGGCGTGACGCTGTCCTGCGGCGCGTTCGGCGCGTGGAACATCGACGAGAGCCGCCATGCGCGGGAAAACATCCCGCCCGCCACCTATCTCGGGGCGAGCTATTACGAGATCTGGATCCGCGCGCTCGAAACCCTGCTCCAGCGCCACGGCTTCGTCAGCGCCGGGGAACTGGCGGAGCGCCGGATGCTGGAGAAGGGCGCGGAGCCGAAGCGCGTTCTTACGGCCGACATGGTGCCGGCGGTGCTCGCCAGGGGCGGGCCGTGCGACCGGCCGCTCGACGCCGCGCCGCGCTTTTCCGCCGGCGACCGCATCCGCACCCGCAACTTCAACCCGGCGACGCATACGCGCCTGCCGCGCTATGCCCGCGACAAGGCCGGCGTGGTCGAGACGGTGCAGGGCGCCTTCGTCTTCCCGGACGACAATGCGCATGGCCGGGGCGAGAACCCGCAATGGCTCTATACCGTCGTCTTTGACGGGGCGGAGATCTGGGGCGCGGGGAGCGAGCCGGGGCTGACGGTGTCGATCGACGCCTGGGAGAGCTATCTTGAGCCGCTGTGAGACGCTTGCCGATTCGCCCGGCCTGCCGATATCCGCCGAGGGCGATCCGGTCTTCGCCGAGCCCTGGCAGGCGCAGGCCTTCGCCATGACGGTGCGTCTTCACGAGCGGGGCGTCTTCACCTGGGCCGAATGGGCGGCCGCACTGTCGCGCGAGGTGCACCGGCCCGGCCGGGCCGCCGACGGCGCGGACTATTTCGATTGCTGGGTCGCGGCCCTGTCGGGGCTGCTCAGCGCGCGGGGCGTGGCGAGCGAGGCCGAGCAGGCGGCGCTCACGCGCCGCTGGGCCCGCGCCGCCGAGGCGACGCCGCACGGCCGGCCCATCCTCCTCGAAAACGCGCCGGATTAGGCGCGGTCCGCGACGAAGCGGGCGAGCCACGGGCCGATGAGGGTCACGAGGATCAGCCGCGCCGTCTGCAGCGTCATGACGAAGGCGACATCTACCTGAGCGGAGGCGGCGATGACGGCGATGGAATCGAGCCCGCCGGGGCTGGTCGCCAGATAGGCCGTCAGCGGATCGACGCCGAGCAGCAGGATCAGAAGGCCGGCGAGCAGGCCGGAAAAGCCGATCAGCGCGACGATCGAGGCGACCGTCGGCAGCAGCGCGCGGCGCGCATGCGAGAGGATCGTGCGGGTGAAGCCGAGGCCGATGTTCCAGCCGAGCAGGGTGAAGGCGGCGGCGAGCAGCCATTGCGGCAGCGCGATCGTCACCGTGCCGGAGGAATTGAGCAGCGAGGCGAGGGCGAAGGGCACGAGGAAGGCGCCGGCGGGGACGCGCAGCCTTTGGCCGGCAAGGCCGGCGAGGATGCCGATGGCGAGCATGGCGACGAGCGGCGGCAGCGGCACCGGCTCGAACCAGGCATGCGGCGGCAGCGCCGCGCCGTCATGCCCGCCGAAATGGGCGACGAGCGTGGCGAGGCTCGCCACGAAGACGACGCGCAGATATTGCATGAAGGCGACGAGGCGGGCATCGGCGCCATAGGCTTCCGCCATCATCAGCATGGTGGAGGCCGCGCCGGCGGAGGAGCCCCAGATCGCCGTGGTGCCGGGCAGGATGCCGCTGCGGGCGATCAGCCAGCCGCAAAGCGTGCTCATGCCGATGACGGAGAGCACGACGAGGAGCATCAGCAGCCAGTTGCGGGCGAAGGTGCCGACGAAATCCTCCGACACCATGGTCGCGATCATCAGCGCCAGCACGACCTGCACGACGAAGAAGAACAGGCGCGGCAGGCGGATCGAGCTGCCGGCGAGCGCGGCGAGGATGCCGGCGAGCATCGGCCCCATGAGGAGGGCCGCCGGAAAGCCGGCGATTTCGAGCGGCAGGGTGGTCGCGACCGATAGAAGGCCGACGAGGTACCATTGCAACGGCGCCGGCCATTTTCCAAGGCCGGTCGGCGGGGGCGTCCTGTCGTTCGGGCTATGAGGGGCGGGGGGCAAATCGTCGCTCCGGCAATTGCGTCCTGCATAGCGCGGCGCGCCGCCGGCGAACAGGGCCAAATCAGGGGGCAGGCGATTTCTTCGCGCTTGCTTCGCGGCCGCGAATCCTGCCAAGTCCGGCTATGGAATTCGCACCTCAACAGGATGAAGCGCTGAAGGCCGTCTCGCGCTGGCTGAAGGACGGCCGGCAGCCGCTGTTCCGGCTGTTCGGCTATGCCGGCACCGGCAAGACGACGCTTGCGCGCTATTTCGCCGAGCATGTCGACGGCGAGGTGCTGTTCGCCGCCTTCACCGGCAAGGCGGCGCAGGTGCTGCGCTCCAAGGGCGCGCGCAACGCCAGGACCATCCATTCGCTGATCTACCGCCCGCGCGGCGAGGAGGAGGTGGCGGACGAGGAGACGGGCAAGACCTCGATCTCGCCGATGTTCTCGATCAACCGCCAGAGCCCGGTCGCCAAGGCGGCGCTGGTCGTCATCGACGAATGCTCGATGGTCGACGAGGCGCTCGGCCGCGACCTGATGAGCTTCGGCACGCCGATCCTCGTGCTCGGCGATCCCGGCCAGCTTCCGCCCGTTTCCGGCGGCGGCTATTTCACCAATCAGGAGCCGGACTACCTCCTGACCGAAATCCACCGGCAGGCGCGCGACAATCCGATCATCCAGCTCGCCATGCAGGTGCGCGAGGGCAAAGACATCGCCTATGGCGACTACGGCGCGGCGCGGGTCATCGGCCGCAGCGAGGTCGACCAGTCGCTGGTGCTCGAGGCCGACCAGGTGCTGGTCGGCACCAACCGGACGCGCCGGCGCTACAACCAGCGCCTTCGCGAGTTGAAGGGCTTCACGACGGAGTATCCGCAATCCGGCGACAAGCTGGTGTGCCTGCGCAACGACCCGGCCAAGGGGCTGCTCAACGGCTCGCTCTGGCAGGTGATGAGCTCGTCCAAGGAGACGGTGAAGCCGGGCATCAACCTGATGATCCGGCCGGAAGACGACGACATGGATCGCGGCGCGGCCAAGATCAAGCTGCTGAAGGCGGCCTTCGAGAATGTCGAGGAGGAGATCCCGTGGTCGACGCGCAAGCGCTATGACGAGTTCGACTTCGGCTATGCGCTGACCGTGCACAAGGCGCAGGGCTCGCAATGGAACAATGTCGTGCTGTTCGACGAGAGCTTCGCCTTCCGCGACACGCGCGAACGCTGGCTCTACACGGCCATCACCCGCGCCGCGGAGACGCTCACCGTCGTGCGGTGAGCGGTCCGAGCCGCCGGCCTCAGTGGCCGACGATGCCGAGCATGACCGCCTTGGCGACGGCCTGGAAGCGGTTGTTGCTGTTGAACTTCGTGATGATGCTCTTCTCCATCACCTGCACCTCGCCGGGCTCGACCTCGAGCGCGCGGGCGATCCGGCTGGTCGGGTAGCCTTCCGCCATCAGGGCGAGGCAGCGCAGCTCCGCCGGCGTCAGGCTGGTCCGCGGCGTGTTGTCGTTGGTCTCGGCGTCGTGGCCGGCGGTGAAGTCCAGCAATTCGTTGATCTGCTGCATCTGCCGGCGGATCGTCGATTGCTGGGCGGCGAGCTCGCGCTTGCGGGCCGTCATCACCGTGCGGAAGATGCCGTCGGCTTCTTCCTGGCTTGCGGCTACGGCGAGCCGCTCCAGAAGTTCCTGGATCACGGCGACGGGCATTCCCGTCTCGCGACAGGTGTTGACCACGGCCATCTGCTGTATTTCCTGCGGGCCGTAGACCCGCATGGGGCCGACGCGGGCTGCCGTCAGCAGGCCCTTCTCCTCATAGAAATGCAGCGTGCGGTGGGTGACGCCGAAGGCATTGGCCATGTCGGCGATGGCAAGGCGCCCTTCCGGCAGGTTCTCCGGCAAAGGCGCGA
>JBDHSZ010000104.1:0-13052 GCA_039812945.1 Shinella sp.
CGCTCGTTTCAGCAATGATGTCGGCAACCTTGTCGAATGTAGCAGTCACGCCCATACCTCATGAATCTATAGTTGGGCGATCCTATATGGAAATCCGATGCGATTGCCAATGCCCTTGATGAGGGCCCAGCATGATCGGCGCGCCTGTGTTGCGCAAAGAACATGCCCGCAACCCGCCGTCAGACCGCGACGGAATGCCGTCCGCGCCCGCTGGCGAGATGCGCGTCGAAGACCGCGGCGACCGTGCGCGCGAAGGGTCGGCCGGTCTCCGTCAGCACGAATTGCTCGCCCTCGATCCGGCTGAGGCCGTCCCGGTCGGCGGCGGCAAAGCCCCGGGCCTCGGCGCGGATCGCCGGCGCGAAGGCCGGATGGCGGGCGGCAAGCTCGGCGAAGGAGAAGCCGAAATCGCACATCACCCGCTCGATCACATAGGCGCGGGCGCGGTCCTCGTCGGTCAGCGCATAGCCGCGCACGACGGCGACGCCGCCCTCCTCCACCCGGCGCAGATATTCCCCCGTCGCCGGCATGTTCTGGAAATAGCCCTCCGGCAACTGCCCGATGGCCGACGCGCCGAGGCCGATCAGGGCATCGGCCTGGTCGTCGGTATAGCCCTGGAAGTTGCGGCGCAGCGTGCCGTTCCGCGCGGCGACGGCGAGACGGTCTGCCGGCAGGGCGAAATGGTCGATGCCGATCGCCTCGTAGCCGGCGGCGACAAGCATCTCCGCCGCCATCGCCATCTGCTCGAAGCGCGCGACGACGCCGGGCAAGGCGGCCTCGTCGATCATCGTCTGGTGCTTCTTCATCCACGGCACATGGGCATAGCCGAAGAGCGCGATGCGGTCGGGCGAAAGCGAGATGACCGCGCGCACCGTCTCGGCCAGCGTCTCCATCGTCTGGTGCGGCAGGCCGTAGAGGATATCGCAGTTCACCGAGCGCACGCCCCTTTGCCGCGCCGCCTCCACCACGCCGCGCGTCTGCTCGAAGGTCTGGATGCGGTTGATCGCCTTCTGCACCTTCGGGTCGAAATCCTGGATGCCGAGGCTGGCGCGCGTCATGCCGATCTCGGCCAGCGCGTCGTGCCGCGCGTCGTCGAGATCGTTCGGGTCCATCTCCACCGAGATCTCCGCATCGGGCGAGAAGGTGAAGTTGCGGGCAAGACAGGCCTTCAGCGCCCGCATGTCGTCCGGCCGCAACAGGGTCGGCGAGCCGCCGCCGAAATGCAGCGCCGTGACGGGCGCCTCCCGGAAGACGCGCGCGCCGACGGCCGCTATTTCCGCGTGCAGGCCCTTGAGATAGGCCTCCACGGGCTCGTAGCGCAGCGTCTGCTTGGTGTGGCAGGCGCAGAACCAGCAGAGCCGGTCGCAATAGGGGATATGCGCATAGAGCGACAGGCGATTCGCCGTCCCCAGCCGTCCCAGCCATTCCGCATAGGCGTCCGGACCGATACTTTCGTCGAAGTGCGGCGCGGTCGGATAGCTTGTATAGCGCGGAACCGGGGAAGAAAGGCGTTCTACGAGGGCGTCCTGCATGGGTTTCTCCTTCAGGTGAGGAAATAACCCCGAAACAGTCTCCGGCATTTGATTTTGATCAAGTGAAAGCCAAAGGGACTGCGCTAGGATTTGACAATAGTCAGGAAGCGCTATTTTGCCGCGAGGCGACACGCTTTATGTTCATGCTTACCTGCGATAGCACGGCATCGTTGCACCGTGAGCCGCCAGGCGAAAGGGAAAGCCGATATGGAAGTTCGCCGCCAAGATATCCATAACTCCGATATCCCGCTCGTCTGCCGTGCCTGCGAGGCGCGCCACGGCGGCGTTTGCGGCGCGCTGACGGCCGAGCAACTGACCGAGCTCAACAAGCACTCCTCCCGCCACCGGCTGGAGACCGGGGCCGAGGTGATCGGCCAGGGCGAGGCGGTCGTCAACTATTCCAACATCATGCGCGGCGTCGTGAAGCTGACCAAGGTGATGGCGGACGGCCGCCAGCAGATCGTCGGCCTGCAGTTCGCCCCCGACTTCCTCGGCCGGCCCTTCATCGAGGAGAGCGCGATCACCGCCGAGGCTGCGACGGAGAGCGAGGTCTGCAATTTCCCGCGCAACGTGCTCGACCGCCTCGTCAAGAGGACGCCCGAGCTGGAGCACAAGCTGCACCGCCAGGCGCTGAAGGAGCTGGACGAGGCGCGCGACTGGATGCTGACGCTCGGCCGCAAGACGGCGCAGGAGAAGGTCGCCAGCTTCCTCTACCTCATCGCCACCCATATCGACCCCGAGAGCGTCGACGCCTCCTCCTTCGACCTGCCGCTGTCGCGCGCCGACATCGCCGATTTCCTCGGCCTAACGATCGAGACCGTCAGCCGGCAGTTCACCAAGCTGCGCAAGGAGAACGTCATCCGCATCGAGAACAACCGCCACGTCACCGTTCCCGACATGGACCGGCTGATGCGCTACGCGGGCAACGACTGATCAGCGCGTGATGACGATCTGCGTGTTGGACAGCCCGTGGCTGTTGGCGAGCTGGTAGAAGGTCGCCGCATTGCTCGGCGACAGCCGCACGCAGCCATGCGACGCCGGGCGGCCGAGCCGCTTGGTGTCGAAGGTCGCATGCACCGCATAGCCTCCCTTGAAGAAGATCGCATAGGGCATCGGCGCATTGTCGTATTTGCGCGAGCGATGGTTGCGCGAGGCCCATTTCGCCGACCAGTTTCCCGTCGGAGTGCCGAAACCCTTGCGGCCCGTCGAGACGCGCCAGCGATGTTTCACGACACCGTTCTGAGTAACCACCATGGTTTGTGAAGAAAGGCTGATCCGGGCGGTCAGGTTGGCCGAAAGTGCAGTTTCCGCCTGGAACAGTACAAGAAGGAATGCGACTGCGGTCGCAAACAATCCACGCATGACTTCCCCTCTATTCGATCGTGCTTGGCTTTTCCGCCATGTCTCACGGTAAGACAGATTATAGACGTTTCAGCCTTCCGCAATATTGACGGAGGCGGCGAAAAGAAAACGAAGTTAAGACGTAAAATTTTAGTGATCGCTCAGAGCAGAGCGGCAGGCAACGCCAGGATAAGGACGGTCCCGGCCAGCGCGGCGCAGGCCGCAAGGAAGATGCGGAGGGAAAGGTCGATATCGGCGGCGGTGACGGCGGTGCGGCCGCTGGCGTTCATCATCGGCTCGTCGACGCGCGCGCCGCCATAGATGCGCGGGCCGGCAAGGCCGATGCCGAGCGCGCCGGCCATCGCCGCCTCCGGCCAGCCGGAATTCGGCGAGCGGTGGAGGCCGGCGTCGCGCAGCGCCGCGCCGACCGCCGCCCGCGCCGCCGCCCTGCCCTTCGCCGCCCAGGCCCCGGCGGCGATGAAGAGGACGGAAAGCCGCGCGGCCGGCCAGTTGGCGAGGTCGTCGAGCCGGGCGGAGGCCCAGCCGAATTCGCGGTATTTCTCGTTTTTGTGGCCGATCATCGAATCGGCCGTGTTCAGCATCTTGTAGGCGAAGAGGCCCGGCAGGCCGAACAGCGCATAGTACAAGGCCGGCGCGACGACGCCGTCGGAGAAATTCTCCGCGAGGCTCTCGATGCCGGCGCGGCAGACGGCCGGCTCGTCCAGCGTCGCCGGATCGCGGCCGACGATCATCGACACCGCCCGCCGCCCGCCCTCGATGCCGCCCGCGCGCAGGCCGGCGGAGACGGCGCGCACATGATCGTGCAGGCTCTTCTGGGCGAGGAAGACGGCCACGACGGCGACCTCGACGGCCGCGCCGAACAGTCCCAGCGTTTCGAGGAGCCGGTGCAGGAAGAAGCCGAGGAAGACGCTGGCGGCCAGCAGCGCGGCGATGCCCGCCGCGCCGTTGAACCGCCGGGTCTCGGCGGACAGGCGTCTCCCGTTGAAGAGCCTGTCCATCAGGCCGATCGCCCGGCCGAACAGCACGACCGGATGCGGCACGCGCCGCCACAGCGCATCGGGATCGCCGACGAGGCGATCCAGCACGAGCGCGAGGAAGAGGATGAAAAGCGTCCCGCTCATCGCGTCACCGCCGCGAGCGCCGCCGCGAGCGCCGCCGCGAGCCGGGCATCCGCCGCGGTATCCGGCGCAAGGCCGAAACGCAGCCAGCGCGGATTGTAGTCGAAAGGCCGCACGAGAACATGATGGCGGCAAAGCCCCTCGTGAATGGCCGGGGCATCCGCATGATCGACCAGCGAGAACAGGCCGGTTCCGCCGACGACCTTAAGGCCCGCCCCCGCGAGCACCGCACCGAGCGCGGCCTTGCGCCGCTCGATATCGCGGCGGATGCCCGATGTATCGGAAGCCATCAGCGCCGCGGCGATGGTCAGGGCCGGGCCGGAGACGGCCCAGGGGCCGAGGCCGTCCTCGATGCGGTCCAGCACGGCCGTCTCGCCGATCACGAAGCCGAGCCGCAGGCCGGCAAGGCCGAAAAACTTGCCGAAGGAGCGGAAGACCAGGAGGCCCGGCCTGACATCGCCGGCAAGCGGCGCGATGCAGTTTTCCGGGCGCATGTCGCCGAACGCCTCGTCGACGACGAGCAGGCCGCCCGTCGCGCAGACGCGGTTATGCAGATCGAGCAGCCCATCACGCGGGAAAAGACGGCCGTCCGGGTTGTTCGGATTGACGGTGACGACGAGGCCATGCGCATCCGTCACCTCATCGGGATGCTCGACCCGATCCACCGCCACGCCGGCATTGCCGAGCACGCGGGCATATTCGCCATAGGTCGGCGAGAACACCGCCGCGCGGCGGCCGGCGGGCGCAAGGCGCGGCAGGAGCTGGATGACCGACTGCGTGCCTGGAACGGGGAGCGGCCGCGCATCCGGCGTGCCGTAATAACGGGCGGCAGCGGCGCGGGCGGCGTCCTGCCGATGGCGATCCGGCAGCCGGTGCCAGGCGGCGGCATCGACCGGCGGGATCACGGCGGGGTTGGGATTGATGCCGGTGGAAAGGTCCAGCCAGTCCTCCGGCCTGCCGCCGAAGCGCGCGGCGGCGGCGGCGATGCCGCCGCCATGGGCGATGCGCGGCGCGCTCATACCGCCTCCGGCGCAAGGTCGATCAGATGCATGTAGGAACCGCTGACGGAGCCGCGGCGAAGGCCGGCATCGTCGAGCCGCTCGCCCGTCGCATCCGTGACGGCGAACAGCCGCTCGGCCTCGCCCTCGTGCACGACCGTCGAATAGTGGAATTCATGGGCGGTCATCCGCGCGGCGAAGCCCGCGCCCGCCAGCGGCGTGACGAGACGGTAGCCGAGATGGCGGCGGCGCTCGGCAAAGCTGGTGACGAGCGGCAGCAGGCCGAGCATCTCGTGGCGCGAGCCATCCGCCGCGACCAGCGCCTCCCCCAGCACCATATAGCCGCCGCATTCGCCGTAGACGCGCGCGCCGCGCGCCGCCGCCTCCCGCATGCCGTGGCGGAAGCGGCCGGCACCGGCAAGCGCGCCGGCGTGGAGTTCCGGGTAGCCTCCCGGCAGATAGACGGCATCGGCATCGGCGGCAGGCGCTTCGTCCGCGAGCGGCGAGAAGAAGGAAAGGCTCGCCCCCTGCGCCCGCCAGCCCGCCAGCAGGTGCTCGTAGCTGAAGGCGAAGGCCTGGTCGCGGGCGACGGCGATCCTCTGCCCGAGCGGCGGCAGGCATGCCGCCGGCGGCGCGGCAGGCTGCGCGGCCCGTGTCGCGGCCACGGCGACGAGGCGTTCGAGCGCGCAGCTCCGCGCCACGACATCGGCCGCATGGGCGATGAAAGCCGAAAGCGCACCATGCTCGCCGGCCTGCACGAGGCCGAGATAGCGTTCCGGCAGGCCAAGCGCCGGATCGCTGCGCAGCACGCCGAAAATCTCGATGCCGCTCGCCTCCAGCGCGCCGCGCAGCATCGCCTCATGCCGGGCGGAGCCGACCTTGTTGAGGATGACGCCGGCGACCCGGACATCGCGGCGGAAATCCATATAGCCCTTCACCATCGCCGCAACGGATTGCGACAGGCGGCTGCAATCGGCGACCAGCACCACCGGCAGGCCGAGCGTGACGGCAAGGTCCGCCGGCGCGCCGGTGCCGTCGGCGGCCCCGTCGAAGAGGCCCATCATCGCCTCGATCAGCAGGAAATCCTCCCCACCGGCCTGCGCGGCGGCATTGGCGCGGATCAGCTCCGGCCGCATCGCCCAGGGATCGTAGTTGAGGCAGGGTTTTCCGCTGGCGGCGGCGTGGAAAGCCGGATCGATATAGTCCGGCCCCGCCTTGCCGGAGACGAGGCGCACGCCGGCATCGGCAAGCGCCCGGGCAAGGCCGAGCGTCACCGTCGTCTTGCCGGAGCCGGACGCGGGGGCGGCGATAAGCAGTCCGCTCATGCCGGGTCCTTCATCTCGCGCGAGCCGAAGGGATCGGCGGAAAGTTTGCGGCCCGCCGTCAGCGCCCCCAGCCAGTCGAGCGAGGCGCGCAGGCGCACCACCTCGCCGACGACGACGATGGCCGGCGGCTCGATGCCGGCGGCCTCGACATCGGCCGCGGCGCGCGCCAGCGTCGTCTCCAGCACCGCCTGCTCGCTGGTCGCGGCATTGCAGACGAAGGCAACGGGCTCATCCGGCGAGCGGCCGCCGGCAATCAGGTTGGCGGCGATCTGACCGATATGCTTCATCGCCATATACATGACGATGACCGGCGAGCCCCGGGCGATGCCCTCCCAGTCGATGCGGTCCGGCACCAGGCCGGAGGAATCGTGACCCGTCAGGAAGGTGACGGCGTGGTTGACCTCGCGATGCGTCACCGGGATGCCGGCATAGGCCAGCCCGCCGATCCCCGCCGTGATGCCCGGCACGATGCGGAAGGCGATGCCGTGCTCGATCAGCGTCAGCGCCTCCTCGCCGCCGCGCCCGAAGACGAAGGGATCGCCGCCTTTCAGCCGCAGCACGCGATGGCCGGCGCGCGCCAGCTCCACCAGCCTGAGCGAGATATCCCGCTGCCTGTGCGAGGGTTTGCCGCCGCGCTTGCCGGCGAATTCGAGGATCGCGCCGGGGCGGGCGAGCGACAGGCAATCGGCATTGACCAGCGCGTCATGCACGATGACGTCGGCCTGCTGCAGCGCGTTGGCGGCATGCAGCGTCAGCAGCCCCGGATCGCCCGGCCCCGCCCCGACGAGCCAGACCGTGCCTTTTTCCATCGGCGGGAGGGCGGTGAACAGGGCGTGCATCAGGCGTGCTCCCGGCTTGAATCAGAATGCGAAGAGGCGGAATCGATGACGCAAGAGAGTGCGCCAAGCGATTGAAAGGATTCGGCGACCGCCGCCGTGGCATGGGCCGATTTCGTCTTTTCCACGACCAGCCGCCCGCCGGCCCCCGCCTGCACCAGCGCGGCCGCCTCGGCGACGCCGTGGCAGCCTGTATGAGCGAAGACGATCTCCGACGGATTGGCAAGGCGCGGCGTCTCCGCTTCGAGCCGCGCGGCCGAAAACGTCACCAGCGGCACGGCGAAGTGCCGCGCGACGGCCTGCATGGCGGGCTCCCCGGCGCGCATGTCCAGCGTGGCGACGACGGCGACCTCCTCGGGCCGGGCGACGGCGGAAAGCGCGAGTTCCAGCAGTTCGGCGGGCGGCGTGCCGCGCTCGCAGCCGAGGCCGAGGACCAGCCGCCGTCGTGCGGTATCGTTGGATGGGGCGTCGGTGCGCATGGCGGTCTCTCGCAAAATTCCACGCGAAAGGGCCTTGCCGTTTCCGACGGTTCCGGATGAAGCCCCTCTGGGTCGGCCGCACCGGACACCGCTCGGCCCGCCTGGCGGACACCGTCGCCCCTCTTCAGTAGCGGAGGGCGGCAGGCCGGTCAAACCGGATTGCGGCACGAAACGCGCTGGATGCGGCAGGCGCGCCTTGCTTTTGGCGCGCAGTCTGACACAAGTGCGCCCATCCCGTCTCCGCTCGCCGAGTTGCCCGTGGCCGATATCGCCCTTCACGTCCTCGTCTTCCTGTTCCTTGCCGCCTTCCTCGCCGGCTTCATCGATTCGATCGCCGGCGGCGGCGGCATGATCACCATCCCGGCCATGCTGCTGGCCGGTATTCCGCCGCTGGAGACGCTCGGCACCAACAAGCTGCAATCGCTGTTCGGCGCGGGCTCGGCGACGCTCGCCTATGCGCGCGCCGGCCATGTGCGGCTGCGCGAGCAATTGCCGATGGCGGCGCTTTCGGCGCTCGGCGCGGTCTTCGGGGCCATCCTGGCGACGGTGGTTCCGGGGGATGTGCTCAAGACGCTGCTGCCCTTCCTGCTGGTGGCCATCGCCGCCTATTTCGGTCTGAAACCCGATATCGGCGACGTGGACCGGCATCGCCGCATGAGCGTCTTCCTCTTCACCGTCACCGTGGTGCCGCTGATCGGCTTCTACGACGGCGTGTTCGGCCCCGGCACCGGCTCGTTCTTCATGCTGGCCTTCATCACGCTCGCCGGCTTCGGCGTGCTCAAGGCGACGGCGCATACGAAGCTGCTGAACTTCGGCTCGAATGTCGGCGCCTTCACCGTCTTCGTCCTCTACGGCGTCATCCTGTGGAAGGTCGGCCTCGTCATGGGCGCGGGCCAGTTCCTCGGCGCGCAGGCCGGCTCGCGCGTAGCGATGAAGGTCGGTGTGAAGGTCATCAAGCCGCTCCTCATCGTCACCTCGATCGCGCTCGCCGCCCGCCTGATGGCCGATCCGGGCCATCCGATCCGCGCCTGGCTCGGCTGGTGAGGCTCAATACTCGACGCCCTGCTGCGCCTTGATGCCCGAGCGGAACGGATGCTTGAGCAGTTCCATCTCGGTCGCGAGATCGGCGATCTCGATCAGCTCCTCCTTGGCGTTGCGGCCCGTCAACACGACATGGGTCATGTAGGGCTTCTCGTTCTTCAGGAAGTCGATGACCTCGTTGACGTCGATATAGTCATAACGCAGCGCGATGTTGATCTCGTCGAGCAGCACCATGGAATTGCGCTCGTCGCGGATCAGCGCCTTCGCCTTCTCCCAGGCCTTTTGCGCCATCGCCACATCGCGGGCGCGGTCCTGCGTCTCCCAGGTAAAGCCTTCGCCGAGCGTGAAGAACTGGCACAGATCGGAGAAATGCGCCTCGATGAGGTCGCGCTCGCCCGTCAGCATCGCGCCCTTGATGAACTGCACCACGGCGCAGGGCTTCTTGTGGGCGATGTGGCGGAAGATCATGCCGAAGCCGGCGGTCGACTTGCCCTTGCCCTTGCCGGTATGGACGATGATCAGGCCCTTCTCGTCCGTCTTCGTCGCCATGATCTTCTCGCGGGCCTGTTTCTTCTTCGCCATCTTCTCCGAATGGCGGGCGAGCTCGGCTTCGCTCATGCCGGCGGTCTCGTCGTGGTTCTCGCTCATCTTTCTTCCCTTCCGTTCAGGACGCCTTGCGCGCGCCCAGCATATCCAGTTCGAAGCGCGCCGAGTTGGAGCGCGGCGTCCACAGGCCCCGGTCGATCGCCTCGGCGAAACGCGCCGCCATCTCGGCCAGCGCCGCCGGGTTCTTGTCGGCAAGGAAATCGCGCACGCGCTCATCCAGCACATAGGCCTGGTAGGCGGCCTCGAAATGATGGTCCTTCACCGTGCCGGTCGTCGCCGCGAAGGCGAACATGAAATCCACCGTCGCGGCGATCTCGAAGGCGCCCTTGTAGCCATGGCGCATGACGCCATCGATCCACTTCGGATTGACCACGCGGGCGCGCACGACGCGGCCGATCTCGTCCTCCAGCGTGCGCACCACGGGCCTTTCCGGCCGCGACAGGTCGTTGTGGTAGACGACGGGCTGCCGGCCGGAAAGATGCCCGGCGGCGGCGGCCATGCCGCCCTCGAACTGGTAGTATTCGTCGCTGTCGAGCAGGTCGTGCTCGCGGCTGTCCTGGTTCTGGATCACGGCCTGAAGGCTCCTCATGCGCGCCTCCAGCCGCTCGCGCATCGGCACGCCGTCCCCCTCGCCGTCATAGGCATGCGCGCCCCAGGCGAGCCACGCCTCGGCAAGGTCGCCGCGCTCGCTCCACAGCCCCTCGTCCATCATGGTCTGGAGGCCGGCGCCGTAGCAGCCGGATTTCGCGCCGAAGATGCGGAACCCCGCCTGCTTCGCCGCCTCGGCCTCGGAAGCCCCCTTCGCGGCCAGTGCCGCCGCCTCGGCGCGCATGCGCGCGGCGATGGGATTGTCCGCGTCGTCCTCGTCGAGCGCTCCGACGGCCCGCACCGCGCGGTCGAAAAGCGCGATCTGCTCCGGGAAGGCATCGCGGAAGAAGCCGGAAATGCGCAGCGTCACGTCGACGCGCGGATGGCGCAGCATCGCGGGCGGGATGATCTCGAAGCCGGTGACGCGGCGCGAGGCCATGTCCCAGACCGGCTTGACGCCGATCAGCGCCATGGCCTGGGCGATATCGTCGCCGCCGGTGCGCATGTTGGAGGTGCCCCAGGCGGTGATACCGAAGGAGGTCGGCCATTCGCCGTGGTCCTGCGCGTAGCGCGTGACGAGGAGCTCGGCGGATTTGCGGCCGAGTTCCCAGGCGGCCCGCGTCGGCACGGCGCGGCTGTCGACGGAATAGAAGTTGCGGCCCGTCGGCAGCACGTCCGGCCGCCCGCGCGTCGGCGCGCCGGAGGGGCCGGGCTCGATGAAGCGCCCGTCGAGGCCGCGCATCAGCGCCGCGATCTCCGCCGGGCCACAGGCGGTTATGGCGGGGCGGATGGAGGTCTCGACGGCGTCGAGCACGGCGCGGGTCGCCTGCCAGCCGTCCGGGCAGGGCAACGCGCCCTCCACCAGCCTTGCCGCCAGCAGTTCGATGCGCTCCACCGTGTCGCCCTTGCTGCGCCATGGGGCGTCGGACTGGGCGGCGAGGATTTGCGGGCGCGGGCCGGTCCATGGGTCGGAGGCGATGCAATCGAGAGGGTCGAAGCCGTGGCCACCCCCCTCTGGCCTGCCGGCCATCTCCCCCTCAGGGGGGGAGATCGGCAGAGAAGCTGCCGTTTCACCCGCCATCAATGGGGAGGAAACCGTTCCCCCAGCGATCTCCCCCCGTGAGGGGGAGATGGCCGGCAGGCCAGAGGGGGGTGCCGCCGCCGCAAACGCATCCACCGCGATCGCCCGCTGCAAGCTCGCCTCCCCGCCCTCGCCAAGACCACGCGGCACGCGGGCGAGCGCCAGCGTCAGGTCGGTGAGCAGCCGCCCCTGCGGCGAGACGCCGAAGACGTGCAGGCCGTCGCGGATCTGCATTTCCTTGAGATCGCAGAGATAGGCGTCGAGCTTTTGCAGCGCCGCCTCCTCGCCATCGGACTTCGCGATGCCCGCATCGCTGTCGAGGCCGATATCGCGCACCAGATCGAGGATCTGCTTGGACAGCAGCTTGATGCGGCGGGGATCGCCGCCCGAGGCGTCGTAATATTCGTCGACCAGCGCCTCGAGGTCCTTGAGCGGGCCATAAGTCTCCGCGCGGGTCAGCGGCGGCGTCAGGTGGTCGATGATGACGGCGGCGGAGCGGCGCTTGGCCTGCGTGCCCTCGCCCGGATCGTTGACGATGAAGGGATAGAGATGCGGCACCGGGCCGAGCACGGCCTCCGGATAGCAGGCCTCCGACAGCGCCAGCGCCTTGCCCGGCAGCCATTCGAGATTGCCGTGCTTGCCCATATGCACGATGGCGTGCGCGCCGTAGTGAAGGCGCAGGAAGGCGTAGAAGGCGAGATAACCATGCGGCGGCACGAGATCCGGCGCGTGGTAGCTCTCCTTCGGATCGATATTGTAGCCGCGCGCCGGCTGGATGCCGACCAGCGTCTCGCCGAAGCGGGCGAGCGGCAGGGCGAAGACGTCGCCGGCAACGAAGGGATCGTCCTCGGGAGCGCCCCAGCGCGCCGTCATCTCGTCCTGAATCGATTTCGGAAGCGAGGCGAGGAAGGCCTTGTAACGATTGAGCGAAAACGTCTCGCGGATTTCCCGCCCGTCGCACGCCGCATTGGTCGGGCCGGCCATGAGATGGGCGATCAGCGCGTCGCCGTCCGCCGGCAGGCCGGCGACGGCATAGCCCTCCGCCGCCATGGCGCGCAGCACCTCCATCGTGCCGGCCGGCGTGTCGAGGCCGACGCCGTTGCCGAGACGGCCGTCGCGGTTCGGATAATTCGCCATGACGAGGGCGATGCGGCGCTCGGCCGGCTGGGCGCGCCGCAGCCGCGCCCAGCCGGCGGCGAGCCGGGCGACGAAACGGATGCGATCCTCGACCGGGTCGAGGCTGACGATATTGGTCTCGACCCGCTCGTCGTAGCGCGCCGCCGCCTTGAAGGAGACGGCGCGGGAGAGCACGCGGCCGTCGACCTCCGGCAGCGAGACGTTCATGCCGAGATCGCGCGCCGTCAGCCCCTGCCCCGAGGCCTCCCAGGCCTCGCGCGAGGAGCCGGAGAAGATGACCTGCAGCACCGGCGAACCCGTTTCGTCCAACACGGTCGGCTTGCGGCCCGCGCCGGGGGCCGAGACGGCGAAGCTGGTGGCGTTGAGGACGATTTCCGGGCGGATTTCCGCGAAGGCGGCGCGGATCGTCTCGATGGAGACGGGGTCCTTGAGGCTGGAGACGAAGAGCGGCAGGGCGCGCACGCCCTCGGCGGCGAGCGCGTCGATCAGCATCTCGACCGGCCGCGTCTCGCCGCTCTGGACATAGGCGCGGTAGAAGCAGACGGCGGCGGTGGGGCGCGCGTTACCCCCCTCTGGCAGGCCAGAGGGGGGTAACACGCCCTCCGCCAGCCGCTTCCACGCCGACACGTCCACGACGCCCTGCCCCGGCCACCAGATGCCGGCTTTTTCCAGCGGCGTCGCGGGCTCCGGCCTGTCGCCGCCGAGGACCAGCGCCTCGGCATAGGCGAGGAAGCGCTCGGCATTGTCCGCGCCGCCCTCGGTGAGATAGGACCAGAGGCGCTGGCGGTCCTCGTCGCCGACGCGGTTGAAGGGGATGAGGCCCTCGTCCGGCCGGTCGTCGCCGGGCAGCGCGACGAGCGCGATGCCGTTGGCGACCGCCGTCGCCAGCAGCGCCTCCAGCACGTAGCGGAAATAGCTGGCGCCGCCGAGGGCGCGGATGACGATGAGTTTC
>JBDHSZ010000105.1:0-13044 GCA_039812945.1 Shinella sp.
GGCCGGCGCCTTCCCGCCGATGATCGGCTGGGCCTGCGTCACCGGCGGCGTCTCCGTCGAGAGCATCGTGCTCTTCCTCATCACCTTCCTGTGGACCCCGGCGCATTTCTGGGCGCTCGCGCTGTTCAAGATGCGCGACTACGACGCCGTCGGCGTGCCGATGCTGCCGAACGTCTCGGGCGAGGCCACGACCAAGGTGCAGATCCTCGTCTACGCCGTGCTGACCGCCGTCATCGCCGTCGTGCCGACCTTCCTCGGCTTCGCCAGCCTCGGCTACGGCCTGTTCGCCGCAGCCCTCGGCCTCGGCTTCGTGTGGTATTCGCTCGGCGTGCTGCGCATGCCGGAAGGCGACCGCGCGATGGTGCCGGCCAAGAAGCTCTTCGCCTTTTCTATTCTCTACCTGTTCGCGATCTTCTCCGGGCTGATGCTCGATCACCTGATCGCGGCCATCGGATGGGGGTTCTAATGGAAACCGTCAATCTCACCGAGAACCAGAAGAAGGCCCGCCGCGGCCGCAACATCGCGCTCGGCGCGGTGCTTCTCGGCCTCGTCGTGCTCTTCTACATCGTCACGCTGGTGAAGTTCTCCGGCGGAATGGCGGGCTGACATGAGCGAGACGCAAAAGACCGAGAAGAGCCGGCCTGAAAAAAGCGGATTGGGCAATGGCGCGATCGTCGCCATCTGCTGCTCCTTCGTCATCGGCATGGTCGGCATGGCCTATGCCGCCGTGCCGCTCTACGAGATGTTCTGCAAGGTGACGGGCTACGGCGGCACGACGCAGCGCGTCGAGCAGGCCTCCGACGTCATCCTCGACCGCAAGATCAAGGTGCGCTTCGACGCCAATACCGGCCCTGGCCTGCCCTGGACCTTCGTGCCGGTGCAGCGCGAGATCGAGACGCGGATCGGCGAGACCGTGCAGGTCCTCTACAAGGCCCGCAACAACGCCTCCACGGCGGCGACCGGCCAGGCGACGTTCAACGTCACGCCGCAGGCCGCCGGCGCCTATTTCAACAAGGTCCAGTGCTTCTGCTTCACCGAGACGACGCTGAAGCCGGGCGAGGAAATGGAAATGCCCGTCGTCTTCTTCGTCGATCCGGCGATCGTCGAGCCGGTCGAGACGAAGGGCATCCACACGATCACGCTGTCCTACACCTTCTATCCGCACGAGGCGTCGAAGCCTGTGGCTTCGGCTGCGGAGACGAAGGCGGACGACGCGAACAAGCTTTGAAAGACATGCGTTTCCGGCTATGCCGGGATCCGAACGCGATACATTGGGGATAAGTCACATGGCCGATGCGCACCAGAAGAAACACGATTACCACATCATCGACCCCAGCCCGTGGCCGTTGCTCGCCGCCATCGGCGCCTTCGTCCTGGCGGTCGGCGGCATCGGCTACATGCGCTACAATTCCGGCGGCGCCTTCCACCTGTTCGGCGTGAACCTCGCCAATCCGTGGATCTTCTTCATCGGCCTCGTGATCACGCTCTACACCATGTACGCCTGGTGGGCGGACACGGTGAAGGAAGCCCATGAGGGCCATCACACCCGCGTCGTCTCGCTGCACCTGCGCTACGGCATGATCATGTTCATCGCCTCCGAGGTGATGTTCTTCGTCGCCTGGTTCTGGGCCTTCTTCGACGCCAGCCTCTTCCCGGGCGAGGTGATCCAGGCCGCCCGCGTCGAGTATACCGGCGGCGTCTGGCCGCCGAAGGGCATCGAGGTCCTCGATCCCTGGCACCTGCCGCTCTACAACACCGTCATCCTGCTGCTCTCGGGCACCTGCGTGACCTGGGCGCATCACGCCCTGCTGCACAACGACCGCAAGGGCCTCGTCAACGGCCTTGCGCTGACGGTCGCCCTCGGCGTGCTGTTCTCCCTCGTGCAGGCCTACGAATATGCCCACGCGCCTTTCGCCTTCAAGGACTCGATCTACGGCGCGACCTTCTTCATGGCGACCGGCTTCCACGGCTTCCACGTGCTGGTCGGCACGATCTTCCTGATCGTCTGCCTCGTGCGCGCCACGCGCGGCGACTTCACCCCGAAGCAGCATTTCGGCTTCGAGGCCGCCGCCTGGTACTGGCACTTCGTCGACGTCGTCTGGCTGTTCCTGTTCTTCTCCATCTATGTCTGGGGCGGCTGGGGCGCGCCGATCGCCCACGGCTGATCGGCCCGGAACAAGACCTTCGAACGGCCGCAGCGATGCGGCCGTTCCTTTTTCGGCCAATTCGGTTGGACGGGCGGCGTGGCGGCCATGTATAGCTAGCGCCAACAGCGCCCCTCACCTGCCTGCCGGCATCCTCTCCCCACAAGGGGGAGAGGAAGGATGGAGCGCCGGCCAGCCTTCCCGGCCACGCCGAGGGGAAGGAAGGCCGGGCCACTCGGGTTCCTCTCCCCACTGTGGGGAGAGGATGCCGGCAGGCAGGTGAGGGGTCTCATACGGAGCGGAACGCAATCATGAGTGACGACAAGGCCCTCTATCCCCCCGTCGATCCCTTCAAGGCGGGCGTGCGCGGCTGCTGCCCGCGCTGCGGCCAGGGCAAGCTGTTCGACGGCTTCCTCAAGCCCCGACCCGCCTGCGCGAGTTGCGGCCTCGACTATTCCTTCGCCGATTCGGGCGACGGCCCGGTGGTCTTCGTGCTGCTGATCGTCGGCTTCGTGGTCGTCGGCCTGGCGCTGTGGATGGAGGTGAACTACAACCCGCCGCTCTGGGTGCATTTCCTGCTCTGGATCCCGCTGGTCATCGTCCTCGGCCTCGCGCTGATGCGCATCCTCAAGGGCGTGCTGATCGCCCTGCAATACCGCAACAACGCCCGCCCCGGCGAGATCGACCGTGGCTGAGGTGCCGCCGGGCCACCGGCCGCGCGCCGGCAGGGTGAGGGCGGTCGCCGCGACGCTCGCCTTCCTCGTAGCGCTCGCCGTCCTGCTCTCGCTCGGCACCTGGCAGGTCCAGCGCCTCCACTGGAAGGAGCAGCTTCTCGCCGACATGGCCGCGCGCCGCGCGGCACAGCCGGTTTCCCTTGCCAAGATCGAGGCGCTGGCCGCGAAGGGCGAGGATATCGAATACCGCCCCGTCACCGTCTCGGGCGTCTTCGCCAACAACCGGGAGCGCCACTTCTTCGCCACCTGGCACGGCCGGACCGGCTATTATGTCTATACGCCGCTGGAACTTGCCGACGGCCGCTTCCTCTTCGTCAACCGCGGCTTCGTGCCCTTCGAGGCGAAGGAGCCGGAGATGCGCAAGCAGGGCCAGCTCACCGGCGAGCAGACGGTGACGGGCCTTGCCCGCGCCCGCCTTGCCGAAAAGCCGTCCTCCCTCGTGCCGGAGAACGATCTGGCGAAGAACGTCTTCTACTGGAAGGATCTCGACGCGATGGCCGCCAGCACCGGCATCCCGGCGGAGAGCCTCGTGCCCTTCTTCGTCGACGCGGGCGATGCGCCGAACCCCAAGGGCCTGCCGATCGGCGCCGTCACCCAGTTCGACCTGCCGAACAGCCACCTGCAATATGCCGTCACCTGGTATGGCCTCGCGGCCGCGCTGGTCGGCGTCGCGCTCTACGCGCTGTTCCGCCGCAAAGGCGATCGCCCCGCGCCGTGAAAGTGCCGGATGGAGTTGTTTTTCCTTGGCGCGGCGTCCTGCGCCGGCCTATATGGGCGCAAGGCCCCGTCCCATTGCCGGATAACCGATGAGCACGATTGAAAACCGACCGGACTTGACCATCAGGCTCTGCGGCCCGCGCGGCTTCTGCGCCGGCGTCGACCGCGCCATCCAGATCGTCGTGCTGGCGCTGAAGGCCTATGGCGCGCCGGTCTATGTGCGCCACGAGATCGTGCACAACCGCTATGTCGTGGAGGGCCTCGAAGCCAAGGGCGCGATCTTCGTGGAGGAACTCGACGAGATCCCGGCCGAGCATCGCCAGCAGCCCGTCGTCTTCTCCGCCCATGGCGTGCCGAAGTCGGTCCCGGCCGATGCCGAGGCGCGCAACCTCTTCTATCTCGATGCGACCTGCCCGCTCGTCTCCAAGGTCCACAAGCAGGCGATGCGCCACCAGCGCCTCGGCCGCCATGTCGTGCTGATCGGCCATGCCGGGCACCCGGAGGTCATCGGCACGATGGGGCAATTGCCGGAGGGCTCCGTCTCGCTGGTCGAGACCGTCGAGGACGCCGACCGCTACGTGCCGCCGGACCCGGACAATCTCGGCTTCGTCACCCAGACGACGCTGTCGGTGGACGACACGGCCGGCGTCATCAAGCGCCTGCACGAGCGCTTCCCGAACCTGACGGCCCCCGCCGCCGATTCGATCTGCTACGCCACGACGAACCGGCAGGAGGCCGTCAAGCAGGCCGCGCCGGGCTGCGACCTCTTCCTCATCGTCGGCGCGCCGAACTCGTCCAATTCCAAGCGCCTCGTCGAGGTGGCGCTGAAGGCCGGCGCGACGAGATCGGTCCTCGTCCAGCGCGCCGCCGAGATCGACTGGGAGACCATCGGCGACATCCGCACCATCGGCCTGTCGGCCGGCGCCTCAGCGCCCGAGGTCATCGTCAACGAGATCATCGAAGCATTCCGCGCCCGCTACGACGCGAAGGTCGAGCTGGCCGACACGGTCGAGGAGAACGAGCATTTCCTCGTCAATCGCGAGCTGCGCAACGTCGAGCTCACCCCCGCCGACATGGCCTTCGTCAATGGGGAATGAGTCGTGAGCCGTATGTTCTCCGGCCGAGCCCCTCATCCCCCTGCCGGGACCTTCTCCCCGCAGGCGGGGAGAAGGAGGAAAATGGCGCGCCCATCGTTCCTCGCCCCGCTCGCGGGGAGAGGATGCCGGCAGGCAGGTGAGGGGCAAGGCGTCGCGCGATCCAGCTCCATGAAGTCAATCCATCAAACCTGAGACCCGCCGTGGCCGTCTATACCGATATCACCGAAGACGATCTCTCCCGTTTCCTCGCCGCCTACGACGCGGGCACGCTGCTCTCCTACAAGGGCATCGCCGAGGGCGTGGAGAATTCCAATTTCCTGCTGCACACCACGAAGGGCGCCTTCATCCTGACGCTCTACGAGAAGCGCGTCGACCCCGGCGACCTGCCGTTCTTCCTCGGCCTGATGCATCATCTCGCCGAGCGCGGCCTGTCCTGCCCGCTGCCGCTGCCCCGCAATGACGGTGCGCTGCTCGGCGAACTCTCCGGCCGCCCCGCCGCGATGATCTCCTTCCTGGAGGGCATGTGGCTGAGGAA
This sequence comes from Shinella sp., assembly GCA_039812945.1. Lineage (GTDB taxonomy): Bacteria > Pseudomonadota > Alphaproteobacteria > Rhizobiales > Rhizobiaceae > Shinella. The sequence goes on from JBDHSZ010000105.1 coordinate 5,228, forward strand.
GCCCGCGCCGAAACATTGCCGCGAGGTCGGCCGGGCGCTCGCCGAGATGCACCTTGCCGGCGAGGGTTTCGATCTCACCCGCAGGAATGCGCTCTCCGTCGACGGCTGGCGGCCGCTCTGGGATAAATCCGCCGGCCGCGCCGACGAGGTGGAGAAGGGGCTGCAGGGCGAGATCGCCGGCGAACTCGCCTTCCTCGAGGCCGACTGGCCGAAGGACCTGCCGACCGGCGTCATCCACGCCGACCTCTTCCCCGACAACGTCTTCTTCATCGGCGACGCGCTGTCGGGCCTGATCGATTTCTATTTCGCCTGCAACGACCTTCTCGCCTATGACGTCGCCACCTGCCTCAATGCCTGGTGCTTCGAGAAGGACGGCGCGTTCAACCTGACCAAGGGCATGGCGCTGCTGGAGGGCTACGAGAGCGTCCGCCCGCTCTCCGCCGAAGAGGCCGAGGCGCTGCCGCTCCTGTCGCGCGGCTCGGCGCTGCGCTTCTTCCTGACGCGGCTCTACGACTGGCTGATGACCCCGCCCGGCGCGCTGGTCGTCAAGAAGGACCCGCTGGAATATCTGCGCAAGCTGCGCTTCCATCGCCAGGTCGCCAGCGCGGCGGAATACGGCCTTTCCCGATGAAGCATGTCGATATCTTCACGGACGGGGCCTGCTCGGGCAATCCCGGCCCCGGCGGCTGGGGCGCGGTGCTGCGCTACGGCGAGGTCGAGAAGGAGCTGTCCGGCGGCGAGGCCGAGACCACCAACAACCGCATGGAGCTGACGGCCGCGACGAGCGCGCTTTCCGCCCTCAGGACGCCCTGCGAGGTCGACCTCTACACGGACTCGAAATACGTCATGGACGGCATTTCGAAATGGATCTTCGGCTGGAAGAAGAACGGCTGGAAGACCGCCGACAAGAAGCCGGTGAAGAACGGCGACCTCTGGCAGGCGCTCGATGCGGCGCGCTCACGCCACAAGGTCGAATGGCACTGGGTGAAGGGCCACGCCGGCCATCCGGAGAACGAACGCGCCGACGAACTGGCCCGCAAGGGCATGGCGCCGTTCAAAAGGGGGTGACGGAAGTCCCCTCCCCAACCCCTCCCCACAAGGGGGAGGGGCTTAACCTGCCTCCCCCTTCGCGTTCGAGTTGGAACGATGAGCAAGCCGCATTCTTTCTCCCCCCTTGTGGGGGAGATGCCGGCAGGCAGAGGGGGACTTGGTTTCAGCGTCAGAGCTGCTCGATCATCGCCGCCGCGCCGGAAACGGTCGCCTGGCCGGGGCTTTCCTCGATGTTCAGCGCCTTCACCACGCCGTCCTCGACGAGCATGGAATAGCGCTTGGAGCGCACGCCCAGCGTGCCGGCGGACAGGTCGATGTCCATGCCGAGCGCCCTGGTGAAGGCGGCGTCCCAGTCGGCGAGGAAGCGCAGCTTGCCCGCGCCGCCCGTCGAGGTCGCCCAGGCACCCATGACATGGTGGTCGTTGACCGCGACGACGGCGATGTCGTCCACGCCCTTGGAAAGGATCGCGTCGCGGTTCTCCAGATAACCCGGCAGATGGTTCAGCGAGCAGGTCGGCGTGAAGGCGCCCGGCACGGCGAAGAGCACCACGCGCCGGCCCTTGAACAGGTCCGCCGTCGAGATGTCGGCGGGACCGTCCGGCGTGCGTTCCTTCAGCGTCAGCTCGGGCAGCTTGTCTCCAACGGCGATGGTCATGGCGTCTCTCCTGTGTCAGCGGAATGGCTTGCCGCGGGACTATAGGGGAGTGTCACTCGATGGCAAGCGGGCTTTCCATCGTCTTCTCGCCGGCCCGCAGGGTCAGCCGGATCGGGCTCTTGGCAAGGTCGAACGCTTTCGGCCGGTGCAGCACCGGCACGTCGGAGACGAGAACCTCGCCCTCCCGGCGCACCGGCCCGGCCGCGCCGAATTCGAAGGGGGGACCGGACAGGAAGACATCCGGCGGCGGCCCGTCCTTCGGCGCGGCGAAGCGCACGGTGACGGTCTTGCCGTCCGCCGACCACAGGCCGGAAAGCGGCCGGAAATGCGCCTCCCCGGCGCCGGGCAGCTTCGCCTCGGCCTCGGTGACGGCGGTTTCCTCCAGCGGATTGGCGAAGCCCTCCGCGCTCGCGTCCACCGTCAGCTCCGCCTGCACGGGAATGCAGATCTCCTTGCACACGCCGAGGAAGACCGTCGCGGTGATCGCCCCGCCCGTCGCCTTGTCGAGGGAGAGCGGCAGGCGCACCGGCCTGTCGTAGCCGATATAGTGGAGCTCGGCATCGCCGAGGCGCTTTGGCGCGGGAAAGCCGACCGTCCGCAGCTCGGCCCCGGCAATGGCGATGGACGGGGGAATGCCGCTGCCGCCCGGATCGCGCCAATAGGTCGTCCAGCCGTCGTGAAGGCGGATGTCGAGCATGGCGCGCATCGAGCCGTCGGCCGCCGCCGGCAGCGCCACGAGCCGCACGTCGCCGCCCGGCGTCTCGACCCAGCGGGAGGATGCGGCCATGGCGGAGGAATTGACGAAAAGCAATGCGGCGACAGCGATTTGCAGACGTTTCATACCGTCATATCTAGCGCCGCCGGCCGGCGCTTTCCAGCAACAATACCTCGCAGGCCGATCATAAAAGCTTGAACGCGGCGTCCCGCACCATAGTTGTTCTATGACGGGTGCGAAAAGAACGCTTTTCATTTGGCGGTGAATTGGTAGGCTATCGGCACTATGGCTATGTCGGTTCTGAAAAACAAACGAGAACGCGGCTTCCTTGACGGTCAGTTCCTGATCGCCATGCCGGGCATGGCCGACGCCAATTTCGCCCGCACCGTCGTCTATATCTGCGCCCATTCGGAGGACGGGGCCATGGGCTTCGTCATCAACCGGGCGCAGCATCTGAGCTTCTCCGACGTGCTGCTGCATCTCGATCTCGTCGGCGAGGAAGAGGTGATCCGCCTGCCGGGCGCGACGCTCGATTTCCCCATCCGCTGCGGCGGCCCGGTGGAGAGCGGGCGCGGCTTCGTGCTGCATTCGGACGATTACCTGTCGGAATCGAGCATCCCCGTCAGCGACGACATCTGCCTGACGGCGACGCTCGACATCGTGCGCGCCATCTCCCGCGGCCGCGGCCCGCAGCGCGGCCTGATGATGCTCGGCTATGCCGGCTGGGGCGCGGGGCAGATCGAGAACGAGATCGGCGCCAACGGCTGGCTGACCTGCCCGGCGCAGGAGGAGCTGATCTTCGACACGAACCTCGACAACAAATACGAGCGCGCCCTCGGCCTGATGGGCATCACGCCCGCCATGCTGTCCAGCGAGGCCGGCCACGCCTGATCGGCCGCCGCCGAAACTTCTCCCGTGGAATTGGAACTTGTTGCGCCGCACGCCGTTTTTCGGGCGCGTCAACGACGGCGCTTCAACAGGGAGTAACGACGGTGGGTAGCACGAGCGACAAGGTCAAGGGCACGGTGAACGAACTGGCAGGCAAGGCCAAGCAGGCGGCAGGCAAGGCGGCCGGAAGCCCCAGGCTGCGCGCCGAAGGCGCCGGCCAGGAAGCCAAGGGCAAGACCCAGAAAGCGGTCGGCAAGGCCAAGGATGCCGTAAAGGGCGCGGTCGATCGGCTCTGATGCATGAGGGGATGACGGTCCCGTCATCCCGATATCCTGAAAGCGGATACCCGTATCGCCGCTGGCCGATGCGGGTATCCTGCAATGATATCATCGCACGATCCGGGACGCCATGAAGCTCTTCACCTGCGCCACCTGCGGCCAGACGATCCATTTCGACAATCGCCTCTGCGTGCGCTGCGGCTCCGCGCTCGGCTTTCTGGCCGGCGATGTGACGCTGCATGCCCTGGTGCCGGAAGGCGAGGGCCTCTGGCGCATCGCCCCGCACGAGGGCCTTTACCGCTTCTGCGCGAACGCGGCGCATGACGTCTGCAACTGGATCCTGCCGGCGGACAGTCCCGACGCCTTCTGCGCGGCCTGCCGCCACAACCGCATCGTGCCGACCACCGATCCGCAGGGGTTGGCGCGCTGGCGGCGCATCGGCGCGGCCCAGCGGCACCTGTTCTATTCCATTCTGCGCTGGCGCCTGCCGCATCCGACCCGCGAGGAGAATCCGGCCGGCGGCCTCGTCTTCGATTTCCTCGCCGATGAGCTGGACGCCGACGGCAATGTCGTCAACGCGGCGATGACCGGCCACGAGGACGGCCTGATCAGCCTGCGCGCCGCCGAGGCCGACGACGCGGTGCGCGAAAGCGTGCGCGTCTCGATGGATGAGCCCTATCGCACGCTGCTCGGCCATTTCCGCCACGAGATCGGCCATTTCTACTGGAAGGCGCTGATCCGCGATGCGGCGCTGCTGGAGGAGGCCCGCCGCCTCTTCGGCGACGAGCGCGAGGACTACGCGGCCGCCCTGCGGCGCAATTACGAACAGGGCCCGCCGCCCGACTGGCAGGACCGCTTCATCAGCACCTATGCGAGCTGCCATCCGGCCGAGGACTTCGCCGAGTGCTGGGCGCATTTCTTCCACATCGTCGACACGCTGGAGACCGCCCGCGCCTTCGGCCTCAACACCGATCCGAAGGGCCACGAGGAACTGGAGGCCGAAGTCACCTTCGACCCCTACCGCGCCCCGGACGCCGGCCGCCTCGTCGAAGCCTGGATCCCGCTTTCCGTGGCGATGAATGCCATCCAGCGCTCCATGGGCCAGCCCGACAGCTACCCCTTCATCCTGCCGCCGCCGGTGGTGGAGAAGCTGGATTTCATCAATGGGCTGGTGAGAAAAGAGCGAATAGGGAATTGCGAATAGCGAATAGAAATCACCCACCTATTCGCTATTCGCTATTCGCTATTCGCCATATTTCACGCCCGCTTCATCAGCGGAAACCGTTCCTTCAGCAGCCGCAGCACCGAATCGTAGCCGATCGGCGGGCCGAAGAGGTAGCTCTGGCCGAATTCGCAGCCCATCTGGCCGAGCTCGATGGCGTCTTCTTCGGATTCGATGCCCTCGGCCACCACCTGCATGTCCAGTTCCCGCGCCATGGAGATGACCGAGCGCAGGAGCACGGTGCGCTTGTCCGAGCCGTCGCAGACCAGCGCCTTGTCGATCTTGATCGTGTCGAAGGGGAAGCGCGTGAGGTAGGAGAGCGAGGAATGGCCGGTGCCGAAATCGTCGAGCGCCAGGCCGAGGCCGACGTCCTTCATCTTGCCGAGGATCAGGCGGGCCTGTTCCGGGTTCTCCATCACGACGGATTCGGTGAGCTCCAGCTTCAGCTTGCGCGGCTCGCAGCGGGTGCGGGCCAGCGCCGCGCGCACGTCGTTGTAGAGCTCGTTGTTGAGGAGCTGGGCGCTCGACAGGTTGACCGAGACGAAGACGGGAAGGTCGCCGGTCTGCATCTGCCAGTCCATCAGGTCGCTCGCCGCCTTGTCGAAGGCGAAGAGGCCGAGCTGGTTGATGAGGTCGGAGGCCTCCGCGATGGGGATGAACTCGGCCGGCGAGATATTGCCGCGCTTGGGATGGTCCCAGCGCATCAGCGCCTCGAAGCCGGCGATCTCGGCGTCCTTGAGCCGGACGATCGGCTGGTAGACGAGGGAGAGCTCCCTGCGCTCGATGGCGCGGCGAAGGTCCGTCTCGATCTGCAGCCGGTCGGCGCCGAAGGTGCGGAAGGCGGGGCGGAAGGGCTCGACGCGGTTGCCGCCGGCCTTCTTGGCGCGGTACATGGCAAGCTCCGCGTCGTTGAGCAGGCCCGCCGCGTCCTCCTGCTGGTCGACCCAGGAGACGAGGCCGATGGAGGCGGTGAGGATGATCTCGCGCCCGCCGAAATTGATCGGCACCATGATCGCCTTGCTCACCGCATCGGCGAAGTCCGCCACCTTGGCCGGGTCGCGCTCGGAGGTCAGGATCAGGCCGAACTGGTCGCCGGCGATGCGCGCCAGCGTGTCCTGCGGCCGCAGGAGGCGGCGCAGGCGCCGGGTGAGGGCGATGAGGATATTGTCGCCGGCCGCGATGCCGAGCGCGTCGTTGACCTGCTTGTAGCGGTCGATATCGATGGTCAGCACGGTCGGGCGCACCGTGTCGGAGCTCGCCGTCAGCGACAGGATCGATTGCAGGCGGTCGAGGAAGACCTGGCGGTTCGGCAGGCCGGTCAGGTTGTCCTGCAGGGCGTCCTGCAAGAGCCGGTCGACGGAGTTGCGCTGCTCGGTGATGTCGATGATCGTGCCGACGCAGCGGATGATCTCGCCGTTGGCGCCGAGCACGGGACGGGCGCGGATCGAGAGCCAGTGATAGTGGCCGTCCTCGGCGCGCACGCGGAACTGATGGTTGAGCCTGCCCTTGCGGTGTTCCAGGAGGACGTCGAGCGTCGCGCGGAAACGGTCGCGGTCGTCGGGATGCAGGCGCGGCAGCCAGTTGCGCGCCGGCCCGTGCATGATGCCGGGGGCAAGGCCGAGCTGGATGGAGATGTCGGGAATGGTGACGACGCGGTCGCGCGCCACGTCCCAGTCCCAGACGGTGTCGCCCGAGCCGGTCAGCGCCAGCGACTGGCGTTCGAGGTCGGAGAACAGGCCCTGGCTATAGGCCCCGCCGGCGAAGGCGTGCTGCATCACCGTGAAGCCGATGAGCAGCACGATGAGCACGAGGCCGCCGCCGAGCGCCGGCTGGATGATGTCGTTGTTGAGCTGGCCCGTCACCGTCAGCCAGGCGCCGAACAGCCAGACGAGGATCAGCGCCCAGGCGGGCACCAGCAGGATGGCGCGGTCGTAGCGGTTGAAGCCGAGATAGGCGATCAGCACGATGCCGACCGTGCCGGTCAGCGCGAAGGAGAGCCGGGCGATGCCGGCGGCGATCGGCGGATCGTAGATCGCCACGCCGAACAAGAGGCTGAGGCCGAGGATCCAGGCGAGCGTCGCGTAGGACAGGTGCGCGTGCCAGCGGTTGAGGTTGAGATAGGTGAACAGGAAGACGACGAGGCCGGCGGCGAGGAACACCTCCGTTCCCGCGCGCCAGATGCGCTCGTCGCCGGCGGTGATCGAGATCAGCTTGGAGAGGAAGCCGAAGTCGACGCAGATATAGCCGAGCACCGCCCAGGCGAGCGCCGCCGTCGCCGGCAGCATGGAGGTGCCCTTGACCACGAAGAGGATGGTGAGGAACACGGCGAGCAGGCCCGCGATGCCGAGCACGATGCCGCGATAGAGCGTGAAGGCGTTGACCGTGTCCTTGTAGGCGTCCGGCGCCCAGAGATAGATCTGCGGCAGGTCCGGCGTCGCAAGTTCCGCGACGAAGGTGACGACCGTGCCGGGGTTGAGCGTGATGCGGAAGACGTCCGCCTCCTCGCTCGGCTGGCGGTCGAGCGCAAAACCTTCGCTCGGGGTGATGGAGATGATGCGCTTCGCCCCGAGGTCCGGCCAGAACAGGCCCGATTGCACGAGGCGGAAATGCGGGGCGACGATCAGGCGGTCGATCTGCTCTTCCGACACGTTGGCAAGCGCGAAGACGGCCCAGTCGCCCTGATGGGTCTCGGAGGTCGCGCGCACCTCGATGCGGCGCACGATGCCGTCCGTGCCGGGCGCGGTGGAAATCTGGAAGGCTTCGCCCCGGCCCGTATAGATTTCCGTGGTGGCGGTCAGGTCCAGCGCGGTGTCGTCACGGGAAATCTTGACCGGCTCCACGGCGAAGGCGCGGCCCGAGAACAGGCCGGCGAGCAGCATCGCCGTCAGGAGGATGAGGGCGATGAGCCGGCTGGCCGAGAGCGCTTGCGGCACGGATGGAGACGTCATTGAAAGTGCATTGTCCTTAAGGTCTGCCCAGTCCTGCCGCGTCCACCGCGCCGCTCACGGC
>JBDHSZ010000106.1:0-12843 GCA_039812945.1 Shinella sp.
TGCATCTGGAAGCCCGGCACATGGCCGAGCAGCACGCGATGGCCGTGCAGCGCGCCCTTCGGCGGGCCGGTCGTGCCCGAGGTGTAGATCATCATCGCCGGATCGTCCGGCCCGCTGTCGACCGCCTCGAAGGGGCCGGCGTGCCGGGAGACCAGTTCGTGGAAGGACTTCGCCGTCCCTTCCCCGCCCGGCTCGGTGGTGATCACCAGCCCGAGCGTCGGGAGCTCGTTTCGGATCGGCTCCAGGCGCGTCAGGCCGAAGCCGTTGGTGACGACGGCCTTCGCCTCGGCATTCTTCAGCCGGAAGAGCAGCGCATCGGCGCCGAAGAGCAGAGCGAGCGGCAGCGCGACGGCGCCGAGCTTGTAGATCGCTACATGGGCGACGACCGTCTCGAAGCCCTGCGGCAGCAGGATCGCCACGCGGTCGCCCTTTTCCACGCCCTCGGCCTTCAGCGCCGCGGCAAAGGCATCCGAGCGGGCGGCGAGTTCGCCATAGGTCATGGAGAGCGGCGGGGCGTCCGGCAGGAAATGCTGGAGACAGACCCGATCCGGCTCGCGCGCCGCCCAGGCGTTGGAGACGGCGGTGCCGATGTTGAAGCGTTCGGGGATCCGCCAGCGGAAATCCCCGTACAGCGCATCGTAGGTCGGTCTTGCGGCGAGCATCCGATATCCCTCCAGTTTGCTGCACTGCAACTAGCATTGCGGAGGGGGTGCCGGCAATGGCGGCGTTCAGCCGGGCTTGATCCAAGACAGCCGGCTATCGACCTCGGTGACCTCCTTGATGGAGGCGGCGACCGTCACGGCGCGCCCGGCCTCCTCGGCCGAGCCGACGCTGCCGGTCAGCACGATCCGCGTACCCTTGCAGGTCACGGCGATGTCGGAGGCGTCGACGTCCCCGGCCATGGACAGCGCGTCCGCCACGGCGGTCTCCAGCCATGCGGGATGCGGGCCGTCGAAATGCTCGGGCTGCTCGCCCTTGAAGGTGCCTTCCTTGAAGACCATGACGCGCTCCTTATGTTCGGTTCGACGGGGAAACGCCGGCCGTGCGGATTTGTTCGCGGCGGCATTGTGGCGACTCTCTGCATGGAAGGATATCCCCGAAACGATTGAGACCCAAGAGCGTGCACATCGCTCTCGGGTCCCCCTCACAACCGCGTCCGGGGGTGTTCGCGGTTGCACGGGGCGGAATGCGGTTTTGCAATATTTGTTCCGGCTAAAGGGAGATTTTATCCGAGCGGCGGAAAGAACGCCCGGCCGCAAGTCCTCTGTCGACCGGGATCTGTCGATCAGAAGCGCAAGCGTATCGACGCGCCGATATTCGCGCGCCAGACGTCGTCGATCTTGTACGGTGTAATCGAGGTGACGCCGAGATTGCCGCTTCGTGTGCTCCCCGTCTCGAAACCGCCGCTATAGGCAATCGACGTGTCGAGGCCCACTGTCACGTCGGGAGTGAGCTTGTGCTGGATGCCCGCGCCGATCTGCGCCGCCGGGCTCATCCGGGTCCTGTCTGCGACATCGGCTAGAAACAGCCCCGTCCCTTTGTCTGTTTCGACCACCCCGGACAATTCGTTGAAGGATAAACCCAGTCCCGCAGCGGCCCTGAAGGCGGTGGCGGCGGAAAGATCGAAGTCATAGGCCAGATTCGCCATGACCGTATGGCTGACAGTCTTGCCGCTGAAGCCCGATGCAATGCCGAACAGGGGGAAATGCGCATCCCATCCGACATCCCCTTGAATATGCTGATAGCTGATGGAGGCGGACAGCGGGGTGCTGAACTTGTAGCCGATATGCCCGCCGATGCCCGTGGTTCTCCCGAATTCCACGTTGTCGACCACGCCGCCGCCGGCAAAGGACGCCCCGCCATCCGTGGTGCTGGACGATCCCCACGCCCGCCCGCCCGAGCCATCCAGCCCGGCGAAGAAGCCGGCGTCGTCGGCAAGCGCCGTCCCGGACGCCAGAAGCCCCGCGGCGAATACCGCCATCCCTAGTTTGAAAGACATGCCGATTCCCCCCGATCCTCGCTCCTCTCCTTATGCGTGGATTATGGTTAACAAGAGCTTGCGGCCAGGCCGCCGGTCGACCGCATCGCGAGCGGCCCCCAAGCCGCCTGAGCGCACCGCATTCTTCACGCCCCGAATCGATGTCGCGGCGATGCAGTCATGTTCCGGCTTTTGCCAGCCGGCGTGTCTAAGGGTTGAGACGGCTGAGAAATCAGAAATTCTCAAGCCAAATTGGTGCCCCATGCCGGAATCGAACCAGCACTCCTTTCGGAACTCGATTTTGAGTCGAGCGCGTCTACCAGTTCCGCCAATGGGGCACGGTACTTGCAGCCATCGCCGTTTACACGATGCGCCTGCGGGCGGCAACCGGCAAATCGGGGTGGCGGGGCGATCACTTATGCGTGCGGAGCATTTACAATGCCGGCCCACCTGATAGAACTCGGCGCCGTTTCGCCGGCACGCCCGCCGGCCCTGTTGGACGACCCCGATGACGGCATTTCCCGATCTTTCCCGCAAGGCATCCGCCGGCCTCCTCTCGCTCGGCATGGCCGCGACCGTGGGCGGCGCGCTCGCCTTCGAGCATATCGGCGGCTATATTCCCTGCGCGCTCTGCCTGCTGCAGCGCGATCCCTATTACTACGGCATTCCCGTCGCGGTCGCCGGGCTTGTCTCCGCGCTGTTGGGCGGGCCGGTCTGGCTGACGCGGCTGCTGCTGGCGATCGCCGGCATCATGATGCTCGTCGGCGCGGGCATGGGGGTCTATCATGCGGGCGTCGAATGGGGGTTCTGGGAAGGGCCGGCGACCTGCGCGACCACGGCGCAGGGCGTGACGCAGAATGCCGGCGACCTGCTTGCCGACCTCAACAGCAAGCACGGCCCGTCCTGCACGGAAGCCTCCTTCCGCTTCCTCGGCCTGTCCTTCGCCGGCTGGAACGTGATCGCGAGCCTCATCCTCGCCGCGATCGCCTTTTCGGGCGCGCGGTCGGCGAAAGCCTGAGATGCTACAGCCGCATCGAGGCGCATGCCGGTTTCCATAACCGTCCGACGGTTATGCGCGGCAGGCTTCAGGGCTGCAGTTCGACGTCCCAGTAGAGATAGTCCATCCAGCTTTCATGCAGATAGTTGGGTGGAAACAGTCGCCCGTTGTTGTGCAGATCCTGAACCGTCGGCTGATAGGGCTTCTGATGCGGGTGCATGCCCGCCTGCTTCGGCAGCTTGCTGCCTTTTCTCAAATTGCACGGGGCGCAGGCCGCGACCACGTTGCCCCAGGTCGTCACGCCGCCATGGGCGCGGGGGATGACGTGGTCGAAGGTCAGGTCGTCCGGCGACCCGCAGTACTGGCATTCGAACTTGTCGCGCAGGAACACGTTGAACCGGGTGAAGGCCGGGTGGCGCGAGGGCTGCACGTAGGTTTTCAGGCACACGACGCTCGGCAGGCGCATCGTGAAGCTGGGTGAGGAAACCGAACGGTCGTATTCGGCGATGATGTTGACGCGGTCTAGGAATACAGCCTTGATCGCGTCCTGCCAGGACCAGAGCGACAAGGGGTAATAACTCAGCGGCCTGTAGTCAGCATTCAGTACAAGGGCTGGCAGGGCCTGTGGTGAAACAGAAATCGTCAAGGGCTTCTCCTGATCGATTCGGCATCTGCCCTTTTATATTAGGCCTGTTGCTACAGCCTTGTGAAGCCGGAAGGAAAAGCGGAAGGGACGGAATTTCGCGGGGGTGTCACCCTTCGAGCACGGGCGCCGCCTCGCGGCGCATCTCGCGGGCGTAATAGGCCCAGAACAGCCGGGCCGAGACGCCGCGCCAGGGCGACCAGCCCGCGGCGATCCGGTCGAGTTCCTGCGGGCTCGGCCGCACGGCGAGGCCGAGCGCGTGGGCGACGGCGTTCTGCAGGGCGATGTCGCCCGAGGGGAAGATATCCGGGTGGCCGGCGCAGAAGAGCAGGTAGACATCCGCCGTCCAGCGGCCGATGCCCTTGATGGCGGTGAGCTTCAGGGCGGCGGCGCTCGCCTCCATGTGGCAGACGGCGTCGAGGTCGAGCTCGCCGCGGTCGACGGCCTCGGCGGCGCGGCGCAGCGTCTCGGCCTTGGCGCGCGACAGGCCGACGGCGCGGCAATCCTCGTCGGAAAGGCCGAGGATATGGTGGGGCGTGATGTCGCCGGCCGTCTCCTCCAGCCGGCGCCAGATGGCGTCGGCGCTGGCGCGCGAGACCATCTGTGCGACGACGATGCCGGCAAGGCCGCGATAGCCGGGCGAAAGACGGCGCAAGGGCACCGGGCCGGCCTTGTCGATGACGGCGAAAAGGCGCGCGTCGAGCAGCGCGAGGTCGACGAGACCCGCGGCGACATCCGCATCCGTCCTGATCATGTGCAGTTGCATGTTTCCAGCGGTCCGGTGGCGCGACACGCCTCTTCGTGCCAGAAGACCTCATGCAAAGTGCTTTGTCAAAAAATCGTGTCTTCCGCTTCGCGCCGAGCCCGAACGGGCTGCTGCATCTCGGCCATGCGCTTTCGGCCATCCTGAACCACGATCTCGCCGCGGCCTGCGGCGGCCGGTTCCTTTTGCGCATCGAGGATATCGATCCGGCCCGCTCGCGGCCGGAATTCGAGGCGGCGATCCATCGCGATCTCGCCTGGCTCGGGCTCGACTGGGAAAAGCCGGTGCGCCGCCAGTCGGAGCATCTCGCCTTCTATGCCGGAGCGCTGGAGCGGCTGAAGGCGATGGGCCTGCTCTATCCGGGCTTTTTGAGCCGCGCCGAGGTGAAGGCGCGGGTCTTGGCGCATGAGGCGGGGGGCGGCGTCTGGCCGCGCGATCCGGACGGCGCGCCGCTTTATCCGACGGAGGAGCGGACGCTCGACCGGGCGCAGGCGCTGGCCTGGATCGCCAAGGGGCGGCAGCATGCCTGGCGGCTCGACATGGACAGGGCGCTTGCGCTTGCGCCGGACCGGCTCGACTGGTCGGAGGCGGGCGCGGGGCCGGAGGGCGAGACGGGGATCGTCGCGGCGCGGCCGGAGCTTTGGGGCGACGTGATCCTGTCGCGGCCGGACGCGCCGGCGAGCTATCATCTCGCCGTGGTGCTGGACGATGCGGCGCAGGGCGTCACCGACGTGGTGCGCGGGCAGGACCTCTTTCATGCGACGGCGGTGCACCGGCTGCTGCAGAGCCTGCTCGGCCTGCCGGCGCCCGCCTATGCCCATCACGGGCTGGTGCCGGGGCCGGACGGGCGGAAACTCTCCAAGAGCAATCAGGATACGGGGATCGCGGCATACCGGGAGAAGGGCGTCTCACCGGCCGGCATTCGCGCCCTGCTCGCGGGCTATGGCGTCGTCCTCCATTGAAGCCTCCTCCACGGGCGGCTTCTTCACGCCGCGCACCCGGTCGAGGATGATGTGCTTGACGCGGTACTTCATCAGCGCGGCGTTGATCTCCGCGCCGAGGATGAAGATCACCCCGACGATGTAGAGGAAGACCAGCGCGATCATGATCGAGGCGAGGCCCGCATAGGTCGATACGTAGTTGGCGAAGGTGGCGAGGTAGGAGGCGAAGGCATAGGCGCCGACGCCCCAGGCGAGCAGGGTCAGCAGGATGCCCGGCAGCACGTCGGCGATCTTGCGGCGTCCGGCCGGCAGCCAGAGATGGGCGATGAGCAGGCCGATCAGCAGGACGAGGACGGTGCCGAAGAGGCCCCAGCTTTCCACCCAGGAATAGACATAGGCGAGCCAGGGCAGCCAGTCGCCCGTGGCCCGCACCGCCAGCGGCGCAGCGACGAGCACGATGGAGATGACGGCGAGCGCCAGCACGCCGGCGATGACGAAGCCGAGGCTGGCGAGGCGCGTGACGTACCAGTAGCGCGTCTCCGCCACCCGATAGGCGCGGTTGAGCGAGACGCGCAGCGCCTCCACGCCGTTCGAGGCGAAATAGGCGGCCGCGAGCACGGAGACCGTCAGGAGACCGCCGCGCGGGATCGTCAGGACCGCCACGACCTCGCGGGAGATAGGCGCGGCGATCGATTCCGGCCAGGTGTCGAAGATGAGATGCACGGCGGTTTCGGCGAACTGGTCGGCGCCGAGGAAGGAGCCGAGCGCGGTGCCGAAGATCAGGAAGGGGAAGATCGCAAGCAGCGTCGACAGCGCGACATGGCTCGCCATCGCCCAGCCGTCGTCCTCGGAAAAATGCCAGATGGCGTTGAAGACGACCTTATAGGCCAGGTGGATGGCGGTCGGCATCGGCAAATCGGTTCCTCGCGCGGCCGTCGCCGGCCGTCTCTTTCATTGTCTGCCTGGGCATAACCTCTTAAACGGGATTCGGTTCAAGTGCCCGGGTTCGATATCCCGGCGGCTCTCCCGGCCTGTCATGCCGGGGCGCCGCCGTGTTGAATATGGGAAATACAAGCAGATTTGTACAGGAAACCGCCATGCCTTCTCCAAGCGCGCCGGCTTTGCCGAGCATCATCGTCACCGGCTGCTCCTCCGGCATCGGCGCCCATTGCGCCCGCGCGCTGAAGGCGGAGGGCTGGCGGGTCTTCGCCACGGTGCGGCGCGAGGAGGACCGCGCGTCGCTCGAGGCCGAGGGCATCGAGACGCTGCTGATGGACTATACCGTGCCGGAAACCATCGCCGCGCTGGTCGAGACGGTGCTGGCGCGCACGGGCGGGCGGCTCGATGCGCTGTTCAACAACGGCGCCTATGGCCAGGCCGGCGCGGTCGAGGACCTGCCGGCGGAGGCGTTGCGCATGCAGCTCGAAACCAATGTCGTCGGCTGGCACGACCTGACGCGGCGGGTCATCCCCGTCATGCGCCGGCAGGGGCATGGCCGCATCGTGCAGTGCTCGTCGATCCTCGGCATCGTGCCCTATCGCTGGCGCGGGGCCTACAATGCCTCGAAATTCGCGCTGGAGGGCCTGTCGCTGACGCTGCGCATGGAGCTGGCCGGATCGGGCATCCATGTCAGCCTGATCGAGCCGGGGCCGATCGCCTCGCGCTTCACGGCGAACGCGCTGCATCATATCGAGGAGAACATCGATATCGAGAATTCCGTGCATGCGGAAGAATATCGCCGGCAGTTGCGGCGGCTGCGCGGCGAGGCCAGGCCGGCGCGCGGCAAGCTCGGGCCGGAGGCGGTGCATGCGGTGCTGCGCCATGCGCTGACGGCGCGCGCGCCGCGCCCGCACTATGTCGTGACGTCACCGGCGAAGCAGGGGGCGCTCTTGAAGAAGCTGCTGCCGGCATGGCTGTTCTACCGCATCATCGGGCGGCTCGGCTGACGCGGCGCGGCGTCGCAGCTTTTCTTGCGGAAAAGGCGTGCACTTTGCGCGGAAAACCCTATTTGAATAGGGCTGACAGAAATCAAACCGGAACGTGGCATGTCTTCCTTCCTCACCTTCATGACCATGCTCGTCATGGGCCTCGTCGCCATCGTGCTCGTGCGCGGTCTCTTCAACATGGCCAGGGGCGGCAGCGGCAACACGTCCAACAAGCTGATGCAGCTTCGCGTGCTGCTGCAGGCGATCGCCATCGTCCTCATCATGCTGACCCTCTGGGTGACGGGCGGGGGACGCGGCTGATGGTCAAGCTCAACAAGATCTACACCCGCACCGGCGACAAGGGCATGACGGGCCTGGTGGCGGGGCCGCGCCGCAGGAAGAGCGATCCGCGCGTCGAATCCTACGGCGAGGTGGACGAGGCGAATTCCTGCATCGGCCTTGCGCGTCAGCACCTTGCCGATCATCCGGCGCTCGACCGCATGCTGATGCGCATCCAGAACGACCTCTTCGATCTCGGCGCGGACCTTGCCGCGCCCGAGACCGGCGAGAAGCTTGACTACGAGCCGCTGCGCATCGTGCAGGCGCAGGTCGACCGGCTGGAGCAGGAGATCGACCGGCTCAACGCCGATCTCGAGCCGTTGCGCTCCTTCGTGCTGCCGGGCGGAACGCCCGCGGCGGCCGCGCTGCATCTGGCGCGCACCGTCGTGCGGCGGGCCGAGCGGCGCATCGTCGCGCTGCAGGACAGCGAGGGCGAGACTGTCTCGCTGGCGGCGGTGGCCTATATCAACCGGCTGTCGGATTTCCTCTTCGTGGCGGCGCGCTGGGTGAACGACAAGGGGCGCACGGACATATTGTGGGTGCCGGGGCAGAACCGGTAAGCTCGCTTACGGGCCGGTCGGAGAAGGGGATCCATGTTCATACCGCTGCATGACGCGAACTCCCTGAAATATATCAAGGTGCAATATGTCACGATCGGGCTGATCGCGATCAATGTCGCGGTCTGGCTGGTGACGGGGCTCGCCTCCACCCAGCAGTTCTCCGACGCGGCGGTGGTCGGCCTCGGCTATATCCCGGCCGTCGTCTTCGACTTCGCCGACCTGGAGCCGAGCCTCGTGCTGGTGCCGCAGGACGCGACCTACATAACCTATGCCTTCCTGCACGGCGATTTCATGCATCTGGCCTCGAACATGCTGTTCCTCTGGGTGTTCGGCGACAATGTCGAGGACGCGCTGGGGCATTTCCGCTTCCTGCTGTTCTATCTCCTGTGCGCGGCGGCCGGCGCGCTGGTGCACGGCCTCGTGCAGCCGTCTTCCGAGGCGCCGCTGATCGGCGCGTCGGGCGCCGTCTCCGGCGTGGTGGCGGCCTATTTCCTGCTGCATCCCAAGGTGCGCGTCTGGGTGCTGGTGTTCTTCCGCATTCCCCTGCCGCTGCCGGCGGTCGTGCCGCTCGCCTTCTGGATGGCGCAGCAGTTCTACATGCTGGCGGTCGACGGCGAGGGGGCCGTCTCCTGGGGCGCGCATGTCGGCGGCATCGTCGCCGGGGCGGTTCTCGTGCTGGTGCTGCGCCGGCGCGGGGTGCCGCTGTTCGACCGGACCATCGTGACGCCCAAGGCGGTGCGCCATGTCGAGGCCGCGCCGGCACCGGCGGAGGAGAGCGCCGCGCGTCCCTCGGTTCCGCCCGTCCGCTGGGGGCGCTGAGCGCGGCGCAAAGAGTAAATTGACGTGAACGTAAAGGTAATTTATAACCGGCCCGTTTTCACATGGGGAGGACCCGTGGCGCATTGTAATTGGGGAAAAATCGCGTATCGATGTCGCCAACCGGCAATCAGCACGCCCCTGAAAGGCGCATTTTCCCTCACGGGCATATGAAGGAAGGAAGCCATGAAGATCTTGGTCCCAGTCAAGCGGGTCGTCGATTACAACGTCAAGATCCGCGTCAAGGCGGACGGTTCGGGTGTCGAGCTCGCCAATGTGAAGATGTCGATGAACCCCTTCGACGAAATCTCCGTGGAAGAGGCGCTGCGCCTGAAGGAAGCCGGCAAGGCCGAGGAAGTGGTCGTCGTCTCCATCGGCCCGGCAAAGGCGGAAGAGACGCTGCGCACCGCGCTCGCCATGGGCGCCGACCGCGCCGTGCTGGTCGAGACGGATGACGCCGTCGAGCCGCTCGCCGTCGCCAAGATCCTCAAGGGCGTCGCGGAAGCCGAACAGCCCGGCCTCGTCATCGTCGGCAAGCAGGCGATCGACGACGATTCGAACCAGACCGGCCAGATGCTGTCGGCCCTGCTCGGCTGGGCGCAGGCGACCTTCGCCTCCAAGGTCGAGATCGGCGACGGCAAGGCGACCGTGACGCGCGAAGTCGACGGCGGCCTGCAGACCATCGAGGTCAAGCTTCCGGCCGTCGTGACGACGGACCTGCGCCTCAACGAGCCGCGCTACGCCTCGCTGCCGAACATC
The DNA here is from genome assembly GCA_039812945.1 of Shinella sp. GTDB lineage: Bacteria > Pseudomonadota > Alphaproteobacteria > Rhizobiales > Rhizobiaceae > Shinella. The sequence goes on from JBDHSZ010000106.1 coordinate 9,722, forward strand.
ATGAAGGCGAAGAAGAAGCCGCTCGACAAGAAGTCGCCGGCCGATTTCGGCGTCGACACCGCCCCGCGCCTCAAGGTGCTGAAGACCGAGGAGCCGTCGGGCCGCAAGGCGGGCGTCAAGGTCAAGACGGTCGCCGAGCTGGTCGAAAAGCTCAAGACCGAAGCCGGCGTGCTCTAAGAAGGAAAGGGAGATACAACAATGGCCATTCTTCTTCTGGCAGACCACGACAACGCCCACCTTTCCGACCAGACCGCAAAGGCTCTGACGGCCGCCGCGCAGATCGGCTCGGACGTGCATGTGCTCGTCGCCGGCAGCAATGCCAAGGCCGCGGCCGAGCAGGCGGCGAAGCTCTCGGGCGTTTCCAAGGTGCTCGTCGCCGAGGACGCCAGCCTTGCCAACAACCTCGCCGAGCCGCTGGCCGCGCTCGTCGTGTCGCTGGCCGGCAACTACGACGCCATCGTCTCGGCCGCGACCTCGGTTTGCAAGAACGTGCTGCCGCGCGTCGCCGCGCTGCTCGACGTCGCGCAGGTCTCGGAGATCGTCGAGGTCGTCTCGGCCGACACGTTCAAGCGCCCGATCTATGCCGGCAACGCCATCCAGACGGTTCAGTCCACCGACGCCAGGAAGGTGATCACCGTGCGCACGGCGTCGTTCGCCGCTGCGGGTGAAGGCGGCAGCGCTTCGGTCGAGACCGTCCCGGCCGCTGCGAACCCGGGTCTTTCCACCCACGTCTCCGACGCCCTGTCCTCGTCGGACCGTCCGGAGCTGACCTCGGCCAAGATCATCATCTCGGGCGGCCGCGCGCTCGGCTCGTCGGAGAAGTTCCAGGAGGTCATCCTGCCGGTCGCCGACAAGCTCGGCGCCGCTGTCGGCGCAAGCCGTGCGGCCGTCGATGCCGGCTATGCCCCGAACGACTGGCAGGTCGGCCAGACGGGCAAGGTCGTCGCGCCGCAGCTCTACATCGCCTGCGGCATTTCCGGCGCCATCCAGCATCTCGCCGGCATGAAGGATTCGAAGGTCATCGTCGCCATCAACAAGGACGAGGAAGCGCCGATCTTCCAGGTCGCCGACTACGGCCTCGTCGGCGATCTCTTCGAAATCCTGCCGGAGCTCGAAAAGGCGCTTTGAGCCGGCTTCCGGGCCGAGCCTCGCGGCGATGATTTCACTGGAAATCTCCGTCGCGTCCCTTTATCAATTCACCGGGCCGGCTTGACCGGCCCGGTGTTTTTTTGCCTGCGCCGGGGGCGCGGGCCGGATAACGAGGCGACAAGCGCTATGATCAAGAACGTCGGTATTGTGGGTGCGGGCCAGATGGGGTGCGGGATCGCGCATGTCGCGGCCATGGCTGGCTACAAGGTCCATATCTACGACCTGTCGCCCGAGCGCATCGAGACCGGCCTTGCGACGATCCACGGCAATCTCGCCCGCCAGGTCTCCTCCGGCAAGATGAGCGACGAGGACCGCAAGAAGGCGCTCGCGCTGATCAAGGGCTCCGCCGACATCAACGACCTTTCCGACGCCGACCTCGTCATCGAGGCGGCCACCGAGGATGAGACCGTCAAGCGCAAGATCTACGGCCAGGTCTGCGCCGTGCTGAAGCCCGAGGCGATCCTCGCCACCAACACGTCCTCGCTGTCGATCACCCGCCTCGCCTCGGCCACCGACCGGCCGGAGCGCTTCATGGGTATCCATTTCATGAACCCGGTCCCGGTCATGAAGCTGGTCGAGCTGGTGCGCGGCATCGCCACCGAGGAAGTGACCTTCGCGGCGGCCAAGGAATTCGTCACCAAGCTCGACAAGACGATCACCGTGGCCGAGGATTTCCCGGCCTTCATCGTCAACCGCATCCTGCTGCCGATGATCAACGAGGCGATCTATACGCTCTATGAGGGCGTCGGCTCGGTGGAGGCCATCGACACGGCCATGAAGCTCGGCGCGAACCACCCGATGGGGCCGTTGCAGCTCGCCGATTTCATCGGCCTCGACACCTGCCTGTCGATCATGCAGGTGCTGCATGACGGGCTGGCCGATTCCAAGTACCGGCCCTGCCCGCTGCTGGTGAAATATGTCGAGGCGGGCTGGCTCGGCCGCAAGTCCGGCCGGGGCTTCTACGACTACCGCGGCGAGGTGCCGATCCCGACCCGCTGACGGGCGGAGAATCCGCGAAGTTTCCCTTTCAGGGAAAAATCTTCCGCCTGTCATGAAAGCTATGACAGGCCATGCCTCGGATGCCCGCCGGGCCGCCGCTATTGTCTGCCCCAATTCTTCCTGATTGGGGTTTTTTATGAAACGTTTGCTCCTTCTCGGCGTCGCCCTCATCGGCTTCGCCGCTCCGTTCACCGCCCACGCCGCCGACAAGCTGCTGAACGCCTCCTATGACGTGGCGCGCGAGCTTTTCGCCGCCGAGAACGAGGCCTTCGTCAAGGCGCATCCGGGCGTGACGGTCGACCAGTCGCATGGCGGCACCTCCAAGCAGGCGCGGGCCATCGTCGAGGGGCTGGAAGCCGACGTCGTGACCTTCAACCAGGTGACGGACATCGATTTCCTCGTGAAGAACGGCTTCGTCGCCGAGGACTGGCAGAAGAAGTTCCCGAACAACGCCTCGCCCTTCTATTCCTTTCCGTCCTTCCTCGTGCGCGCCGGCAATCCGAAGAACATCAAGGACTGGTCGGATCTCGCCCGCGACGACGTGAAGGTCGTCTTCCCCAATCCGAAGACCTCGGGCAATGCGCGCTACACCTATCTCGCCGCCACGGCCTATGCCAAGGAAGCCTTCAAGGACGATCCGGCGAAGGTCGAGGAATTCATCACCAAGATCTTCGACAACGTGCCGGTCTTCGACACGGGCGGGCGCGCGGCGACGACGACCTTCGTCGAGCGCGAGATCGGCGACGTCATCATCACCTTCGAGGCCGAGACGAAGTCCATCGCCAAGCAGTATGGCGAGGACAAGTTCGAGAGCGTCGTGCCCTCCGTCTCGCTGCTCGCCGAATTCCCGGTCGCGGTCGTCGACAAGGTGGCGGACGCCAAGGGCAGCCAGGAGCTGGCGAAGACCTATCTCGATTTCCTCTACGCGCCGGAAGGCCAGAAGATCGCCGCCGAATTCGGCCATCGCGTCCTCG
>JBDHSZ010000107.1:0-12687 GCA_039812945.1 Shinella sp.
AACAACACCTATAGTGATTCATGAGCAAACGAATCTTCTCTCCCAAGCCGCTTTCCTTCGCCACGCCGGAACCCTACCAGGCCCGCTCCTTCGATGATCCGGTCGCCGCCGTCGATGCCCTCGAGGAACTCTACCGCCGCAACACGACCTTCCTGACCGACGCCTTCACCGCGCTCGGCCGGTCCGGCACGCCCCATATGCGCTTCCGCGCCTGCTATCCGCAGGTCAGCATCGAGACGACCAGCTTCGGCCATGTCGATTCCCGGCTTTCCTACGGCTATGTCGCCTCGCCCGGCGTCTATACGACGACGATCACCCGCCCCAAGCTCTTCCGCCATTACCTCAAGGAGCAGCTCGGCCTCCTGATGCGCAATCACGGCGTAAGGGTCGTCGTCTCGGAATCGACGACGCCGATCCCGCTGCATTTCGCCTTCGGCGAAGGCGCCTATGTGGAAGCGCAGGTCGCCGAGGGCATCGAATTGCCGCTGCGCGACCTGTTCGACGCGCCCGACCTCACCAATACCGACGACGAGATCGCCAACGGCGCCTACGAGCCCGGCCCCGGCGAGCCCTCGCCGCTCGCGCCCTTCACCGCGCAGCGCATCGACTATTCGCTGGCGCGCCTCAGCCACTACACGGCGACGAGCGCCACCCATTTCCAGAACTTCGTGCTCTTCACCAACTACCAGTTCTATGTCGACGAGTTCTGCGAATGGGCGCGCCAGCAGATGGCGGAGGGGGGCAACGGCTACACGGCCTTCATCGAGCCCGGCAACATCACCACCCATGCCGGCGCCGACCGGCCGGAGCCGGACATCACCCCCGGCCGCCTGCCGCAGATGCCGGCCTACCACATCAAGAAGAAGGGCCATGGCGGCATCACGCTGGTCAATATCGGCGTCGGCCCGTCCAACGCCAAGACGATCACCGACCATATCGCCGTGCTGCGCCCGCATGCCTGGCTGATGCTCGGCCATTGCGCCGGCCTTCGCAACAGCCAGACGCTGGGCGACTATGTGCTGGCGCACGCCTATGTGCGCGAGGACCATGTGCTCGACGACGACCTGCCCGTCTGGGTGCCGATCCCGGCGCTCGCCGAGATCCAGGTGGCGCTGGAAAGCGCGGTGGAGGAGGTGACGGGCCTCGAAGGATACGACCTCAAGCGCATCATGCGCACCGGCACCGTCGCGACGATCGACAACCGCAACTGGGAACTGCGCGACCAGCGCGGCCCGGTCAAGCGGCTCTCCCAGTCGCGCGCCATCGCGCTCGACATGGAATCGGCGACCATCGCGGCCAACGGCTTCCGCTTCCGCGTGCCCTACGGCACGCTGCTGTGCGTGTCCGACAAACCGCTGCACGGCGAATTGAAGCTGCCCGGCATGGCGACGGCCTTCTACCGCACGCAGGTCAACCAGCACCTGCGCATCGGCATAAGGGCGCTGGAGAAACTCGCCGGCATGCCGCCGGAAAAGCTGCATTCGCGCAAGCTGCGCAGCTTCTTCGAGACGGCGTTCCAATAGGCGAGGCTGGACAGATCGGCGCGGCCCGTTTACTGCACGATGCATCATGAGGATGCCGTGCAACCAGGCCAGCGACTGACGACTACGACGGGCGACTGCGACGGGCGACGGCGATTTCAGCCCTGGAGCGTTTCCGGTGAACTCCGGTTCATCGGCCATGCTCCAGGTTCTTGTTTTGCCGCATCGTCCGATGCCGAGGCGACTTCGCTTCGGCCGGAAATGCTCTGGTCCGTTGCTTGCGAAGATGTTCAGCCTGTCCACCCACCTGCCGCTCCTCAAACGCTTCCTGGTCTTCGGCGGGGGATCGCTGATCGGCGCCGTCGTGGATTATGTCGTGACGCTCGGCGCGCACGCCCTCCTCGGCACGCCGCCCTCGCTCGCCCTCACGGCGGCGATGGTGGCGAGCGGCACGATCGTCTTCCTCTATCACGACAAGGTCACGTTCCGCACCGCGGGCGCGGGCTGGCCGCGGCGCTACGTCAAGTTCATGGCGCTGACGGCGCTCGTCCTCCTGCTTCGCGTCGTGGTGCTGGAGCTCCTCATCGCGGCGGGCTCGCCCCTCCCCCTTGCCGTCGCGGCGGCTATCGGGATCGTCTCCATCGCCAATTTCGCGGCCTCGTCGATGCTCGTCTTTCTGAAAGGAAGCAAATGACCGCCGGTCAGAGCCTTTCCATCGTCGTCCCGATCTTCAACGAGGCGGACAATCTCGTCCACCTGGTCGAGCGGCTGAACACGGTGGCCGGCCGCATCCGCGACGACTACGGGCTGGAGGTGCGCTACATCTTCATCGACGACGGCAGCACGGACGGCAGCTTCGACAGGCTGTGCCGGCTGGACTATGGACGGCAGGCGGCGAGCCTCCTGCAATTCTCGCGCAATTTCGGCAAGGAAGCCGCCCTTTCGGCCGGCATAGACGCGGCGGCCGACGCCGACGCCGTCATCATGATGGACGCGGACCTGCAGCATCCGCCCGAGCTGCTGCTCGATCTCGTCCGGGTCTGGAAGGCGGAGGGGGTCGACAGCGTCTTCACCTACAAGGAAGATCGCAGGGCCTCGGAAGGGCTGCTCAAGGCGGGACTGTCGCACGGCTTCTACTGGATCATCAACCGCGGCGCGCGCTTCCCGATCACCGAGAATGCCGGCGACTTCCGGCTGATCAGCCGGCGCTACGCCAATGCCCTGCGCCTCCTGCCGGAAAGCCAGCGCTTCATGAAGGGCCTCTACGGCTGGGTCGGCTTCCCGCAGCGCGGCCTGCCGCTCACCCCGCCGCCGCGCGAGCACGGCACCTCCAGCTTCAACGCCACGCGGCTCTTCGCCATGTCGTTCGACGCGATGACCAGCTTCACCACCGCGCCGCTGCGCCTGATGGGGCTGGCGGGGCTCGCCATTGCCGCGCTCAGCGCGCTCTACGGCCTCTATATCATCGGCGAACGGCTGTTCTTCGGCTCCAGCGCCATCGGCATGGCCTCGATCCTCGCGCTGATCTCCTTCTTCGGCGGCATCCAGATGATCTTCCTCGGCCTGCTCGGCGAATATATCGGCAAGACGGTGCTGGAGGCGAAACGCCGTCCGTCGTATATCCTGGCCGAGCATCGCGTGCTGCCGCCCCCGGCAGACGTGCCCGATCCCGCCGCCTCGAACGAAGCGTCCTCCTGACATGCTCAAGTCCATCACCTCCAGACCGGTGCCCTTCATCATCGTCCATTGCCTCGTCTGGTGGGCGATGACGGTCATCGCCAAGCCCGTCCTCGACAGCTACGGCGACATGATCGAGGTCTATGCCTGGTCGCAGCACTGGCTGCTCGGCTCCAACAAGCATCCGCAGTTCCTGCCCTGGCTCGCCAAGATCTGGTTCATGGCCGCGCCGAAGAGCATCGCCTCCTTCTACCTGCTCTCGGCCGTCAACCTCGCCGTCGCGCTTCTCGGCATCCTGGCGCTCGGACGCGCGCTGAAGCTCGGCGAGACGCAGGTCCTGCTGGCGGTGGCGCTCAGCGCGCTGGCGCTGCCCTATCTCACCCTTCCCGGCAAGCTGAACATGAACGCCATCTGCCTCGCCACCTGGCCGTGGACGGCATGGGCCTTCGTGCGGGCCGTCTCGGACCCCGTCAGGCCGCGGCTGTTCCACGCCGCGCTGTTCGGCCTGCTCGCCGCGCTCTCCATGCTCGGCAAGTATTATTCCATCGTCCTGCTCATCCCGCTCTTCGGCTTCACGCTGATGCCCCGCCAGCTCCGGCTGTGGAAGACCGCCGCGCCGTGGCTGGCCATCGCCGTGTTCCTGGCGGCGCTGGCGCCGCATCTCCTCTGGCTCGCCGATCACCGGGAGGCCATCGCCTATGCGAGCGACCAGGGCTCGGGCGACGATCTCGGCCGGGCGATCTACTATATCGCGAAATTCGCGCTCGCCCCGCTGTTCTACTGGCCGCTGCCGCTGCTGCTGTCCGGCCTGCTTCTCGCGAGCGGCCCGCTCCTCGCGCGCTTTTCCCGGCTGCTGCGCTGGCCGCGGGCCATGCCGCTGCTGGGCGTGGTGGCGCTCGGCCCCTGGCTGACGACGTTCCTCTTCGCGGTCACCGGCCTTGTCGAGCTTTCCACGCCCTGGGCGATCCCGATCGGCTTCGCCTTCACGCTCTATGTCGTGGCCAATGCCGAGCCGCGCCTCCTCGAAGCCAACGGCCCCAGGCTGATGCGGGCCTTCCACGCCTTCTGGCTCGCCCTCCTCGCCGGCGCCATCGTCGTGGCCGCGCTGCGCGCCTATACGGCCGAGACGGAATATTACACGCCGGAAGAGGAGGCCGCCGTCGCCGCCGTCGAGCACTGGCAGGGCGGGCACGACATGCCGCTCTCCTGGGTGTCGAGCGGCAACCGCGCGGCCTATATCTCCTTCTTCGCGCCGGGCTCGATCGAGGCCCTGCCGGGCCTGCCGGACAGCCTTCCCTCCTACTATCCGCCGCGCGAGAACTGGCGGGCGGAGGCGGGCCTCGTATACTGCTCGCTGCAGCCGTCCGGCAATGTCGACGGGACCTGCCTGCAGGACGTGCGGGGCTGGGCCGAAGCGGCCGGCATGCAGGCGGAGGAGGCCGTGCTGACGGTCAAGCGCTCGGGGCTGCAGTTCCCGCTCGACGTGCCGTTCGACCTCGCCGTGGTGTATGTTTGGCCGAAGTGAACGGGGGCGGCTCGGCGGGAATGCTCATCGCGGACGATTTCGGCCTCGGCCGCCGGCATGACAAGGTCATCCTCGACCTCTTAGAAGAACGGCGGATCGACGGGACCTCGGTGATGATCGACGGCGGGATCGCGCCGGAGGACCGCGAGCGGCTGATCCTTGCGCGCGGGAACGGCGCGCTGGTGGGGCTGCATCTCAACCTCACCCATGCATTCTCCGCGAAGACGTTCCACCTGCCCGTCGGCGACCTGCTGCGGCTGTGCCTGACGCGGCGCGTGCCGGACCAGGCAGGGCGGGAATTCCGCCGCCAGGCGGACGCCTTCCAGGCCGCCTTCGGCTTCCTGCCCGATTATTACGACGGGCACCAGCATTGCCACTGCTTCCCCGGCCTTGCGGCGCTCGCGGCGGAGCTGCCGCGCGCCCAGGGCGGCTGGATGCGCCTGCCGCTGCCCGCAAGCCCCGGCGGGCTTGCCCTCAATATCCGCTCGGGGGGGCTGAAGGTCGCCTTGATCGCCGGCTTCGCGCTTCTGGCGCGGCGGACCTTCCGCAAGGCCGGCTGGCCGATGAACCGCGACTTCTCCGGCTTCCTCCGGCTGGACCGGCCCGAGGACGTCGCCCGCTGGATGCCGCGGCTTCTCAAGGCTTCGGCCGGCCTGATGATGGTGCATCCGGGCTCGGCCGACGACCGGAGCCAGTGCCCCGGCCACGCCGCGCAAAGCCGGGCGGTCGAAGCGGATATCCTTCGCCGCCGGCCGTGACCCGCCTCAGGCCGTCAGCACCGTCCAGGCATGTTCGAGACCCTTGCGCGTGATGTCGATCATCTCGTCGACCTCGGCATGGGTGATGACCAGCGGCGGGGAGAACAGCATGCGGTCGCCGGTGGCGCGCAGCACGAGGCCGTTCTCCAGGCAATGGTTGCGCACGGCGACGCCGGCCTTCTCCTTGTCCTCGAAGCGCTTGCGCGTCGCCTTGTCCTCGGCGAGCTGCACGGCGGCCATCAGGCCGACCTGCTGGACCTCGCCGACGATCGGCAGGTCCTCCAGCGATTTCAGGCCGGCCGCGAGATAGGGGCCGATATCGTCATGGACGCGCTCGACCAGCTTCTCGTCCTCGATGATGCGCAGGTTCTCCAGCGCCGCGGCCGCGCAGACCGGGTGGCCGGAATAGGTGAAGCCGTGGTTGAAGTCGCCGACCTCATCCACCAGCACGTCGCCGACGCGGTCGGAGACCATGACGCCGCCGATCGGCAGGTAGCCGGAGGACAGGCCCTTGGCGATGGGCGCGAGATCCGGCTCGACGCCGAAATGCTGGTGGCCGAACCAGTGGCCGGTGCGGCCGAAGCCGCAGATCACCTCGTCGGCGACGAGCAGGATGTTGCGCGCCTTGCAGATGCGGGCGATCTCCGGCCAGTAGGTGGCCGGCGGCACGATGACGCCGCCCGCGCCCTGGATCGGCTCGGCGACGAAGGCGGCGACATTGTCCTCGCCGAGCTCGTCGAGCTTCTCCTCGAGCTGGCGGGCCATTTTCAGGCCGAATTCGTCGGCGGTGAGGTCGCCGCCCTCGCCGTACCAGTAGGGCTGGTCGATATGGTGGATGCCGGCGATCGGCAGGTCGCCCTGCTCGTGCATCCACTTCATGCCGCCGAGCGAGGCGCCGGCGACGGTGGAGCCGTGATAGCCGTTCCGGCGGGCGATGACCGCCTTCTTGGTCGGCTTGCCCATGGCGCCCCAATAGACGCGGGCCATGCGGAACCAGGTGTCGTTGGCCTCCGAGCCCGAGCCGGTGAAGAAGACGCGGTTGATGTTCGGGCCGGCATGGGAGGCGATCTTCTGGGCGAGCAGCACGGCCGGCGGCGTCGTGGTGCCGAAGAAGGTGTTGTAATAGGGCAGCTCGTTCATCTGCCGCATGACGGCCTCGGCGATCTCCCTGCGGCCATAGCCGATATTGACGCACCACAGGCCGGCGAAGCCGTCGAGATAGCGCTTGCCGTGATTGTCGAAGATGTAGGAGCCTTCGCCGCGCTCGATGATGCGCGTGCCGGCCGCGTTCAGCTTCTTCATGTCCGAGAAGGGATGAAGGTGATGGGCGGCATCGAGGGCACCGAGGTTCGAAACGGCGGCTGCGCTGGTCTTCGACATTGGCTACATCCTTGGGGGTAGGTCCCGCTTATTGAACGGCGGGACAGAATGGGTTACGAAAATGCCCATACAACAGGCATTTGGCAAGAGATCGGGCGAAAGCAAAATTTCCGGCCCATGCTTGGCGCGAAACAAAAGCAGGCACCATGACAAACGACAAGACGGCAGCGGGATCGCCGCCCGGCAATGCTCCCGACAATGCCCCGCCCCGCATCGAAATCCTCCTCGTCGGCATGAACGGCGACCTGCGCGGCAAGCAGGTTCCGCCGGAGGGCGAGAAGAAGATCTGGGACGGCTCGGTGCGCCTGCCCTCCTCCACCCAGTCGCTCGACATCTGGGGTGACGACAATGACGACATCACCGGCCTGTCCATCTCAGTCGGCGACCCGGACGGCGTTTGCATTCCCGACCGCCGCTCGCTGACCGTCATGCCCTGGGCGCCGGAAGGCTCGCGCCAGGTGCTCGCCACCATGCACGAATTCGACGGCAGCGCCTCCTTCATGGATCCGCGCGCCATTCTCGCGCGCATGCTGGAGCGCTTCGCGGACCGGGGCCTGACGCCCGTCGTCGCGACGGAGCTGGAATTCTACGTGGTGGAGGACGACTGGCGCGAGACCGGCCGGCCGCGCCCGCCGGCAGCGCTCACCTATCGCGGCGAGCCGAACGGCTTCCAGCTCTACGACATGCGCGCGACCGACGCGCTCGACGGCTATCTCCAGACGGTGCGGGCCTGGGCCAAGGCCATGGACCTGCCGGCGGACGCGACGACGGCGGAATTCGGCCCCGGCCAGTTCGAGATCAACCTGCTGCACCGGCCCGACGCCATGGCGGCGGCGGACGACTGCATCTACCTCAAGCGCATCGCCGAGCAGGCGGCGCGCCGCTTCGGCCTGAAATCCACCTGCATGGCGAAACCCTATGCGGACCATGCCGGCTCCGGGCTGCACGTCCATTGCAGCATCCTCGATAAGGACGGCAGGAACATCCTCGACGCCAAAGGCGGCGAGCCGACTAGGCTGAAATCGGTGACGGCCGGCCTGCTGCGCACGATGCGCGACGCGCAGCTCGTCTTCGCGCCCTTCGCCAATTCCTACCGCCGCTTCCAGCCGGGCTCCTTCGCGCCGGTCGACCTCACCTGGGGTTTCGGCCATCGCGGCACCGCCATCCGCATTCCGGACAAGGACGGCCCGGCGGCGCGCGTCGAGCATCGCGTGGCCGGCGCGGACGTCAACCCCTATCTGCTGCTGACGGCGATCCTCGGCGGCATCCTGCTCGGCCTCGACGAGGATCTCGATCCGGGCCCGGCGACGGAGCCCGGCAAGGACGCGCCGGACGCCCGGCGCCTGACGCACGACTTCCTGACCGCCGTGGAGGAGTTCTCCGCCTCGCCCTTCATCGCGGACGCTTTCGGCGCGGCCTACCAGAAGCTCTACGGCGACACCAAGCGCAAGGAGGCGATCACCTATCTGCGCACGGTCTCGGATTTCGACTACCAGACCTATCTGCCGCGGATTTGACGGGTCGGTAGGCGGTTGGGGCTTTACCCCCCTCTGGCCTGCCGGCCATCTCCCCCTCAAGGGGGGAGATCGGCAAGAGGCGCAAACCTTGCTCGATCAGCAACGTTGAATTTGGACGAAACGCTGCCCCATCCAATCTCCCCCCCTTGAGGGGGAGATGGCCGGCAGGCCAGAGGGGGGTGAGCCACACCCGCCAAGCTCTTCACCTCAAGCCGCCGCCGGCTCCGCCGTCGCCATGTTCTCGGCCTGCACCTTCGGCACCATGACCTTCAGCTCCCCGGGATGGAGGCGGATGGAGACGTCGCGGTCCATCGGCAGCAATTCGCCGTCGATGACGCAGTTGATGGCGCGGTCGACGTTCGGGAAATGCAGCTCCACCTCCGTGCCGGTCATTTCCGTGACGGCGGCATTGTCGCGCAGCCTGCCGCGAAGGATGTCGAAGGCGAGCTTCGCCACGCCGGAGGGCTTTAACGGGTCGGTCGTGTAGAAGCCGAGATGGCCGCCCGTCAGGTCCTCGGCATAGAGCAGGCCGTTCTCGCCGAACCGGTTGTTGGAGACGTTGATGGCCGAGACCTTGCGGTGCTCCTCGATGCCGTCGACATTGAACTCCACCTCGAATTCCGGCGGATCGAGGATGACGCCGAGGGCCGCGCGCGTGTTGGCGGCGATCTTGCCGAGGCGCGAGCGGTAGTTCATCGCATTGCGCAGGCGCACCATGCGCGCATGCAGGCCGGCGGAGAACTGGTGCACGAAGGCGCGGTCGTCCGCCGTGCCGATATCCGCCGCCGCGATGTCCCCGTCCGCCAGCGCATCGATCGCCTGCCAGATGTCGAGCGGGATGCGCAGCGAGCGGGCGAAGAGGTTCATCGTGCCGGCCGGGACGATGCCGAGCGGCATGCCGCTCTGCCAGGCAAGGCCCGCGGCGGCCGAGACCGTGCCGTCGCCGCCGCCGGCCAGCATCGCGTCGAGATCGTTGCGCTCCGCGCAGCGGGTGAGCGCCATCTCGATATCGGCCCCCTCGACGATATCGCAGTCGAGGTGGTGCCCCGCCTCCCAGAAGACCTTTTCCGCGTGGCGGGCATAGGCCTCCATATCGGTGGTGCGGAACGTCCCCCCGTCCCTGTTGAAAATCGCCTGAACTCTCATTCGCATGCTCCGCTTTGACGGCCGAGAACGCCTGAAGGGTGGATATCGATCCATTAGATAGTCGAGAAAGCGGCGATTAACGGGCGATCGTGAAACAGGACGAAAGAAATCGTGAGCAGGCAATCGCGGCAGGGTGAAAAATCGCAGTAGGCAGCGCGCCGTGGTTTGATATATTGCAAGCTGGCCGCGTGCGTCGGGAGTGCGCCTGCGGGCCAGCCTTTACCTTCCCCATCGCGGCCAGTTCGGCCGGACCAGACCACATCGGCAGCCAGGAGGAGTGGCCGCCCCGGCGAGGGTCCGTCATCGACATGCCGCGCGGGCCATGCCGGGATGCCGTCGCCTTTCCTTTTCCAGGAAGCGCAGCGCTCCCGTCCCTGCAGACTTCCAGCGGAGCGATCCCTTGTCCGAACATTCCCTGCCCGATGCCGCCCCCTCCTCCGGGCAGCCGCCGCTTTCCCCGCTCACCGTCACCCTGATCATCCTGGCGCTCGCCGTCGGCAGCTTCGGCATCGGCACCGGCGAATTCGCCATCATGGGCCTGCTGCCGGATGTCGCGGCGACCTTCGGCGTGACGACCGCCGAGGCCGGCTATGTCATCAGCGCCTATGCCTTCGGCGTCGTGGTGGGCGCGCCCGTCATCGCGGTGATCGGCGCGCGCTTCCGCCGCCGCGACCTGCTGCTGGTGCTGATGGGCCTTTTCGCGGCCGGCAACCTCGCCAGCGCCGCCGCGCCGACCTTCAAGAGCTTCATGCTGCTGCGCTTCCTCACCGGCCTGCCGCACGGCGCCTATTTCGGCGTCGCCGCGCTCGTCGCCGCCTCCATGGTGCCGGTGAACCGGCGCACGCAGGCGGTCGGCAAGGTCATGCTGGGCCTCACCTTCGCCACGCTGATCGGCACGCCGCTCGCCGCCTTCTTCGGCCAGCTCCTCGACTGGCAGTACATGTTCGCCGCCGTCGGCGTCACGGGGCTGCTGACCGTCGCGCTGATCGCCATCTTCCTGCCGCGCGACAAGGCGCCGAAGGGCATCAACGCGCTGACCGAGCTTTCCGCCCTCAAACGCAGGCAGGTCTGGCTGACGCTCGGCATCGCGGCGACGGGCTTTTGCGGCATGTTCGCCGTCTTCACCTATATCTCGCCCATCGTCACCGAAGTCGCCGGCCTCAATGTCGGCATGGTGCCGGTCATCATGGCGATCTTCGGCTGCGGCATGATCGTCGGCAACATTTTTGGCGCCAGGCTCGCCGACCTGTCGCTGATGCGCACCATCGGCTGGTCGCTGGCGCTGTATTTCGTCGTTCTCGTCAGCCTGTCGCTGACGGCGGGAAACCCGATCCTGCTCGGCCTCTGCTGCTTCCTCATCGGCTGCAGCTTCGTCGTCGGCCCGGCGCTGCAGACGCGGCTGATGGACGTCGCCGGCAACGCGCAGACGCTCGCCGCCGCCCTCAACCATTCGGCCTTCAACGTCGCCAACGCGCTCGGCGCGCTGTTCGGCGGCATGGCGATCACCGCGGGCTACGGCTACGGCTCGATGGGCTTCGTGGGGGCCGCGACCGCCGTCGTCGGCTTCGCCATCTTCATGGTGTCGCTGGCGCTGGAGAAGATGGACCGCGCGGCAACGCCGGCCTGCCCGGCGGAATAGGCGTTTTCGGACAAATGAAAAGGGCGCCCGCGGCTCTCGCCGGGGCGCCCTTTTTTCGTGACCGCAATGCGGATCAGCCGTGGATGATCTCGCGGTGCTTCTGCAGGCGCTTGCCGAAGGCCTGGCTGACGCGGTCGAAGATGATCGCGATGCCGACGATGGCCAGGCCATTGAAGATGCCGAGCGTAAAATACTGGTTGGAGATCGCCTTCAGCACCGGCTGGCCGAGGCCCTGCACGCCGATCATCGAGGCGATGACCACCATGGCGAGCGCCATCATGATCGTCTGGTTGATGCCGGCCATGATGGTGGGCAGCGCCAGCGGCATCTGCACGTTCTTGAGCTTCTGCCAGCTCGACGAACCGAAGGCGTCGGCGGCTTCCAGCACGTCCTTGTCGACGAGGCGGATGCCGAGATTGGTCAGGCGGATCATCGGCGGAATGGCGTAGATGACCACCGCGATGAGGCCCGGGACCTTGCCGATGCCGAGCAGCATGACCACCGGGATCAGGTAGACGAAGCTCGGCATGGTCTGCATGACGTCGAGGATCGGGTTGATCGCGTTCTGCACCCGGTCCGAGCGCGACATGAGGATGCCGATCGGTATGCCGATGACGATGGATAGCACGGTGCAGACGAAGATCATCGAGACCGTCTTCATCGTGTCGTCCCACATGTCGAAGTAGCCGATGAGGAGGAGCGTGCCGACCGCGCCGGCGACGATCTTCCAGTTACGGCTGGCGAACCAGGCGACGAGCGCGATGAGGAGCAGGATGATCGGCCAGGGCGTCTTCGTCATGAAGCGCTCGGACCAGATCAGAAAATGCTGCAGCGGCTCGAAGATGCTCTCGATGCCGTCGCCATAGGCGCGGGTGAAGCCGCGAAAGCCCTCGTCGATCGCCTTCTTGAGGTCGCGCAACGAATTGGCGTCCATCGTCGGAAATTTCGTGAACCATTCCATGTGAGATCCCCTTCCGGCCCTGTCCGGTCTTGCGCCGGCTTGTGCGAGCCTACCCTGATGCATGCCCCACCGGCGACATGCGCTGAAACGAAGGCGGAGGGCGGCGCGCCGGAAAGACGCGCCGCCCCGTTCGGCAGGTCAGGCGATCAGAGCGCGGCCTTGATCTTCTCCGCGGCTTCCGGCGAGACCCAGTCCTTCCAAAGCGCTTCGTTCTCCTCGAGGAAGTGTTTTGCGCCGTCGTCGCCGCTCGCCTGGTTGTCGGTCATCCAGGCCATCAGCTTGTTGACGGTGTCGTTCGACCAGGCGCGCTTGTTGAGGTAGCCCATGATATCCTCGCCGGCGCGTTCGGAGAACGCCTTGGTCACCAGGGTCTGGACCTTGTCCTTCGGCCAGTCGTTCTTCTTCGGATCCGGGCAATCGGCGACCGTGTCGCAGCGCTTCCACTCGGCCTCGTCATAGGGCACGCCATGCTCGAGCTTCACCATCTCGTACTTGCCGAGAAGCGCGGTCGGGGCCCAGTAGTAGCCGACCCAGCCTTCCTTGCGCTCGTAGGCCTTGGCGATCGAGCCGTCGAGGCCGGCGGCCGAGCCGGTGTCGACCAGC
>JBDHSZ010000108.1:0-12519 GCA_039812945.1 Shinella sp.
TCAACACGATCGTCGGCATCAACGGCTTCTCGTTCTTCGGCGCCGGCCAGAACGCCGGCCTCGCCTTCGTGACGCTGAAGGACTGGAGCGAGCGCGGGCCGGAGGATTCGGCGCAGTCGATCGCCGGGCGCGCCAGCATGGCGATGAGCCAGATCAAGGATGCGATCAGCTTCGCGCTGTCGCCGCCGCCGATCCAGGGCCTCGGCACGACGGGCGGCTTCTCCTTCCGCCTGCAGGACCGCGGCGGGCTCGGCCAGCAGGCGCTGACGGCCGCGACCAACCAGCTCATCGGCCTGGCGGCCGAGAGCGGCGTCGTCACCGGCGTGCGCGTCGACGGCATGCCGGATGCCGCGCAGGTCAATGTCGTGATCGACCGCGAGAAGGCCAACACCTTCGGCGTGACCTTCGCCGACATCAACTCGACGATCTCGACCAATCTCGGCTCGACCTATGTCAACGACTTCCCCAATGCCGGGCGCATGCAGCGCGTGACGGTGCAGGCCGACCAGAACGAGCGCATGCAGGTCGCCGACCTCCTCAACCTCAACGTCCGCAACGCCAGCGGCGGCATGGTGCCGCTGTCGGCATTCGCCACGGCCGAATGGGTGAAGGCGCCGACGCAGACGGTGGGCTACAACGGCTACCCGTCCATGCGCATCAGCGGCGACACCAAGCCGGGCTTCTCCTCGGGCGACGCGATCGCCGAGATGCAGCGGCTCGCCGCCCAGCTTCCGCCGGGCTTCGGCTACGAGTGGACGGGCCAGTCGCTGCAGGAGATCCAGTCCGGCTCGCAGGCGCCGATCCTCGTCGGCCTGTCGATCCTCCTGGTGTTCCTGTGCCTTGCGGCGCTCTATGAAAGCTGGTCGATCCCGTTCGCGGTCATCCTCGTGGTGCCGCTCGGCGTGATCGGCGCGGTCATCGCGGTGACGCTGCGCGACATGTCGAACGACGTCTACTTCAAGGTCGGCCTGATCGCGATCATCGGCCTTTCGGCGAAGAACGCGATCCTGATCATCGAATTCGCCAAGGAGCTGATGGCGGACGGCAAGTCGATGATCGAGGCGACCATCGAGGCCTGCCACCTGCGCTTCCGCCCGATCCTGATGACCTCGCTCGCCTTCACGCTCGGCGTGCTGCCGCTCGCCATCGCGACGGGCGCGAGCTCGGGCAGCCAGCGGGCGATCGGCACCGGCGTGATGGGCGGCATGATCACCGCCACCGTGCTCGCCATCTTCTTCGTGCCCGTCTTCTTCGTCTTCGTGATGAAGCTCTTCGGCTACGGCAAGAAGAAGGAGGAGCCGGCGCCGGCCGCAAGCCCGGCAGAGTAGGCCGCCATGCGCCGGACGAAGGCGGAGGCCCGGGAAACCCGCCAGCAGATCCTGCTGGCGGCCGAGCGGGTCTTCTACGAAAAGGGCGTCGCCCATGCCTCGATGGGGGATGTGGCGCGCGCCGCGGGGGTCACCCGCGGCGCCATCTACTGGCACTTCGCCAACCGGGCGGACCTCGTGCTGGAACTCTGCGATTCGCTCCCCCTGCCGCAGGAGGACCTGATCGCCCGCGAGCTGGAGGCGGAAGACGCCGATGTCTTCGCCGTCCTCGAGCGGGTCGGGCGGGATTGGCTCGAAATGCTGGCGACCGACGAGCACCGCCAGCGCATCCTGGCGATCCTCCTGCGCTGCGACACCAGCGGCGAATTCGCCGCGATCTGCGAGCGCCAGAACGGCATCGACGACGAGCACATGCAGGCGCTGGAGGCGGCCTTCGCCAAGGCGCAGCGGCAGGGCCGGCTCTGCGCCTGCTGGACGCCGCATTCGGCCGCCTCCATGCTGCGCTGGGTGATCAAGGGGCTGTGTTCGGAATGGCTGCTGCTCGGCCGCCGGTTCGACCTCGCCGGCGAGGGCCGGGAGGCGCTGCGGCGACTCTTCCGCAGCTTCGCCGAGCCGGGCGCGGCATAACGGGCCCGGCTGCGGGGCAGCCGGGCCTTCGATGTGGAAACCGTGCAAGGGCCATGGCTCAGCGGCAGACCTTCACGCGCTTGACGACGAGATGACCCCATTTGTTGTAGTGCCGGACCTTCTTCCAGAAGCAGTCGCGGCGATGGCCGTAATAGTGGCTGACATAGCCGTGGTGATGGCCGCCCCAGCCGTGGCCGCCGCCGACGCCGAAGTAGAAGCCGCCGGCCTGCGAGGGGGCCGCGAAGGATACCGCCGCGACGGTCGCGACGACGGCGGACATGATGAACTTGCGCATTTCCAGTCTCCTCTCTTCTGGTGAAAGGATGAGGGCTCTCATCCAGTAGCCTCACTGTGACAGGGAAGGAGGGGCGGCGCTGTTCCGCGGGGAACAGGCCGCCGGCCGCGGCCGCGCGGCGGGCCGGACTGGCGCTCCGCCCCGCCGCCTGCTAGCTCTTGCGGGAGCGACCGCCGGAGCCGACCTTGCAGGACATCACCGACCTTTCCGCCCTTGCCCTTTCCGCCGCCATCGCCGGGCGCCGGCTCGATTGCCGCAGCGTCATGGCGGCCTATCTTGCGCGCATCGAGGCGATCAACCCGCAGCTCAACGCCATCGTCAGCCTGCGGCCGGCCGAGGCGCTGCTCGCCGAGGCGGAGGAGGCCGACAGGGCGCTCGCGGCGGGCGACTATCGCGGCTGGCTGCACGGCATGCCCTTCGCGGTGAAGGACCTCTCCGAGGCGCGCGGCATCCTCTGCACCTTCGGCTCGGCGAACTACGCGGATTTCGTGCCCGACTACGACGACATCCATGTCGAGCGCATCCGCGCGGCCGGCGCCATCGTCATCGGCAAGACCAATGCGCCGGAAATGGGCCTCGGCTCGCACAGCTACAATCCGGTCTTCGGCGTCACCCGCAATCCCTATGACCGGACGAAGAGCGCGGGCGGCTCCTCCGGCGGCGCCGCCGCCGGTCTCGCCGCCCGCATCCTGCCGGTGGCGGACGGCAGCGACATGATGGGCTCGCTGCGCAATCCGGCCGGCTTCAACAATGTCGTCGGCTTCCGCCCGTCCTTCGGCCGCGTGCCCTCGCTCGGCGCCGAACTCTTCCTCGGCCAGCTCGCCGTCAACGGGCCGATGGGGCGCAGCGTCGCGGACGTGGCGGCGCTGCTGGCGACGCAGGCGGGATACGATCCGCGCGATCCGCTGTCGCTCGCCGGCGAGGACCTGTCGCCGGGCGGGCCGGACCTTGCCGGCGCGCGCATCGGCTGGCTCGGCGATTTCGGCGGCTATCTTCCCTTCGAGCCCGGCATGCTGGAGCTTTGCCGCGCCTCGCTCGACGTCTTCCGCCGGCTGGGATGCACGGTGGAGGAGGTGCCGCCCGGCTTCGACATGGCGCGGCTCTGGCAGGTCTGGCGCACGCTGCGCCATTTCCTCGTCGCCAACGCGCAGGCGGCCGACCATGCCGATCCGGCGCGCCGGGCGCGCATGAAGCCGGAGATGATCTGGGAGATCGAGAACGGCCGCGACCTTTCTGCGGCGGAGGTCCATGCGGCCTCGCTCGGGCGGAGCGACTGGTATCGCCATGTCGCGGGCCTCTTCGAGACCTATGATTTCCTCGTCCTGCCCTCGGCGCAGGTCTTCCCCTTCGCGGCGGAGACCGACTGGCCGAAGACGGTCGGCGGAAGGCAGATGGACACCTATCACCGCTGGATGGAGGTGGTGATCGGCCCGACGCTCGCCGGGCTTCCGGTCGCCGCCATGCCGGCCGGTTTCGGCCCGGGCGGCCTGCCCGCGGGCATCCAGATCATCGGCCCGGCGCGGGCCGACCGGGCGGTGCTTTCGGCCGCCGCCTGCTACGAGAAGGCGACCGACTGGCTCGGCCGGCCTCCCCAGTTCTAGGGAGGCGAGGGGTTCGGACACGCCAGCGCCGCATTTCCGTGACACGGACGCCTTGCCCCGGCGTGAGGACCGCCCGGCGGCACCCTTCAAAAACACGAGGCGCCGTTTAGGAATTGCTTACCATATTTCGTCATTCTTTACCCGTTCGGCAGAGGTCGGGGACGCATGGTCCCGCCTGCCGCCAGAGTAACGGCTCCCGGAGCGAAATGTCCGCGGCCGCGTCGAGTAACGAGTATCGGGTAACGAGTATCATGGCGTCTGTATACGGTTGCGCGCGTTCCGCGTCCAAATCCCGTCGGGGTATCCTTCTCAGCACATTGCTTGCCTGCGGCGTCCTCGCCGGGTCCGCCTGGGCCGTCGTCTCGACGTTCGGCGCGATGCAGGACGCGGCGTCCTCGCTCGCCGAGGGGCGGAAGGGCCTTGCCGCCCCGCTTCACCAGAAAACCGCGGCGCTCGGGGAAAACCGCGCCGAGCGCATGGTGAAGGTCGCGAAGTTCTCGCGGCTTTCGCAGCCGTCCGAGAGCGAGCTCCGCCAGAAGCAGTTGACGGCGGACGCCATCCAGGCCGCGCACCAGCGCAGGATTTCCGTCCAGCTCGCCGCAGCCGTCAAGCGCGAGAAGGCCAAGGCCCTGATGCTGGAAGCCGCCTTCGCCCGCGCCGAGCGCTCGGTCGAAGAGGAGAAGGCGATCAACGGCCGGCCCGCGCTGGTGACGGCACTGCTCCCCGACGACACTTCCGCCCGCAAGGACATCCAGCCCTTCGGCCTCGTCATGAAGAAGCCGGAGACCGAGGAAGAGGAGAGCATCCTCGGCGAGATCCCGCTGCCGGAAGCAAGGCCGGCGCTCGAGACCGTCACCATCGAGCGCAAGCCGGCGGAGGAAAAGCCCGTCGCGCGCAGCAAGCCCGAGGCGGCGGAAGACAAGGACGACGTCGCCCTCGTCAAGCCCGAGCGCTCGCTGTTCGGCGACCTGTTCAAGGGCAAGGGCGGCAGCACCGGCTGGCCGGGCAAGGGCACGAAGGTGGCGATCTACGACGTCTCCAACGCGACCGTCCACATGCCCGACGGCACCAAGCTGCGCGCCCATTCCGGCATCGGCAAGATGCGCGACAATCCGAGCTACGAGCACGTCAAGATGAACGGCCCGACCCCGGCCGGCATCTACCGCCTGAAGATGCGCGAGCGGCGCTTCCACGGCGTCGAGGCGATCCGCATGACCTCGATCGACGGCCGCGACCCGAAGAACCGCACGGGCCTCCTGACGCATACCAACCTGTTGCGCGGCCAAAAGGGCTCGCATGGCTGCGTCGCCTTCCAGAACTACGAGCCGTTCCTGAACGCCTTCAAGCGCGGCCGCGTCACCATGCTGGTCGTGGTGCCGGAGCTGCCGTCCTCCCGCACGCGGCTCGCCGCGCTCTATCGCAAGGCGGGCGCCTGAGCCCGTCCGAAAATGGCCTGCCGATAAATTTCTTCGATTGAAGGTCGATCGGCGGGCCCTGGTCTATCGAAAGTTAATAAATACAGGTCAATTCTAGCCCTGCTGATTGCGTTCGGTTGCAGGACGGCATCGGGGTTGGAGAACGAGACGTGACTGTTTTTGATTTTGGAATGGATGCCCGTGCGGTGCTGGCGGCCATGAACCGCTCGCAGGCGATCATCGAGTTCGATCCGACGGGCCGGATCCTGCATGCCAACGAGAATTTCCTCGCCGCCCTGGGCTATGAGCTGGCGGAAATCGTCGGCCGGCATCACAGCATGTTCGTCGAGCCGGAAGCGGTGCGCTCCGCCGATTATGCCGCCTTCTGGGCGGGCCTCGCCGAGGGGCGTTTCGACCGGGGCCAGTACCGGCGCATCGCCAAGGGCGGCCGGGAAATCTGGATCGAGGCGTCGTACAATCCCGTGCTGCGCGGCGGAAAGCCCTACAAGGTCGTGAAGTTCGCCACCGACATCACGACGATGAAGCGCAAGGCGATGGAGGACGACGGCAAGCTCGCCGCGCTCGGCCGCGCCCAGGCGATCATCGAGTTCACGCCGGGCGGCGACATCCTCACTGCCAACGAGAACTTCCTCGCCGCGCTCGGCTACGAGCTTTCCGAGATCGCCGGCCGCCACCATTCCATGTTCTGCGCGCCCGACCATGTGGCGAGCCCGGCCTATGCCGAGTTCTGGAAGGGGCTTGCCGAGGGGCGCTTCGTCGCCGACCAGTTCACCCGCCTCACCAAGGGCGGCGAAAGGATCCATATCCAGGCGTCCTACAACCCGATCTTCGATGCGAGCGGCAAGGTCTTCAAGGTGGTGAAGTTCGCCACCGACGTGACGGAGCGGGTGCGCTGCATCGAGGAGATCGGCGCGGGCCTCGGGCGTCTTGCCGAATCCAATATCCGCCTGACCATCGACCGGCCCTTCGCGCCCGAATTCGAGAGCCTGCGCCGCGACTTCAACAATTCCATCAGCGCCTTCCAGGAAACCCTGTCGAAGGTGCTCGACCAGACCCACATGCTGAACGGCAGCGGCCAGGAGATGCACCGGTCCGCCGAGGACCTCTCGGAGCGCACCCGCCGCCAGGCCGTCGCGCTGGAGGAGACCGCCACGGCGCTGACCCAGGCGACCGTCGCCGTCCGCTCCTCGACGGAGCGCATGCACGAGACCCGCCGGCTGGTGCAGGACGCGCGCGTCAGCGCCGGGGCCTCGGCCGGGGTGGTGAACGACACCGTCAGCGCCATGCAGCGCATCGAAGCCGCGTCGAGCGAGATCGGCCAGATCATCGGGGTGATCGACGAGATCGCCTTCCAGACCAACCTGCTCGCGCTCAATGCCGGCGTCGAGGCGGCGCGGGCGGGCGATGCGGGCCGGGGGTTCGCCGTCGTCGCGCAGGAGGTCCGGGAGCTGGCGCAGCGCTCGGCCAAGGCGGCGCGCGAGATCAAGACGCTGATCGGCAATTCCAGCGCGGAGGTCAAGGAGGGCGTGCGGCTCGTCGGCGAGACCGGGCGGGCGCTGCGCGAGATCGAGGATTTCGTCGCGAAGATCGACCTGAATGTCGACGCCATCGCCTCGTCGGCCGCCGAGCAGACGAGCGGGCTGGAGGAGATCAGCTTCGCCGTCAGCGACGTCGACCGGATCACCCAGGAGAACGCCGCCATGGTGGAGCGCACGACGCAGACCAGCCAGTCGCTCGCCGAAGGGGCGCGGGCGCTGACGGACCTGGTGAACCGCTTCCAGCTCAACCGGAGGGGCCGCCGTCGCGACGGCAGCGAGATCTGGACGCCGGAGGAGCGGGCGATGCGTCTCGCCGCCATGCGCAAGGCGTCCTGACGGCGCCGGCGCGGGCCGCTCACACCCGCTCGACGAAGCCGTCCAGCACCCGCTTCTGGCCAGCGCGGTCGAAGTCGATCGTCAGCTTGTTGCCCTCGACCGCCGCCACGTTGCCGTTGCCGAACTTCAGGTGGAAGACCCGGTCGCCGACGGTGAATTTCGAAGGCTCGCTCGTCGTCGACTTGGCGACCAGCTCGCCCTCGATGGTGCGGGCGCGCGGGCCGCTCTCGCCGTAGCCGATGCGCTCGACGGCGTGGCCGGAGCGCGAGCCCCAGTTGTCGCGCGTCGCATCGGTGCGGTTGGCCTGGGCGCGCCGCCAGCCGGGCGTCGAATAGGCGTTCTGGAACGGCTCCTGCTTGTCGAAGCGCGACTGGCCGTAGCCGCCGCGCCCGTAGCCGCCATAGGACTGCTCGACCTCGGCGACTTCCACATGGCTTTCCGGCAGCTCGTCGAGGAAGCGCGAGGGCAGGGTGGATTGCCACAGGCCGTGGATGCGGCGGTTGGAGACGAACCAGATGTGGCAGCGGCGCTTCGCCCGCGTGATGCCGACATAGGCAAGGCGCCGTTCCTCCTCCAGCCCGGAGCGGCCGCCCTCGTCCAGCGAGCGCTGGTGCGGGAACAGGCCTTCCTCCCAGCCGGGCAGGAAGACGGTCTCGAATTCGAGGCCCTTGGCCGAGTGCAGCGTCATGATCGACACGGCGTCGAGATTCTCGTTCTGCTCGGCGTCCATGACGAGCGAGACATGCTCGAGGAAGCCGCGCAGGGACTCGAAGGCCTCCATCGAGCGGATGAGTTCCTTGAGGTTCTCCAGCCGGCCGGGCGCTTCGGCCGACTTGTCGGCCTGCCACATGGCGGTATAGCCGCTCTCGTCGAGGATCTGCTCGGCAAGCTCGGTATGCGGCATGGTCTCCAGCAGCGATTGCCAGCGGCGGAAATCGGCGACGACGTCGAACAGCGCCTTGCGCGCCTTGGGCTTGAGCTCGTCCGTCTCGACGATATCGGCCGCCGCCGCGAGCATCGGAATGTCGCGGGCTCTCGCATAGTCGTGCAGGTTGCGGATCGTCGTGTCGCCGAGGCCGCGCTTCGGCGTGTTGACGATGCGCTCGAAGGCGAGGTCGTCGGCCGGCTGGCTGACGAGGCGGAAATAGGCCATCGCATCGCGAATCTCCAGCCGCTCGTAGAAGCGCGGGCCGCCGATGACGCGGTAGTTGAGGCCGAGCGTGACGAAGCGGTCCTCGAACTCGCGCATCTGGAAGGAGGCGCGCACGAGGATCGCCATGTCGTTCAGCTTGTGCTGGTTTCGCTGGAGCTGCTCGATCTCCTCGCCGACGGCGCGGGCCTCCTCCTCGGAGTCCCATGCGGCGTGCACGACGACCTTGTCGTCGTCGGGATCGTGCCGATCGGTGAAGAGGGTCTTTCCCAACCGGTCCTCGTTATGGGCGATCAGGTGGCCGGCCGCGCCGAGGATATGGGCGGTCGAGCGGTAGTTGCGCTCCAGCTTGATGACCTTGGCGCCGGGGAAATCCTTCTCGAAGCGCAGGATGTTGTCCACCTCCGCGCCGCGCCAGCCGTAGATCGACTGGTCGTCGTCGCCGACGCAGCAGACGTTCTGCGGCGTGCCCTTCGGCCGCTGGGCGAGCAGGCGCAGCCACATATATTGCGCGGTGTTGGTGTCCTGGTACTCGTCGACGAGGATATAGCGGAACTTCTGGTGATATTCGGCGAGCACGTCGGGATTGGCGCGGAACATGCGGATCGGGTGCAGCAGGAGGTCGCCGAAGTCGCAGGCGTTCAGCGTCTTCAGCCGGTTCTGGTAGGCGATGTAGAGTTCGCGGCCCTTGCCGTTGGCGAAGGCGCGGGCGTCGCCCTCGGGGATCTGCGCGGGATCGAGGCCCTTGTTCTTCCAGGTGTCGATCATGCCGGCGAACTGCTTTGCCGGCCAGCGCTTGTCGTCGATGCCCTCGGCCTGGAGGATCTGCTTGATCAGGCGCACCACGTCGTCGGTGTCGAGGATCGAGAAGTCCGAGCGCAGGCCGACGAGCTCGGCATGGCGGCGCAGCAGCTTGACGCCGATGGAGTGGAACGTGCCGAGCCACGGCATGCCCTCGACCGCGCCGCCGACGAGAAGGCCGATGCGCTCCTTCATCTCGCGCGCCGCCTTGTTGGTGAAGGTCACGGCGAGGAGCTGGCTGGGGAAGGCGCGGCCGGTGGCGAGGAGATGGGCGATGCGGGTGGTCAGCACCCGCGTCTTGCCGGTGCCCGCGCCCGCCAGCACCAGGACGGGGCCGTCGAGCGTCTCGACCGCCTCGCGCTGCTCGGGATTGAGGCCGGAGAGATAATCCGGCGCGCGGTGCGCGTCGCGGGCCGCCATGGCGCGCGCGGCGATGCCGCCGGCAGGCTTTGCCGGCGCGGCGGGCTTGCCGGCGAGCTGCGGGTCCTCGTCGAAGAAGGGAATGTCGTCGTAACCGCTGATCATGCGGCTCAATGTAGTGATTCGGTCCGGAAAGGCCAGTTTTCCGTTCTGCTTTTATTCCAGGAAGGCGATTCCGCCGGTTTCCTTACATTTCCGTAATGATCCAACTCTTTCATTGCCGGTTCATTTCCAAAGCGGGATACTTGTCCTATGTCGCGTCGCAACAGGCGGCGGTTCGCCTTCCATCGGAGACAGATTGCATGCGGGTTTGGAAACAGCTCCTCGTCAGCCTCGGCGTCATCTCGGCCGGGGTCCTGCTCTGGGGCCGCTTCGTGCCGGGAGCCAACGGGATGCTGGAGGCCGCCGGCCTGCCGCCGACGCTGGTCGCCGCGATCGCGCCGGCCGGTGACGGCGAGGCGGGCGCGGGCGGCGGCGGCCGCGGCGGTTTCGGCGGCGGGCCGGCGCTGGTCGTCACCAGCCCGGTGGCGATGGCGCTCGTCAACGACCGGCTGCACGCCATCGGCGACGGCGAGGCGATCCGCTCCGTGACGGTCACGCCCTATGCCACCGGCAATCTCGTGGAAGTCCTCGTGCAGTCCGGCGACCGGGTGGAGCAGGGGCAGGTGATCGCCCGGCTCGACAGCGACGAACAGGCGATCGCCGCCGACCAGGCGCGCGTCGCCGTGGAAAGCGCGCGGCAGAAGCTGACGCGCATCGAGAATCTGCGCTCCTCGATGAGCCTCGCCGAGCTGCAGGACGCCCAGACCGCGCTGAAGGCGGCGGAGCTGGCGCTGCGCAACGCCGAGCTGACGCTGAGCCGCCGCGCCGTCACCGCGCCCTATGGCGGCGTGGTCGGCATCATCTCCGTCAATCCCGGCGACTATGTCACGACCTCCTCGGCCATCGCGCGCATCGACGACCGGTCGGAGATCCTCGTCGATTTCTGGGTGCCGGAGCGGTTCGCGACCAGCGTGCGCGTCGGCGGCGAGGTGACGGCGACCGCCGTGGCGCGGCCCGGCGAGACCTTCACCGGCGCGGTGCAGGCGATCGACAACCGCATCGACCAGGAGAGCCGGACGCTGCGCGTGCGCGCCCGCATCGAGAACCCCGACGACCTGCTGCGCGCCGGCATGTCCTTCCAGGTGACGATGCGCTTTGCCGGCGACCTTTATCCGAGCGTCGACCCGCTCTCGGTGCAGTGGAGCGCCGACGGCTCCTATATCTGGCGCGTCAAGGGCGACAAGGCCGAGCGCGTGCCGATCCACATCGTCCAGCGCAATCCCGACAAGGTGCTGGTGAAGGCCGCGCTCGCCGAAGGCGACCAGATCGTCACGGAGGGCCTCCAGACGCTGCGGCCGGGCGGCGCGGTGCGCACCGCCGAAAAGCAGACGCCCGCCGTCACGGAGGGCTCGTGATGTCGGGGGAGGCGAACGGCCTCGGCAGCGCCGGCGGCAAGGCGGGCTTCACCGCGCTCTTCATCCGCCGGCCGATCTTCGCGCTGGTGCTGAACACGCTGATCGTCGTCGCCGGCCTTGCCGCCTTCAACGGCGTGGAAATCCGCGAGCTTCCCTCCGTCGACCAGCCGGTCATCAGCGTGTCGACCAATTTCGACGGCGCCTCGCCGGAAACGGTCGACCGCGAACTGACCGATGTCGTCGAGGGCGCCGTCTCGCGCGTCCAGGGCATCAAGGACATCTCCTCGCAATCCTCCTTCGGCCGCAGCCGCGTCACGCTGCAATTCTCCGACACGACCGACGTCAACCAGGCGGCCAACGACGTGCGCGACGCGCTCGGCCGCGTGGCGAACCAGATCCCCGACGGCGCGGACGAGCCGCGCGTCGTGAAGGCCGACGCCGACAGCCAGCCGATCATGCGCCTCGCGCTGACCTCGGACACCCAGTCGCTGGAAGACCTGACGCTGCTGGCCGAGAACGAGATCACCGACCGCCTCGCCTCGGTCGAGGGCGTCGCCGACGTCGCGGTCTACGGCGACCAGGAGAAGATCTTCCGCGTCGACGTCGACCAGTCGAAGCTCGCCGCGCGCGGGCTGACGGTCGCGGACCTGCGCAACACGCTGGCGACCGCCGCCTTCGACGTGCCGGCCGGTTCGCTGAAAAGCCGGAGCCAGGACATCACGGTGCGCGCCACCGCCGATCTCGCCACGCCCGCCGACTTCGAGAACCTCATCCTCAAGAACCGCGTGCGCCTCAGCGACGTCGCCATGGTGACGCTGGGGCCGGACGAGGGCTCGACGGCGCTGCGCTCCAACGGCCGGCAGGGCATCGGCCTCGGCGTGATCCGCCAGGCGCAGTCCAACACGCTCGACATCTCCGCGGGCGTCAAGCAGATGGTCTCGCGCCTCGGAGCGGCGCTGCCCGAGGGGACCGAGCTCAAGATCACCAGCGACGACGCCGTCTTCATCGACGGGGCCATCCATGAGGTGGAGATCGCCCTCGTCGTCGCGGTGCTGATCGTGACGCTGGTGATCTATCTCTTCCTGCTCGACTGGCGCGCGACGCTGATCCCCACCATCTCCATGCCCATCGCGCTGATCGGCACGATCGCGGCCATCTACATGGCGGGCTTTTCCGTCAATATCCTCACGCTGCTGGCCATCGTGCTGGCGACGGGCCTCGTGGTGGACGACGCCATCGTGGTGCTGGAGAACATCGTGCGCCGCCGCGCCGAGGGGTTGAAGCCGCGCGCCGCCGCCATTCTCGGCACGCTGGAGGTGTTCTTCGCGGTCATCGCCACGACGGCGACGCTCGCCGCCGTCTTCGTGCCGCTCTCCTTCCTGCCGGGGCAGGCAGGAAGGCTGTTCCGCGAATTCGGCTTCGTGCTGGCCTTCGCCGTGCTGCTCTCCTCCTTCGTGGCGCTGACGCTGTGCCCGATGCTCGCCTCGCGCCTGCTGACCAAGGAGGTCAAGCACGGGCATACCGGCGTGC
>JBDHSZ010000109.1:0-12508 GCA_039812945.1 Shinella sp.
CGATGGGCGACATGCCGAGTTTGGCTTTCATCTTCGGTCTCCAGAAATGCCGGGTGTGATCTGTTCAGCCGAGGCTGCGCGCCGCGCGGGCCTTTTCATAGGCTTCGCGCGCCCTGTTCACCTCGCCGCGCGGGCTGACCTCGGGAACCGCGACGTCCCACCAGTGGCCGCCTTCCTCCGTGGTGATCAGCGGATCGGTGTCGATGACGATGACGGAGCTGCGCTCGTTGTTCCTCATCTGCCGGATGGCCGTCTCGAGGTCGGCGATGGAGGAGACCTTGACGGCGACCGCGCCCATGCTCTCGGCATGCGCCCGGAAGTCGATCTCGGGCATGGCCTCGATCATCGCGTCCTTGAGCAGGTTGTTGAAGTTCGCGCCGCCGGTCTTCATCTGCAGGCGGTTGATGCAGCCGTAGCCGCGATTGTCGAGCAGGATGACGGTCAGCTTCAGGCCGAGCATGATCGAGGTGGAAAGCTCGGAATTCATCATCATGTACGACCCGTCGCCGACCATGACCACGACCTCCGCCTCCGGCCGCGCCATCTTGACGCCGAGCGCCCCGGCGATCTCGTAGCCCATGCAGGAGAAGCCGTATTCCATGTGGTAGCCGCCGGGCCTGTGCGCCTGCCACAGCTTGTGCAATTCGCCCGGAAGGCCGCCCGCCGCGCACACGACGATGGAATTCTCCCCGCCGATGGTCCGCTGCACCGCGCCGATGACCTCGGCATCGGAGGGAAGGTCCGCATTGGTCGGCGCGGTCGCCCTCTCCGCCGCCGCCAGCCATTCGTCCTTGCGGGTCTTCGCCGCCGCCACCGCGGCCGGCGCCTTCCAGCCGCCGAGCGCTTCAGAGAGCAGCGTCAGGCCCTCGCGGGCGTCGGACACCAGCGGCTGGCCGTCGCGCTTCGCGGCGTCGAAGGGAGCGGTGTTGAGGCCGATCACCTTGCACCTCTCGTTCTTGAAGAGCGCCCAGGAGCCGGTGGTGAAATCCTGCATGCGCGTGCCGACCGCGAGGATGACGTCCGCTTCTTCCGCGAAGGCATTGGCGGCCGAGGTGCCGGTGACGCCGATGGAGCCCATGCAGAGCGGATGGTCGTCCGGCAGCGCCGACTTGCCGGCCTGGGTGACGGCGACGGGAATGCCGTGCATGCCGGCGAAGGCCTTGAGTTCGGCGCTCGCCTGCGAATAGAGCACGCCGCCGCCGGCGACGATCAGCGGCTTTTCCGCCTTGCGCAGCGTGGCGACGGCGGCGGCCAGTTCCTCCGCGTCGGGGCGCGGGCGGCGCTGCGTCCAGACCTTCTCCGCAAAGAGGCTCGCCGGATAGTCATAGGCCTCCGCCTGCACGTCCTGGCACAGCGAAAGCGTCACCGGGCCGCAATCGACCGGGTCGGTCAGCACCTGCATGGCGCGCCTCAGCGCCGGGACGATCTGCTCGGGGCGGGTGATGCGGTCGAAATAGCGCGAGACGCAGCGGAAGGCGTCGTTGACCGAGACGGTGCCGTCGCCGAAATCCTCGATCTGCTGGAGCACGGGGTCGGGAAGGCGGCTGGCGAAGACGTCGCCGGGCAGGAACAGGACGGGCAGGCGGTTGACATGCGCGACGCCGGCCGCCGTCACCATGTTCAGCGCGCCGGGGCCGATGGAGGTCGTGCAGGCCATGGCGCGCTGGCGGAAGCTCGCCTTGGCGAAGGCGACGGCGGCATGCGCCATGCCCTGTTCGTTATGGGCGCGCAGCGTCGGCAGCGCCTCGCGCACCTGATGGAGCGCCTCGCCCATGCCCGCGACGTTGCCATGGCCGAAAATGGCCCAGACGCCGGCGAAGAACGGCACTTTCCGTCCGTCCACGACCGTCATCTGCGCCTTCAGGAAATGCGCGACGGCCTGCGCCATCGTCAGCCGGATCGTCTTTGCCATGGTCTTCCTCCCAATCCTTTTCTACAGGCCGCGCGTCCCGAGCCAGGCGTCGGTCAGCGCGCGGAAGCGGCCGGCCATGTCGGCGACGGCCGCCTCGTCGTCCATCCGGCCGGCCATCCAGGCGCGCGCCGCATCGGCGAAGATCGTGCGGCCGACGGCAAAGCCCTTGACGGCCGGAGCCGCCTTCGTCGCCTCGAAGGCCCTGACCAGCTCCTCCGCCGGCGCTTCCAGGCCGAGCAGCACGATGCCGCGGCAATACGCATCGTTTTCGGCGATCACCGCCTCGATGTTGCGCCACGCCTCGGGCGAGGCCTGCGGCTCCAGCTTCCACCAGTCCGGCTTGATGCCGAGATCGTAGAGCTCCTGCAGCGCGATCGCGACCGTGTCGTCCTCGAGCGGCCCGTTCTTGCCGGCGATGATCTCGACCAGCAATTCCCGCCCGACGCGCCGCGCCGCCTCGAACAGCGTGCGCAGCTTCTCCTGCTGCTCGGCCTTGAGCGCGGCCGGATCGTCGGGATGGTAGAAGCACAGGCACTTGATGCAATGGTCGAGCGGCCATTCCACGAGCTGCGAGCCGATGTCCTGGCTGAACTCGAAGCGCAGCGGCCGGGAGCCCGGCAGCTCGACCGGCCGGCCGATCCACGAGAAGTTCCGGGCGGCGGCGTCGAAGAAGGCGTCGCGCCCGAAGCGCTCGTCGATCAGCATGCCGTAGCCCGGCCGCCCCTCGGCGACCCGCGCGGCGGCCGCGACGGTGAGGCGCTTGAAGTCGGAGATCCTCTCATGCGGCACGCCGAGCTCGTCGGCGACGTCGACGAGCTGCATGCGGTGGTCGCAGGCGAGCGCCATCAGCAGCGGGATGTCGCCCTGCCTGCGGTTCGTCGCCCAGTGGATGTGGTTGATCGCCTCGTCCCTGCGCAGCGCCCGGTGTTCGCTGCCGTTCTCGAGGAAGAAGGAGAGCTCCTCCCAGCTCGGATATTCCGGCGAGCAGAGCAGGCCCGAGACGGCGAAGGCGCCGCAGGCATTGGCCCAGGTGGCCGAGGTCGCGTGGTCCTCGCCCCTCAGCCAGCCGCGCAGGAAGCCCGACATGAAGGCATCGCCCGCGCCGAGCACGTTATGGACCTCGATGGGAAAGCCCCGGCCGACGATGCCGTCCTCGAGGTCTTCCGGGATCGGGCCGTCATAGACGATGCAGCCCATGGCGCCGCGCTTGAGGACGATGGTGGCGGGCGAGACGGCGCGGATCGCCTGCAGCGAGGAGAGCACGTCGTCGGCCCCGGCGGCGATCATGATCTCCTCCTCGGTGCCGACGACGAGGTCGCAATCCGGCAGCACGGACCTGAGGATGGCCGAGACCCGGTCGGACTTCACATAGCGCTCGAAACCCTCGGCATGGCCGGCAAGGCCCCAGAGGTTCGGGCGATAGTCGATGTCGAAGATGACCTTGCCGCCCGATTGCTTCGCGATGCGGATCGCCTTGCGCTGCGCGGCCTCGGTGTTGGGCCGGGAGAAATGCGTGCCGGAGACCAGCACGGCGCGCGCCGAGCGCACGAAGGCCTCGTCCACGTCGCCCTCGTCGAGCGCCATGTCGGCGCAGTCGGTGCGCATGAAGATCATCGGCGAGACGCCGTCCGCCTCGACGGCGAGCAGCACCAGCGCCGTCAGCCGCTCCCTATCGGTGCGGATGCCCTCGACATTGACGCCCTCGCGCGCCGATTGCTCGCGGATGAAGCGGCCCATCTGCTCGTCGCCGACGCGGGTGACGAGCGCGGATTTCAGGCCGAGGCGGGCGGTGCCGATGGCGATATTGGCGGGGCAGCCGCCGACGGACTTGGCGAAGGAGGCGGTGTCTTCAAGCCGCGTGCCGAACTGCTGGCCATAGAGATCGACGGACGAGCGGCCGATCGTGATGACGTCGAGCGTCCTCGCCTCTTCGGTATGGGGCATGTCTTCCTCCCGGTCTTGCGGCGCCATCATGAATGCGCGGCGGCATTGCGAGAAAATGAAACATGAATTCCATTATCCTGTCAATTCGGAATGTACATTCCATTTCATTTTTGCGAGCGCCTGAGGCTGCGCCGCCGCTCCGCGATGGCGACGGGCAGCGCCATGGCGAGCGCCATGGAGGCGGAAAGGGAGCGGAAGCCGGCATAGTCGGCCTCCGACACCTCGAACCAGTGGGTGGCGGCGGCGGCAAGCGGGGAGAACACCGAATCGGTGATGGCGACGATCGGCACGCCGCGCGCGGCCAGCGCCTGCGCCTGCGTCAGGCTCTCGGCGGCATAGGGGGCGAAGCTGGCGGCGATCACGGCGTCCTTCTGCGTGGCGAACTGCGTCATTTCCGCATCGATGCCGTTCGGCGAGGCGATGATCTGGTGGCGGATGCCGAGCTTGCCGAAGGCATAGGCGATATGCGCCGTCAGCGGATAGGAGCGGCGCTTGGCGACGAGATGGATGGTTTCCGCCCGGGCGAGCAGGTCGACCGCCCGGGAGAAGGTCGCGCCGTCGATGGTGGTGGCGAGGCGGGCGACGGATTGGCTCGCCGCCGTCAGGAAGCCGGACAGAAGCTCCGTGTCGCTGTTGGCCGCCGGCCCCGCCTCCAGCGAGAGCAGGCGCTCCTCGTAGGAGAGCGGGCGGTCGCGCAGGCGGGCGCGGAAGACGTTCTGCAGGTCGGAAAAGCCCTCATAGCCGAGATGATGGGCAAGGCGCACCAGCGTCGAGGGCTGCACCTCCGCCGACGCCGCGATGCTCGCCGCCGTGCCGAAGGCCATCTCGTCCGGGTTGGACAGCGCATAGGCCGCCACCTGCGCCAGCCGCTTCGGCATCGTCGCCTTGCGCTCGATGATCACGCTGCGCAGGCTGTCGAAATCGCGGGGCACGCGCGCAAGGGCTTCGCTGCTGTTCATGGACCTGTTCTCCCTGTGCGGCCATTCGGCGACAAACGAAATAAATATTCCAAAATTGCAGAAAAGGTAGTTTCCGTTCCAAATCTTTCCCGCTATGCATGGCGTTCGAAACGCCGTGCGGCGAGATATAGCGGATGGAGGTGATGTCATGAAGGCCTTGGGAATAGGACTGATCGGCACGGGCTACATGGGCAAGTGCCATGCGCTCGCCTGGAACAATGTGGCCGCGGTCTTCGGCGATGTCGAGCGCCCGCGCCTCGTGCACCTTGCCGAGGCCGATGCCGGGCTGGCGGCCGCCCGCGCCCATGAATTCGGCTTCGCCAAGGCGACGGCCGACTGGCGCGACCTCCTCGCCGATCCCGATGTCGACGTGATCTCCGTCACCACGCCCAACCAGTTCCATGCCGAGATGGCGATCGCCGCGCTCGAGGCCGGCAAGCATGTCTGGTGCGAGAAGCCGATGGCCCCGGCGCTGGCCGATGCCGAGCGCATGCTCGCCGCCCGGCGCGCCTCCGGCAAGGTCGCGGTCATGGGCTACAACTACATCCAGAACCCGGTGATGCGGCACATCCGCCTGCTGATCGACGAGGGGCGGATCGGCGCGGTCAACCATGTCCGCGTCGAGATGGACGAGGACTACATGGCCGACCCCGAGGCGCCGTTCTACTGGAAGAGCGAGGCCGTCTCCGGCTACGGCGCGCTCGACGATTTCGCCGTGCATCCGCTCGCGCTGCTGTGGAGCCTGTTCGGCCATGTCGAGGCCGTCATCGCCGCGCTGGCAAAGCCCTATGCGGAGCGCCCGCTGAAGGAGGGCGGCCGCCGCGCCGTCGAGAATCACGACATCGCCAGCGTCCTCATGCGCCTTCCCGGCGGCATTTCCGGCGTGCTGATGGCCAATCGCTCCGCCTGGGGCCGCAAGGGCCGCATCGCCCTGCAGATCTACGGCTCGAAAGGCTCGATCCTCTACGACCAGGAGCGCATGAACGAGTTCCAGCTCTACACCAGCGAGGGCCGCGCCACCGAGCAGGGTTTCGCCACGATCCTGACCGCGCCGCACCACAAGCCCTACGACCGCTTCATTCCCGCCCCAGGCCACGGGCTCGGCTTCAACGACCTTAAGGTCATTGAATGCCGCGAACTGATCGCCGCCATCGCCGGCGACGCCGCCCATGCCATCGACTTCGAACAGGGCCTGCGCATCGAGCGGTCGGTGCACGCCATGGCGCAGTCCTTCCGCGAGGGGCGCTGGGTGGAAATCGCCGCCGCTTGAGCTTTCCGCGGCCGAGCGAAAAAAATCCGGCCGCCGCCTCATTGAAACGGTCCATGCCATACGTAATACTCTCGGCAATAATGCCGGAGGGAAAGGCATGTTCATGCGAATGCGAAATCGCTGGGCGCCGGTTTTCTTTGTCTCGATTGCTGTCGTCGTGTTCAATGCGGGCGCCGCCGAGGCGAAACGTGTTGCGCTGCTGATAGGCAACCAGAAATACGAAGAGACGGCCCAGCTCAACAATCCTGCGAACGACGTGGAGCTGATGCGCGCCTCGTTCGAAGGGGCGGGCTTCGACAGCGTCAAGACCGTGTTCGATCTCGACCGCGCCGCCATGGTCAAGGCGCTGCGCGAGTTCGAGGACGAATCGGTCGATGCCGAGATGGCGGTGGTCTATTATTCCGGCCATGCCATGGAGATGAACGGGGTCAACTACCTCATCCCCGTCGACGCGGCGCTGAAGAGCGACCGCGACGTCGAGGACGAGAGCGTCGCCATCGACCGCGTGCAGCGCTCGCTGGAAGGCGCCAAGAAGCTCAAGCTCTTCATTCTCGACGCCTGCCGCAACAATCCGTTCGCCCAGTCGATGACGCGCTCGATCGGCACGCGCGCCGTCACGCGCGGCCTTGCCCGCGTCGAGCCCGAATCGGCCGACACGCTGATCGCCTTCGCCTCCAAGGCCGGCACGGTGGCGCTGGACGGGGAGGGCAGGAACAGCCCCTTCGCCACGGCGCTGTCGAAATATCTGGTGGAGCCCGGCCTCGACGTGCGCATCGCGCTCGGCAAGGTGCGCGACGAGGTGGTGGAAGCCACCAACCGCGAGCAGGAGCCCTTCGTCTACGGCTCGCTCGGCGGCGCGCAGATCTTCCTGAACATCAAGGAAGTGAACATCAACATCACCAACAGCGGCAACACGCAGGAGGTCTCGCCGAACGGCCAGTCCGAGGCGGCGGCCGACTGGCAGAATATCCGCGACCTCGCCGACGAGGACCTGATCGCCGCCTTCATCGCCAAGCACGGCAAGGATCCGGTCTACAAGATGCTGGCGGAAAAGAAGCTCGCCAGCCTCAAGCAGGCGACGCAGGAAGAGGGGCAGGACGCGGCGGGCATCGCCTGGGAAGCCCTGAAGGAATCGACCGACGCGGCCGCTCTGCAGCGCTTCATCGAGCGCTACCCGGACAGCAGGCATCGCGGCGATGCCGAGCATCTCATCGCCGCGCTGGAGCCGAAGAAGGGTCTTAGCGTCGATCTCGCCTCCAAGGAGACGCCGGCCTCGCGCGATTGCTTCCTTCTGGCCGGCGAGCCGCAGTCGCTGCCCGGCTTCATGGGCGTCGCCTTCCTGAAGATCGACGCCAAGCGGGCGCTCACCGCCTGCGCGCAGGCCGTCAACGAGAACCCGTCCGACGGCATGCTGGTGAACCTGCTCGGCCGCGCGCACGACGCCGACCGCAACTATGTCGAGGCGCGCCGCAATTACGAGAAGGCGATCGAGCTCGGCAACATGTATGCCGTGACGAACCTCGCCTGGTTCTCGATCTACGGCACGGACGGCCCGGTCGACGTGCCGAAGGGCCTCTCGATGTTCGAGAAGGCGTCGATCGCCGGCAATTCCTACGCCCAGGCCTCGCTCGGCTGGCTCTACCGCGAAGGCTACGGCGGCACGCGCCAGGACTATGCCGAGGCGGTGAAGTGGTATCAGCAGTCCGCCAACCAGGGCTACGCCAATGCCATGGCGACGATGGGCTGGTTCTACCGCGAGGGCCTCGGCGTCCCGCAGGATTACGTCCAGTCGCTCGCCTGGTATCGCAAGGCCGCCGATGCAGGCGACGCCAACGCCATGTCCTCGCTCGGCTGGGCCTATCAGAACGGCCTCGGCACGGCGCAGAACTATGCCGAGGCGAAGGTCTGGTACGAGAAGGCCGCCAATATCGGCGATGCCTACTCGATGGCCTCGCTCGCCTGGCTCTACGACGTCGGCAACGGCGTGAAGCAGGACTATGTCGAGGCCCGCTACTGGTATGAGAAGGCCGCCAATGCCGGCAGCGCCTATGCCATGGGCAACCTCTCGCGCCTCTATGACCAGGGCCTCGGCACGCCGGCCGACGCGAAGGAAGCCGTCCGCTGGGCGGCCGCCAGCGTCGAGAGCGGCGATCCCAACAAGCTGAAGGAGCTGAAGGAAACCCCGGCCAACTTCACCGTCGCCTTCCGCCAGGAGATGCAGAGCCTGCTGCGCGAGCGCGGTTACTACAGCGGCTCGTCGGATGGCGAATTCGGCCCCGCGACGCTCGCCGCGATCGACAAGCTGGCGGCCGGCCGCAACGACAGCGCCGCGCTGACGACCCCCGACACGGCGACGGGCGGCCAGACGACGACGACCGCCCTTAGCGGCTCGGACGCCGACCAGTGCTACGAGCTGGCCGGCGAGCCGAACCTGCGCCCGGGCTTCCTCGGCAAGCTCTTCGCGCAGATCGACTACGGCCGGGCGATCCCGGTCTGCGAGGCGGCGCTCGCCGCCAGCCCCTCGGACAATTCGATCCGCAACATGCTGGGCCGCGCCCATGACGCCGCGCGCAACTATCCGAAGGCGCGCGAGCACTACCAGAAGGCCGCCGACGAGGGGAACCTCTACGCGCTGACCAACCTTGCCTGGTACTCGATCTACGGCACGGACGGCACGGTCGACATGGCCAAGGGCACCCGCATGTTCGAGCAGGCCTCGAATGCCGGCAACGCCTATGCCCAGGCCTCGCTCGGCTGGCTCTACCGCGAGGGCTACAACGGCACGCGCAAGGACTATAGCGAGGCCTTGAAATGGTACGCCAAGGCGGCCGAGCAGGGCTATGCCAATGCGCAGGCCACGATGGGCTGGTTCTACCGCGAGGGGCTCGGCACGGCGCGCGACTACAATGCCTCGCTTGACTGGTACAAGAAGGGCGCGGAAGGCGGCGACGTCAACGCCATGTCCTCGGTCGGCTACGCCTACCAGTCCGGCCTTGGCGTCCCGGTCGACTATGTCGAGGCCCGCAAGTGGTACGAGAAGGCGGCTGACCAGAACGACTACTACTCGATGGCCTCGCTCGCCTGGCTCTACGACGTCGGCAACGGCGTGAAGCAGGACTATGTCCAGGCCCTGAACTGGTACGAGAAGGCGGCGAACGGCGGCAACACCTACGCCATGGGCAACCTCTCGCGCCTCTACGACCAGGGCCTCGGCACGCGCGCCAACGCCAGGGAGGCCGCCCGCTGGGCCGCCGCCAGCGTCGAGGGCGGCGACCAGGCCAAGCTGCAGGAACTCAAGGGCTCGCCGGCGAATTTCACGCCGCAGTTCCGCAAGGAGTTCCAGCAGATCCTCAAGTCCCGCGGCTACTACAACGGCCCCATCGACGGCGACTTCGGCGCCTCGACCCAGAACGCCATCGACCGCCTGGCCGCCCGCACCTGAGCTTCTCGCCCGCTGCCCGACAAAGAAACCGCCGGAAACGACCCGTTTCCGGCGGTTTTTCTATAGCGTCACCATAGCCGCTTGTTGGCAAAAGCGTGGCCCGAGCCGGATTTGAGATACCGCTCGAAGGATTCCGCCTTGGCCCGATCCGAAAACGCGACATAGGTTATCAGACGCCACGGCTTGAATTTGGACGTATGGCAAGACTTGCCGTCGTTATGTTCTTGAAGACGTCGCCTGCGATCGCTCGTCATCCCCACATAACGCTGCTCGCTCGAGGAGAGACTTCCAATAAGATAGACATAAAACACGGAAGGCCCTTCTTCGCTGAAGCTCCGCAGGGCATCCTGCTTCGTGCGAAAGGCTCTGGCAATCCTGCGAAGCTCGAAGAGCGAAGCAGGATGGCGGAGAAGATGGGATTCGAACCCACGATACCGTTTCCGGTATACTCCCTTAGCAGGGGAGCGCCTTCGACCACTCGGCCACCTCTCCGCTCGCGGTTTCACTATGCGACGTAGACTGGGGTTGCAAGGCTTTTTTCGGTTTTCGCGACAATATTCTGCATTTCATCCGCCGCCCGCCGCGGCGGGAAAGGGCGCGGGGGAACGCCCGGTTTCCGGCCCGGTTTCGTGACGTTTCGCCGCCTGCGGGGAGGGGCCGGCAGCGGCGCTACTTGGCGGTGTTGCCGGCGGCTCGCTCCAGGATCGGCACGCAGATATCGAGATCGCCGGAGGCCAGATGCGCATAGCGCATGGTCATCTGCAATGTCTGGTGGCCGAGCCAGGTCTGGACGCGCCGGATGTCGATGCCGCCCTGGACGAGCCGCGAGGCGCAGGTGTGGCGCAGGATATGCGGCACCACGTCCGCCTCCGCCCCGAGGCCGACCTCCTGCTTCGCCTCGTTCCATGCCGCCCGGAACTTCGCCTGGACGATGCTCGAGAACGGCCCGCGCCGCTTCTTCTCGCAAGCCCGGATCGCCGCCGTCGCCCGCTCCGTGAGCGGGACGGACCGGCTTTTGCCGCTCTTGGTCAGCCAGAAGGTCACGCGCTCGTCATGGTGGATATCCTGCCAGCGCAGGCCGATGCCCTCCCCGAGCCGCGCGCCGGTATCGATGAGGAAGACGCAGAACAGGCCGTAGAGCTCGGATTTCCCGGAAATCGCGGCGAAGAGCCGGGTTTCCTCGTCGGGCTCGAGAAAGCGGATGCGCCCCGCCTTCTCCTTGAGGCGCTTGAACTCCGGCAGGCTCCTGATGTCGCCCATCTTGTAGGCCTTGCGCAGAAGCTTGCTCAACGCCGCCATCTTGCGATTGATGGTGGCATTGCTGTTGCCGCGCTTGCGCAGCGCCGCGGTCAGCGTATCCAGCATCTCGTCGGTGAAATCGGAAAATCCGGCACCGAACAGCACCTCGTCGAGCTCGCCGACGAAGGAGGATACGTTGTATTTGTGCGAGCCCGGTTCCCAGAGGACATCGACATAACGGTCGAGAAGGGTACGCAGGGTTGTCCGGCTGTATATGTCCCGAACCTGATAATTTATATAATAATCATTGCTTATTTGGGTATGTTTGAACATGCAGACCCCTGCTGCGCCCGATAGTCGCGCATTGGTTGCATTAAAGTTGTTTCTAAATTCCTGCTAATTCACCCCAAAAATTAGCAGAACCGGAAAAACCCGGCACAAGGCCGGGTTCTCCCTTGATATCAGCTAAGCCGTATCGACTTAGAAGTTGCGCTGCAGGCGCAGGAAGCCGCGCGTGAAGTCTTCGTCGCGACCAGCGGCTACATCGACCTTGTTGTAGTCAACCGTGCCGAGGAAATCGAGACCTTCGACGATCTGGTAGCCGACCGTCAGGCCAACGCGCCATGCGTCGTTCTTGCCGAAGCCGTAGTTGCCACCGGCAAGGCCCTTGATGCCGCCGCCAGCGTTCAGATCGCTGAAGTACTGAACCGCCGGGGTGATCGTCAGCTTTTCCGTAGCCTTGAAGGAGTACGAAGCCGCGACGCTCCATTCGGAAGCATCCCAGTATGCGTTCGGGTCGGAAGCCCATACGCCGAGAATCTGGAGAGTGCCCGGACCAAGGTCAGCCGAAAGGATGGCACGGACCGCGCCTTCATCGATGGCGCTGTCGTAACCGCCGAGAATGTCGAGGTTTACGCCGCCGAGCGAGAAGCCAACCGTGCCGGCAACGCCGAGATTGTTGTGAGCGGAGCGACCAGCGAAGCCAGCAGCAATCGGAGCACGGCGATGATCGTTCAGGTGCGTGTAGACGGAATTCTCGATTTCATCAACCGAGAGGCCCGCACGCCAGGTGCCGCCATCGTAGGTGTAGGCGATCGAGTTGAAGCGCGTCACGTTACCGTTGGTGTCGGTTTCGCCGTTGATGCCGCTATCCCACCAGCTATAGAAGTAACCGACCTTGAAGCCGCCGAGTTCGATGAAGGCTTCATCGACAGCGAAGCCGCCGCCGCCATCCATTTCATTGTCCGAGTCAGCCTGGAAAGCGATGAAGCTGCGCAGCGTGCCGAGCTCGGTGTCGTTACGGGCATCGAGGGTGATCTGTGCGCGCGTAAAGGCATCCCAGTCGGAATGCGTGGAAATGCCAGAGCCGTAGCCCATGCCGAGACCGCCGTTCACGATAGAGGCGGCGACTTCGTCACGAGCAAAACCAACCTGGAAGCGAACGAAGCCGCCGATCTTGAGGCAGGTTTCGGTGCCGGGGATGTAGAAGAAGCCGGTGCCGAAGGCGTCGCAGACGCGAACGTATTCCATGGGTTCCGGTTCGGCAGCGACGATGGCGTCGGCGGCCTGTGCGCCGGAAACTGCTGCGAGCGCCGCAGCGGAGCCGATGAGAAGGCTCTTGATGTTCATTTCTGACCTCCAGTCAAAAGTTTCTAACGGGTCTGGGTTTTTTGCTGAAGGACAGCGTTCCCTGCCCCATCCCCAAGTTCAGGAAGCGGACGATCAACCGCCCCTGCTTCCGA
>JBDHSZ010000110.1:0-12471 GCA_039812945.1 Shinella sp.
CTATCCTCTCGGTGCGGGAAAAGGTCATCGCCTTCGGCGGCCGCGCCATGTCGCCGGATGCGCCGGCGAAATACCTGAATTCCAACGAGACCGAGCTCTTCCACAAGGGCAGCGTGCTCTACAACCATGCCCGCGCCCGCAAGGGCGCACAGGGCGCCGGCCGCGCCGGCAACGCCGCGCAGGATGAAAGGGCGGCCGGGACGATCATCGCGGTCGAAGGTTATATGGACGTGATCGCGCTCCACCAGGCCGGCATCGAGAACGCCGTCGCCCCGCTCGGCACGGCGCTCACCGAGAACCAGCTCGAACTGCTGTGGAAGATGACGCCGCAGCCGGTGCTGTGCTTCGACGGCGACGGGGCGGGCATCCGCGCGGCGAACCGTGCGGCCGACCTCGCGCTGCCCTTCATCAAGCCGGAGCGCACCGTGCGCTTCGCGCTGCTGCCCGACGGCAAGGACCCGGACGACCTGGTGCGCCACGAGGGCCGCGCGCCCTTCGACAAGGTGCTGGCCGGCGCGCGGCCGCTGGCCGACATGATCTGGAGCCGCGAGGTGCAGGGCGTGAATTTCGACACGCCGGAAAGCCGCGCGGCCCTGGAGGCGCGCCTGCGCCAGGTCACGGCCGTCATCGCCGACGAGGACGTGCGGCGCCACTACCAGCAGGCCATGCGCGAGCGCCTGAACGCCTTCTTCCGTCCGGCGCAGCGGCAGGGCGGCGGCGGCTTTTCCGGCAACCGGCAGGGCAGGGGCGGCGGACGCGGCGGGCCGCAGGCGAGTGCCGCTCCGTCCGGCATTTCCGACCGGCTCGCCCGCTCGGCGCTGGTGCGCGGCGCGCAGGAGCTGCCGGCCCTGCGCGAAAGCGTGCTGGCGCTCACCGTCGTCAACCATCCGGGCCTCCTGTTCAGCGATTACGACGAGATCGCCATCATCGAATACGAGAACCGCGATCTGCAGCGCCTCTGGTCCGCGCTTCTCGGCATTGCCGGGGCCGTCGGCGCGCGGCTCGACCGCGACCGGCTGGTCGAGGAGCTGGAGGCCGCCGGCTTCGACACGCTGCTGCGCGGCCTCGACCAGCAGATCCGCAACTCCCGCCTGTGGACCGCGACGGCGGAGGCCGCGCCCGAGGATGCCCGCGAAGGCTATCTCCAGGCCCTCGCCCTCCACAAGCGCACCAGCGCGCTCCTGCGGCAGCGCCACGAGCTCGAGCGCGAGCTTGCCGTGGCGACGGAGGAGGGCGACGGCGAGCGCGTGCCGCAGATCCTGCGCGCGCTGCAGGAGGTGCAGATGGAGACCGTGCGCATGGAGAACCAGGAGGCCATCATCGAGGGCTTCGGCGTTCTCTCCGGCCGGGTGAAGGGGCCGGCGGGGAAGTAGGCCCCGGCGCTTTCGGCTCCCGCATCATCGGGCGACAGGGTATGCGGTCGGCGCGACCCCGCCGTCATCCTGCTGGCCGTATCGAAAATCCTCCTCTCCAAAACTTTCTTGCAACCTACCCTTGATATTCGAACAAATCAAGAACATTGTGCGTGAAGGCGAAAGGCGGCGGCCGGGTGGTTGCCGATGGTTGCGCGCTTGGCCAGAATGGAGGGAGAAAGTGTGAGGTCATGATTCAGGCAAATCCTTCCAGCCCCGTCTCCGCGCTGTTCGACGCGCCGGCGGCCGATCCGCTCGACGTGCTCAAGCGCGTCTACGGCTACGATGCCTTCCGCGGCAAGCAGCAGGCGGTGGTGGAGCATGTGACGGCGGGGGGCGACGCCGTGGTGCTTTTCCCGACGGGGGCGGGCAAGTCGGTGTGCTTCCAGGTTCCGGCGCTGTGCCGTAAGGGCGTCGGCATCGTCATCTCGCCGCTGATCGCGCTGATGCGCGACCAGGTGGAGGCGCTGAAGCAGCTCGGCGTGCGGGCGGCGGCGCTCAATTCCTCGCTGACGCGCGAGGAGTTCTTCGCCGTGCGCGACGCGATGCGCAGCGGCGATCTCGACATGCTCTACGTCACGCCGGAGCGCATCGTCACGGAAGGGTTCGCCGATCTCGTCGCGGAAGCGCGCATCGCGCTCTTCGCCATCGACGAGGCGCATTGCGTCTCGCAGTGGGGGCACGATTTCCGGCCGGAATACCGCACGCTCGGCATGCTCGGCGAGCGCTATCCCGGCGTGCCGCGCGTCGCGCTGACGGCGACGGCCGATCCGCATACGCGCGACGACATCATCGAGCGCCTCGGGCTGGAGGCGGCGGCGGTCTTCACCACCAGCTTCGACCGGCCGAACATCTCCTACGAGATCGCCGAGCGCGACCAGGCGCGCCAGCAGCTCCTGCGCTTCCTGTCGCGCCACAGGGGCGAGAGCGGCATCGTCTACTGTCTGTCGCGCGCCAAGGTGGAGGACACCGCCGAATGGCTGAACGCGCAGGGAATCCGCGCGCTGCCCTATCATGCGGGGTTCGACCGGGCGGTGCGCGACGCCAACCAGGACGCCTTCCTCAAGGAGGAGGATCTCTGCCTCGTCGCCACCGTCGCCTTCGGCATGGGCATCGACAAGCCGGACGTGCGCTATGTCGCCCATCTCGACCTGCCGGGCTCGGTGGAGGCCTATTACCAGGAGACCGGCCGCGCGGGGCGCGACGGGCTGCCGTCCGAGGTCTGGATGGCCTATGGCATGGCCGACGTCGTGCAGCGGCGCAAGATGATCGACGAGGGCGGGGCGGCCGACGAGATCAAGCGCATCGAGCGCGCCAAGCTGACGGCGCTGCTCGCCATCTGCGAGACGGCGGGCTGCCGGCGCAAGGCCATCCTCGCCCATTTCGGCGAGGCGCATTCCGGCAATTGCGGCAATTGCGACACCTGCCGCAATCCGGTCGAGACCTGGGACGGCACGGAGGCCGCCATCAAGGCGCTCGCCGCCGTCTACCGCACCGGCGAGCGTTTTGGCGCGGGGCATGTCGTGGATGTGCTGATGGGGGCGGTCAACGAGAAGACCGAGCGCTTCGGCCATACGCAGATGCCGGTCTTCGGCGCGGGCAAGGACATCGCGCCGCGCATCTGGCAATCGATCTTCCGGCAATTGCTGGCGATGGGGCTGATCAGCGTCGACCGCGCCGCCTATGGCGCGCTGAAGCTGGAGCCGGAGGCGCGCGCCGTCTTCCGCCACGAGCGCGAGGTGCTGTTCCGCAAGGACCGGCCGCAGGCGGGGCGGAGGGCGAAGGCCGGCGGCTCGCCCGCCGCGCGCGAACGCGACAACCTGTCCGGCTCCGACCGCGAGCTCTTCGAGCTGCTGCGCGCCGAGCGGCTTTCCATCGCCAAGGATCTCGACGTGCCGCCCTATGTGGTCTTCCCGGACACGACGCTGATCGCGCTCGCCCGGGAGCGGCCGCGCGATCTGGAGGAGCTGCTGGATATTCCCGGCATCGGCGTTTCGAAGCGCGACCGCTTCGGCGAGGCCTTCCTGGCGGTGATCGACGGGTTCGCGGATTAGACGGGCGTCCGCGCTACATCCTGACGGTCATGCCGCCGTCCACCACCAGCACATGCCCGTTGACGAAGGAGGCGGCGTCGCTGGCGAGGAAGAGGGCGGCGCCGGCGATCTCGTCGGGACGGGCCCAGCGCTGCACGGGGATGCGCTGGCGCACGAAGGGCATCAGGCCGTCGTCGGCGGCCATG
Organism: Shinella sp.; assembly: GCA_039812945.1. Taxonomy (GTDB): domain Bacteria; phylum Pseudomonadota; class Alphaproteobacteria; order Rhizobiales; family Rhizobiaceae; genus Shinella. The sequence goes on from JBDHSZ010000110.1 coordinate 3,652, forward strand.
GCGGCGTTGGTCTCGGTGGCGAACCAGCCGGGGGCGATGGCGTTGCTGGTGATGCCGTCGGGGCCGTATTCGACCGCCATGGAGCGCATCAGGCCGGTGAGGCCCTGCTTTGCGGCGGGGTAGATGCCGTCGTTCGGCATGGCGACATGGCCGCCGATGGAGGTGACGGAGATCAGCCGGCCGTGGCCGTTGCGCCGCATCAGCGCGGCGGCGTCGCGCGAGAGGCTGGCGGCGGCGGCAAGGTCGGTGAGGATCAGCTCGTCGATCGCGGCGTCGTCGAGCTCGGAAAGCGGCCGGCGGTCGCGCGCGCCGACATTGTTGACGAGGACGTCGAGCCGTCCGTGCCGGCGCTCGATAGCAGCGAGCGCCGTGCGCTGGGCCGCGCGGTCGGCGATGTCGAAGGCGGCGGGCGCGGCGCTGCCGCCGGCAGCGGCGATCCTGGCGACGGCGTCCTCCAGGGTCGCCTGTGTGCGGCCCGTCAGCACCACATGCGCGCCGGCCTCGGCCAGCGCCCTGGCGATCTCGAAGCCGAGGCCGCGCGCGCCGCCGGTGACGAGGGCGACGCGGCCCTTCTGGGAAAACCTGTCCAATATCGTCATCGCCCCTCCATTCGGGACGCCACCGGACAGGCGCGGGCGCTGCCTGTCAACCCCGGGGACCGCAATCGGAGGCATTGTCCTTCGGCAAAAACAGGGTATGTCCGCGGCAGAAAGGATATATCCATGGCCCAGAACATCTACGACCAGCCCGCCTTCTTCGAGGCCTACAGCGGCCTTCCCCGCTCGGTGCACGGGCTTGCGGGAGCGGCGGAATGGGAATCGGTGCGCGCGCTGCTGCCCGATCTGAAGGGCCGGCGCATCGTCGATCTCGGCTGCGGCTTCGGCTGGTTCGCGCGCCATGCGGCGCAGGAGGGCGCGGCCAGCGTGCTCGGCCTCGATCTTTCGGAAAACATGATCGCGCGGGCGAAGGCGGAGACGCGCTCGCCCGCCGTGCGCTACGAGATCGCCGATCTCGACGGGCTCGACCTGCCGGCGGGTCGCTTCGATCTCGCCTATTCCTCGCTCGCCTTCCACTATGTCGCCGATTTCGACCGGCTGGTGCGCGCCGTTCATGCGGCGCTGGTGCCGGGCGCGTCCTTCGTCTTCACCATCGAGCACCCGATCTACATGGCCCCTTCCGCGCCGGACTGGGCCGAAGTCGGCGGGCGCACGGTCTGGCCGGTGGACGGCTATCTCGTCGAGGGGCCGCGCACGACGGACTGGCTCGCCAAGGGCGTCGTCAAGCATCACCGCACGCTCGGCACGACGCTGAATGCGCTGGTCGCGGCCGGTTTCACCATCCGCCATGTCGAGGAATGGCGGCCGAGCGCCGAGCAGCTCGCCGCGCATCCGGAATGGCGGGTGGAGCTCAACCGGCCGATGTTCCTGCTGATCGCCTGCGAGCGGCCCTGAAAAGCGGACGGCGGCCCTTTACGCGGGCCGCCGCTGCGCTAGAACTATCGGGTGGAACCAGATCGCCGGCATCACAAGCAAGAAGACGAGCCGGCGCGGATCGGAAGGGGAGCCGAGCATGGGTCGACCGAATTTGCCGCTCGACGGGGCCTGCCGTTGCGGGCGGGTGAAAATCCGCATCAGCGCGCCGCCGATGATCACCATGGCCTGCCATTGCAGCGGCTGCCAGCGCATGTCGGGCAGCGCCTATTCGCTGAGCGCCGCCATCCCGACGCCGGCCTTCGCCGTCATCGCGGGCGAGCCGGTCATCGCCGGGGCGAGCCCGGAGGCGGGGCATCATTTCTGCCCGGATTGCATGAGCTGGATGTTCACCCGGCCGCCGGGCATCGACTTCCTTGTCAATGTCCGGCCGACCATGCTCGACGATACGAGCTGGTACAGCCCGTTCATCGAGACCTATACGAGCGAGAAGCTCGCCTTCGCGGCGACCGCCGCCGTGCACAGCTATGAAAAATTCCCGCCGATGGAGGATTACGAGCCGCTGATGGCCGCGTATGCCGCCAGCATCGCCTGACCGCCAGTCCCTTCGAGCCCGTGAGTGCGCGCCATGACCCAAGCCTTCCTCGCCCATCTTCGAACCGAACTCGAAGGCCTCGAAACCGCCGGCCTCTACAAGGCCGAGCGCGTGATCAGCTCCAAGCAGGCCGGCGCGATCACCGTTTCCTCCGGCGAGCGCGTGCTGAATTTCTGCGCCAACAACTATCTCGGCCTTGCCGACAACGAAGAGCTCGCCGAGGCCGGCAAGCAGGCGCTCGACCGCTACGGCTACGGCATGGCCTCGGTGCGCTTCATCTGCGGCACGCAGGAGGAGCACAAGCAACTGGAAGCGCGCATCTCCGCCTTCCTCGGGCTGGAGGACACGGTCCTCTATTCCTCCTGCTTCGACGCCAATGGCGGCCTGTTCGAGACGCTGCTTTCGGAAGAGGACGCCGTCATCTCCGATGCGCTGAACCATGCCTCGATCATCGACGGCGTGCGGCTCTCCAAGGCCAAGCGTTTCCGCTATGCCAACAACGACATGGCGGCGTTGGAAGAGGAGTTGAAGAAGGCCGAAGGCAGCCGCTTCAAGCTGATCGCCACCGACGGCGTCTTCTCGATGGACGGCATCATCGCCAACCTTGAGGGCGTCTGCGACCTTGCGGAGGAATACGGCGCGATGGTCATGGTGGACGACAGCCATGCGGTCGGCTTCGTGGGAAAGCACGGCCGCGGCTCGGCGGAGCATTGCGGCGTGGAAGGCCGCATCGACATCATCACCGGCACGCTCGGCAAGGCGCTCGGCGGCGCTTCGGGCGGCTATACCTCGGCAAGGCGCGAGGTGGTGGAGTGGCTGCGCCAGCGCTCGCGGCCCTATCTCTTCTCCAACACGCTCGCCCCGGTCATCGCCGCCGCGTCCTTGAAGGTCTTCGACCTCATCGACAACGGCGATGCGCTGCGCCGGCGTCTCTATGCCAATGCCGATCTCTTCCGCGCCGATATGATGAAGCTCGGCTTCACGCTGGCGGGGAAGGGGCATCCGATCATCCCGGTCATGCTGGGCGATGCGAGCCTTGCGCAGGAGATGGCGCGCCGCATGCTGGACAAGGGCGTCTATGTCATCGGCTTCTCGTTCCCCGTCGTGCCGCGCGGCCAGGCGCGCATCCGCACCCAGATGTCGGCGGCGCATAGCGAGGCGGATGTTCGCAAGGCGATTCAAGTCTTCGCGGAAGTCGGACGTGAACTGGGCGTCATTTAGAGAGTCATCTGAATCCCTTGCGGAGATTTCGTCATGTCGAACATGATGCATGCGCTGGTTAAGGCAAAACCTGAAGTCGGCCTCTGGATGGAGAATGTGCCGGTGCCGGAGGTCGGCCCGAACGACGTGCTGATCCGGGTGAGGAAATCGGCGATCTGCGGCACGGACGTCCACATCTGGAATTGGGACCAATGGGCGCAGAAGACCATTCCGGTGCCGATGGTCGTCGGCCATGAATTCGTCGGCGAGATCGCCGAGGTGGGCTCGGCCGTCACCAACTACCATGTCGGCGAGCGGGTCTCGGGCGAGGGGCATATCGTCTGCGGCAAGTGCCGCAACTGCCGCGCCGGGCGCGGGCACCTCTGCCATTACACCAAGGGCGTCGGCGTCAACCGGCCGGGCTCCTTCGGCGAGTTCGTGTGCATTCCCGAGCACAATGTCGTGCCGATCCCGGACGACGTGCCGGACGAGGTGGCGGCGATCTTCGATCCCTTCGGCAATGCCGTGCACACGGCGCTGTCCTTCGACCTCGTCGGCGAGGACGTGCTGGTGACGGGCGCGGGGCCGATCGGCATCATGGGGGCGATGGTGGCGAAACGCTCGGGCGCGCGGAAAGTCGTCATCACCGATATCAATCCCGTCCGTCTCGACCTTGCCCGCAAGGTCGGCATCGATCATGTGGTCGACGCCTCGAAGGAGGACCTCGCCACGGTCATGACGGAGATCGGCATGACGGAAGGGTTTGACGTCGGGCTCGAAATGTCCGGCGCGCCGCCGGCCTTCCGCTCGATGATCGACACGATGAACAATGGTGGCAAGATCGCCATCCTCGGCATCGCCCCGGACGGCTTCGGCATCGACTGGAACAAGGTGATCTTCAAGATGCTGACGCTGAAGGGCATCTACGGGCGCGAGATGTTCGAGACCTGGTACAAGATGATCGCCTTCGTGCAGGGCGGGCTCGACCTTGCGCCGATCATCACCCATCGCATCGGGATCGACGATTTCCGGGAGGGCTTCGAGGCGATGCGCTCGGGCAATTCCGGCAAGGTCGTCATGGACTGGTACTGATGCAGGCCGCGCGAGAGCGCGCATGCACATGAAACAAAAGGAGAATTTCCGCGATGAAATACGAGGGAAGCTGTCACTGCGGCAATGTCGCCTTCGAGGTGGAAGGCGAGTTCGAGACCGCGATCGACTGCAACTGTTCCATGTGCCGCCGGCGCGGCGGGCTGCTCGCCTTCGTGCCGGCGGAGAACCTGCGCCTGACGGTGCCGGAGGAGAACGTGTCGACCTATACGTTCAACCGCCATGTCATCCGGCACCATTTCTGCGGCAAATGCGGCATCGCGCCCTATGGCGAGGGAAGTGATCCGAAAGGCAACAGGATGGCGGCGGTGAACCTCAGGTGCATCCCGGCGATCGACCTCGAAACATTGACGATCAGCAAGGTGGACGGGCGTTCGTTCTGAGGGCGGCGATTCGGGCCGGGCGCGGGCTCTTGTCTTTCCGGGATTTGCGCCTACATGAGGCTCAATCGCCCGGATCCGCTGACCTCGTTCGTCCACGAGCCCGAATCGGAGGCTTTTGCGGCTTTTTTACCGGAAGAGCTTGACGTGACCGAAAATTCTGGGAATCACCATTGTTGGCTGAGAAGGAATGGGTACGGCGGATCGGGAAGTCATGTCAATCGTGTTGCCGCGGCAACATTTCCACGATCCCATAAGCCGGGACGTGGTTAATCGGGATTTAATTGTCAATCCGTTAGGTCAGGGACGCTGATTCGCGTTCGCGCATGCCGAAGGGCGATCGGCTGGCGAACCCCTACCGCTTGGAAACTGATGCTCAGGAAAGCGACGAAATAATATGGCGACAAAGGTCAAAGAGAACGAGGAAGTCGAAAACGAACGCGAAGGCGCATCCGACGGCCCTCTTCTCGATCTTTCCGATGATGCCGTCAAGAAGATGATCAAGGCCGCCAAGAAGCGCGGCTATGTCACGATGGACGAGCTGAATTCCGTCCTGCCTTCCGAGGAAGTCACCTCGGAGCAGATCGAGGACACGATGGCCATGCTTTCGGACATGGGCATCAACGTCATCGAGGACGAGGACGCCGAAGAGGCGGCCCAGGGCGAGGAGGAAAGCGGCGACGACGAGAGCGAGAGCGAAGGCGGGGAGCTTGCCGCTTCCGGCGGCACCGCGCTTGCGACCGCCAAGAAGAAGGAGCCGACGGACCGCACGGACGACCCGGTGCGCATGTATCTGCGCGAGATGGGCTCCGTCGAGCTTCTGTCGCGCGAAGGCGAAATCGCCATCGCCAAGCGCATCGAAGCCGGCCGCGAGACGATGATCGCCGGCCTCTGTGAGAGCCCGCTGACGTTCCAGGCCATCATCATCTGGCGGGATGAACTCAACGAAGGCCAGACCCTGCTGCGCGAGATCATCGACCTCGAGACGACCTATTCCGGTCCCGAGGCGAAGGCCGCCCCGCAGTTCCAGTCTCCGGAGAAGATCGAGGCCGACCGCAAGGCGGCCGAGGAGAAGGAAAAGAACCGCAAGCCGCGCGCGGCCGCCAACGACGACGACATCACCAATGTCGGCGGCGAGGGCCTGCCGCCGGAGGAGGAGGAAGAGGACGACGACGAGTCGAACCTCTCGCTCGCCGCCATGGAAGCGGAACTGCGCCCGCAGGTGATGGAGACGCTCGACACCATCGCCGAGACCTACAAGAAGCTGCGCAAGCTGCAGGACCAGCAGGTGGAAGCCCGCCTGCAGGCGACCGGCACGCTGTCGCCCGCCCAGGAGCGCCGCTACAAGGAGCTCAAGGACGAGCTGATCACCGCCGTCAAGTCGCTGTCGCTCAACCAGAACCGCGTCGACAGCCTCGTCGAGCAGCTCTACGACATCTCCAAGCGGCTGATGCAGAACGAGGGCCGCCTGCTGCGCCTTGCCGAAAGCTACGGCGTCAAGCGTGACTCGTTCCTGGAGCAGTATTCCGGCGCGGAGCTCGATCCGAACTGGATGAAGTCGATCGCCAACCTCGCCGCGCGCGGCTGGAAGGAATTCGCCAAGAACGAGAACACGACGATCCGCGATATCCGCCAGGAGATCCAGAACCTCGCCACGGAAACCGGCATCTCGATTGCCGAGTTCCGCCGCATCGTCTCGATGGTGCAGAAGGGCGAGCGCGAGGCGCGCATCGCCAAGAAGGAGATGGTGGAAGCCAACCTCCGTCTCGTGATCTCGATCGCCAAGAAGTACACGAACCGCGGCCTGCAGTTCCTCGACCTTATCCAGGAAGGCAATATCGGCCTGATGAAGGCGGTCGACAAGTTCGAGTATCGCCGCGGCTACAAGTTCTCCACCTATGCGACGTGGTGGATCCGGCAGGCGATCACCCGTTCGATTGCCGACCAGGCGCGCACGATCCGCATTCCGGTGCACATGATCGAGACGATCAACAAGATCGTCCGCACCTCGCGCCAGATGCTGCACGAGATCGGCCGCGAGCCGACGCCGGAGGAACTGGCCGAAAAGCTCGCCATGCCGCTGGAAAAGGTCCGCAAGGTCCTGAAGATCGCCAAGGAGCCAATCAGCCTCGAAACGCCGGTCGGCGACGAAGAGGACAGCCACCTCGGCGACTTCATCGAGGACAAGAACGCGCTGCTGCCGATCGACGCCGCCATCCAGGCGAACCTGCGCGAGACGACGACCCGGGTTCTCGCCTCGCTGACGCCGCGCGAGGAGCGCGTGCTGCGCATGCGCTTCGGCATCGGCATGAACACCGACCACACGCTCGAAGAGGTCGGCCAGCAGTTCTCGGTGACGCGCGAGCGTATCCGCCAGATCGAGGCGAAGGCGCTGCGCAAGCTCAAGCATCCGAGCCGCTCCAGGAAGCTGAGAAGCTTCCTGGACAGCTAAGTAGCTGTGCGCGTTCCTCGATAGCTGAGGCGACGAAGAGACGGAAAAGCCCCGCTACCTGAGAGGTCGCGGGGCTTTTTGTTTGCGCAGGTGCCCCTCATGGGGCGGTTTCCTTACCAGCCGCCGCAGCTCTTCAATTGCCGCGAATACTGGATCGCCATGGTCGCCGCGCGCTTGCCGCCGGCTTTCGCCGTGCCGCTCCAGTTGCCGCGCTGGTAGCCGGTATGGCCGTGGTAATAGGCAATGTAGAGCCGGTAGGTGTCGTTGAGCGCGATGCCGTTGCGGCGGTTGCTCTCGCTGTGATACCAGCCGATGAAGCGGATCGCATCGCTGAAATCGGTGCGCCGGGCCGTCCAGCGGCCCGTCTCGCGCTGGTAGCGCTTCCAGGTGCCGTCGAGCGCCTGCGAGAAGCCGAGCGCCGTCGACTGGCGCTTCCAGGGGATGAAGCCGAAGAGCTTCGTGCGCGGCGGGCGGGCATTGTGCCGGAAGCCGGATTCCGCATAGATCGTCGCCATCAGCACGGGCACCGGCACGCCGTATTCCCGCTGGACGCCATAGGCGGCTCGCCGCCAGTTGTCGAAGAAGCCGTCGCGCTGCTCGAAGATGGCGCAGGCATTCTGCGTCTGTCGGGGGACGGACGCGCAGCCGGCGAGCAGCAGGAGGACGACGATCAATACGCAACGCATCGCTGATCCTCAATATTTCCGGATATTTATAAATCGTAAATCTTAACGATCTGTTTTGATTCGATTGCGATATGCCTTTTCCATTCACCGGCCTGATCGGCTCATCAATTATGCAAATGCATTATTTTGTTGCTCTTTTTACCCTTCCGGCCTAATCAATTCGCAGCACGCCGGCCCTTCGCATACGATTGTTCCGGAGCGTGGAAGTAGCCCCGCCCTGCCATCGGACACGGCCAGCGCCGTCCGGGCGCATGACGGTTTGCGACCGGGCCCTTGCGGGCCCCAGTTCAGGAGAGAGACCATGAAGAAGCAGATTTTCGCCGGAGCGTTCCTCGCGGCTTCCGTCGCCTTTGCGCCGCTCGCCCATGCCGATATCGTCATCGGCCTCATCGCGCCGCTGACCGGTCCGGTCGCAGCCTATGGCGACCAGGTCAAGAACGGCGCGGAAGCGGCCGTCGCCGAGATCAACAAGAACGGCGGCATCCTCGGCGAGCAGGTCGTGCTCAAGCTGGCCGACGATGCGGGCGAGCCCAAGCAGGGCGTCTCGGCGGCCAACCAGATCGTCGGCGAGGGCATCCGCTTCGTCGTCGGCCCGGTGACCTCCGGCGTCGCCATCCCGGCTTCCGACGTCCTTGCCGAGAACGGCATCCTGATGGTCACCCCGACCGCCACCGCGCCGGACCTGACGGCCCGCGGCCTGACCAACGTGCTGCGCACCTGCGGCCGTGACGACCAGCAGGCCGACGTCGCCGCCGCCTATGTGCTGGAACACCTCAAGGACAAGAAGGTCGCCATCGTCCACGACAAGGGCGCCTATGGCAAGGGTCTCGCCGACGCCTTCAAGGCGGCGCTCAACAAGGGCGGCGTCACCGAGGCGCTCTACGATTCGGTCACACCCGGCGACAAGGACTTCAGCGCGCTGATCACCCGCCTCAAGTCGGACGGCGTCGAGGTCATCTACTTCGGC
>JBDHSZ010000111.1:0-12404 GCA_039812945.1 Shinella sp.
CACGAGCTGGTGGAGATCGCCGACGCCGCGCCGAATGTCGCGAGCGGCATCCTGAAGCTCTACCGCGCCTATCGCGAGCAGGCCGCCCGCCTCACCGACCTTGCCGAGGTGCTGGCCCGCGAGGGCCATGCCACCACGCTGTCGGGCGCGCTGCTGCCGATGGACGAGGTGCGCGACAAGCTGGAGAACCGCCCCAACTATTTCGCCGCGATAGACGAGGCCGCCGAGCGCTTCCACGCGGCGCTCGGCTCCGGCGACGATCTTCCCGCCGCGCTCAAGGGCTGGCTGCGCAAGGAGCACGGCGTCGTCGTGCGCCTGCTGCCGGTCCATGCCATGCCGAACCTGCGCCGCCGCTTCGACCGGCACTCCATGCGCCTGTTCCTCTCCGAACGCCTGTCGCCCTTCGATCAATTGCGCGAGATCGCCATGGAGACGGTGCAGCTCGCCCTGCAGGACGAGATATTCGCCGAGCTCGACGCGCTCGCCCTCTCGAACGCCGAGGCGCGGCGCATCGCCCGCTTCGAGCTGGCGCGCTATGCCGCCCATGCGCTGATGATGCCCTACGAGGCCTTCCAGGCCACCGCGCAGCGCGTGCGCTACGACGTCGACGTGCTGCGCTCGCGCTTTTCCGTCTCCTATGAACAGGCCGCCAACCGCCTGACCATGCTGCAGCGGCCCGGCAAGGCGGGCGTGCCCTTCTTCATGCTGGAGATGGACAATGCCGGCAACCGCTTCCGCCGCGCCGGCGCGCTAGGCTTCCCGCAGGCGCGCTTCGGCGGCGGCTGTCCCAAGCTCGGCGTGCATTCCGCCTTCTCCCAGCCGGGGCAGATCCTCGTCGACCGCGTCGAGATGCCCGACGGCGCCGCCTTCCTGACCATTTCCCGCACGCTGGAAGGCCCGCAGGGCGTCTTCGCCGAGCGCGTGCGCCGCACCGCGCTGCTCATCGGCTGCGACGCCGCCCATGCGGAGGAGACGGTGTACGGCGAGGCGGTGCGGCGGGAGGGGACGGTGGCCGTCGGCGCGGCCTGCCGGCTCTGCGAGCGGCAGGGATGCCTTGCGCGCGCCGAGCCGCCCGTCACGCGCCCGCTCGGGCTCGACGAGATGGTCGCCGGCCTCAGCCTTTTCGACTTCCAGTAAATTTCCGCTTGCTTTCCGGCGGCGATAGGGCTTCAAATATGATAGGAATGGGAGCAATGTGATATAAAATTCGCCCTGTGTTTGCGCAGAATGCAGCTTGTCGCCTCTTGAAAAACAACCATAATCGGCGGCTGTCTTCATACCGAATTCATAGGCCCGTGAAGGAAACTGGGAGAAAAATCAATGATAAGACATATTCTTTCGGCGACGGCCGCCGTTGCCGCATTGTTTGCCGCGGGCGGCGCGCTCGCGCAGGAAAAAGTCGTCAACGTCTATAACTGGTCGGACTATATCGATTCATCGATCATCGACGATTTCACCAAGGAAACGGGCATCAAGGTCGTCTACGACGTCTACGATTCGAACGAGATCCTCGAGACGAAGCTTCTGGCCGGCGGCACGGGCTATGACGTCGTCGTTCCCACCAACACCTTCCTCCAGCGCCAGATCGCGGCCGGCGTCTACCAGAAGCTCGACAAGTCCAAGCTGCCGAACCTCAAGAACATGTGGGACATGGTCAGCCAGCGCATGGAGCCGTTCGATCCCGGCAACGAATATTCGATCAACTACATGTGGGGCACGATCGGCATCGGCTTCAACAAGGCCAAGCTCAAGGAAGCGCTCGGCACCGACGAGATCGATAGCTGGAAAGTGGTGTTCGACCCGGAATACGCCGCCAAGCTCAAGGACTGCGGCATCAATTTCCTCGATTCGCCGACCGACATGATCCCGGTCGTCCTCGCCTATCTCGGTCTCAATCCCGACAGTCATGATCCGGCGGACGTCGCCAAGGCCGAGGAAGCGCTGCTGAAGGTCCGCCCCTTCGTGCGCAAGTTCCACTCCTCCGAATTCATCAACGGCCTCGCCAACGGCGATATCTGCGCCGCCGTGGGCTGGTCCGGCGACATCTTCCAGGCGCGCGACCGCGCGGAAGAGGCCGGCAACGGCGTGGAGGTCGGCTATATCATCCCCAAGGAAGGCACGCAGATGTGGTTCGACCAGATGGCGATCCCCGCCGACGCGCCGCATGTCGAGGAGGCGCACGCCTTCCTCGATTACATCATGCGTCCCGAGGTCATCGCCAAGTCGACGGAATATGTCCACTACGCCAACGGCAACAAGGCCTCGCAGGCGCTGCTGCCGGAGGACATCATCAAGGACCCGACGATCTATCCCGATGAGGCCACGCTGGCGAAGCTGTTCACCAACACGACGCTGGACGCCAAGACCCAACGCCTGTTCACCCGCACCTGGACCAGGGTCGTGACGGGCCAGTAACCGCCCGACCGAATTGCCCGGAAGCCTCTTCCGGGCAATTCCAATTCGACTGCCAGAAAAGAGAGTTGGGGACAGGCAATGAAATCTCTCGGCAATATCCGTCGTTCCTTCGCGCCCTGGACGGATCCGGACGCGAAACCCTTCATCACCTTCCGCAACGTTACCAAGCGGTTCGGCGATTTCACCGCCGTCGACGATCTCACCCTCGATATCTATCACCGCGAGTTCTTCGCCCTGCTCGGCGCCTCGGGCTGCGGCAAGTCCACGCTCCTGCGCATGCTCGCCGGCTTCGAGCGGCCGACATCGGGCGAGATCATCCTCGACGGCCAGGACATCGCGAACATCCCGCCCTACAAGCGGCCGGTCAACATGATGTTCCAGTCCTACGCGCTCTTCCCGCACATGACGGTGGAGAGCAATATCGGCTTCGGCCTCAGGCAGGACGGCATGCCGAAGAACGAGATCGCCGAGCGCGTCGCCCAGATGCTCAAGCTCGTCAAGCTGGAGAAATTCGCCAAGCGCAAGCCGCACCAGCTTTCCGGCGGCCAGCGCCAGCGCGTGGCGCTCGCCCGCTCGCTCGCCAAGCGGCCCAAGGTGCTGCTGCTCGACGAGCCGCTCGGCGCGCTCGACAAGAAGCTGCGCGAGGAGACCCAGTTCGAGCTGATGGACCTGCAGCAGGAGCTCGGCCTCACCTTCGTCGTCGTGACGCACGACCAGGAGGAGGCCATGACCATGGCCGACCGCATCGCCGTGATGAGCCACGGCAAGGTCATCCAGGTCGCCACCCCGGCGGAAATCTACGAGGCGCCCAATTCCCGCTTCGTCGCGGATTTCATCGGCGACGTGAACATCCTCGACGGCAAGGTCGCCGCGAGCGGCAACGGCCGCATCGAGCTTGCCGCCAGCGACGGCTTCACCATCCGCGCCGCCTCCGCCGACGCGCCCGCAGCCGGCAGCGCGGCGGGCTTCGCGATCCGGCCGGAAAAGCTGAAGGTGACGCGCGCCGCCCCTGCTGACGCCTCCGTCAACGCGGCGTCCGGCGAGATCTGGGATATCGGCTATCTCGGCGACATGACGGTCTTCTACGTCAAGCTCGACAGCGGCAAGGTCGTCAAGGCCTCCATGCTGAACGCCCAGCGCGAGGTGGAAAATCCCATCGCCTATGACGAGAAGGTCTGGGTCTCCTTCGGCGAGACGGCCGGCGTCGTCTTGAAGGATTGACCGATGAGCAAGCTCGGCTCCGCCCTCTTCAGCCGCCTCGTCATCATCATTCCCTATGCCTGGCTGCTGTTCTTCTTCCTCGTCCCCTTCTTCATCGTCTTCCGCATCTCGCTGTCGACCACCGCCATCGCCCAGCCGCCCTACGAGCCGGTCTTCGCGCTCGCCGACGGCCTGTCCGGCCTGTGGGAGAAGATCGGCCAACTGCATTTCGACAATTTCGTCTGGCTGACCGAGGACGCGCTCTATCTCAACGCCTACCTCTCCAGCCTGTGGATCGCCGCCGTCTCCACGGTCATCACGCTCTTGATCGGCTATCCCATCGCCTACGGCATGGCGCAGGCGCCGCGCTCGCTGCGCCCGACGCTCCTGATGCTGGTCATCCTGCCGTTCTGGACGAGCTTCCTCATCCGCGTCTATGCCTGGATCGCCATCCTCAAGCCGGAAGGGCTGCTCAACCAGTTCCTCATCGGCATCGGCGTCATCGACCAGCCGCTGATCATCATGAACACCAACTGGGCGATCTATATCGGCATCGTCTATTCCTACCTGCCCTTCATGGTGCTGCCGCTCTATTCGGCGCTGGAGAAGATGGACCAGACGCTGATCGAGGCGGCGCAGGACCTAGGCTGCCCGCAGATCTCCGCCTTCTGGAAGATCACCTTCCCGCTCTCCATCCCCGGGGTCGTCGCGGGCTGCATGCTCGTCTTCATCCCGGCGGTCGGCGAGTTCGTCATCCCCGACCTGCTCGGCGGATCGCAGACGCTGATGATCGGCAAGACGCTGTGGAACGAGTTCAACGCCAACCGCGACTGGCCGGTCTCGGCCGCCGTCGCCACCATCCTGCTGCTCATCCTGGTCGTGCCCATCGTGTTCTTCCAGAACGCGCAGGCCAAGGCCGAAGAGCAGGGGAGGTAAGCCCATGAACACCTGGTCGCGCTTCAATATCGTCTCGGTCGTCCTCGGCTTTGCCTTCCTCTACCTGCCGATCGTCCTGCTGGTCGTCTTCTCCTTCAACGAGTCCAAGCTCGTGACGGTCTGGGCCGGCTTCTCGACGAAATGGTATGTCTCGCTCTTCAACAACCGGGGCCTGATGGACGCCGCCTGGGTGACGATCCGCGTGGCGCTGGTCTCGGCGAGCGTCGCCACCGCGCTCGGCACCATGGCGGCGCTGGCGCTCACCCGCTACACGCGCTTTCGCGGCCGGCTGCTGTTTTCCGGCATGGTCTATGCGCCGCTCGTCATGCCGGAGGTCATCACCGGCCTGTCGCTGCTGCTGCTCTTCGTCGCCATCGGCTTCGACCGCGGCTTCGTCACGGTGACGCTGGCGCATATCACCTTCTCGATGTGCTTCGTGACGGTGGTGGTGCAGTCGCGCCTGCTGTCCTTCGACCGCTCGGTCGAGGAGGCGGCGATGGACCTCGGCGCGACGCCGGTCAGGACCTTCTTCGAGGTGACGCTGCCGATCATCTTCCCCGCCGTGCTGTCCGGCTGGATGCTGGCTTTGACGCTCTCGCTCGACGACCTCGTCATCGCCTCCTTCACCTCCGGCCCCGGCGCGACGACCCTGCCGATGAAGATCTACAGCCAGGTGCGCCTCGGCGTGACGCCGGAGATCAACGCGGCCTGCACGCTGCTCATCGGCCTCGTCGCCATCGGCGTCGTCATCGCGTCGATCATGACGAAGCGCCGCGAGGTGCAGCGCCTGCGCGACGAGCAGGCGGCCTTCGCCGGCGGCTGATCACGGGCCGGGCTGACGCCCCGTCAGGATCGAGGCCGGCGTGATGACCGCCTCCGGCCAGGAGCCGCCGACGAAGAAGCTGAGCGGCGGGCGGGTCTCGGTCGCGCCCGCCTGCGGACGGTCGCCCAGCGTGCCGACCAGCGCCAGGCTGCCGGTGCGGTAGGGGATGAGGCCGGAAAGCTTCAGCAGCTTGTCGCTGCCCTCGATTTCCGCCCTGGTGAGCTCGGCAAGGCCGCGGTCGAGCCGGGCCTCGACATCGGCGCGCACGAAATCGAACGCGCCGTCCGCCGCCTCCGAGACGCTGAAGAACGCATTCTTCGACGCCCGGTCCTCGAAGGCCTGGCGGTTGAAATGGGTGAGCGTGCCGTTTCCCATGCGCAGCCGGAACCGGCCGGTCATGTCGGAGACCGTCGTCGCCCAGAGCGGCTGGCTGGTCGAAAGCTCGAAATCGGCCGAGCCGGTGCCGGACGGCAGCGGGCCGGGCAAGGCGAGCGCGGCGACGATGCCGCCGATATCCACATCGCCGAGCGACATCTGCAACTGGCCGCCGCCGCGCACGCCGCTCTCGGCGAGCGCGATGCGCCCGGTCATGCGCCCGCCCATGAAGGTGCTGTCGCCGACGTCGAAGGTGGCGCGGCCGTTCTCGATGCGCATGCCCGCGGCGAGATCCTTCAGCGAGAAGGGGGCGAAATCGGCGGTCTTGGCGGAGAGCCGGAGGTCCATGCCGAACTGGTGGATGAAGGCGGTGTCGATCGTCGGCGCGTCCCGGTCGGTGCCGGGCAGCGGCGAGAAGGCCGTCAGGAAGGCGCGCAGGTCCATCCGGTCGAAGGCGAGCGTTCCGCCGACGCGCGGCACGCCCTCGGGCGGCAGCGCGATGTCCAGCACGCCGCTCGCCTCGGCATTGTCGAGCGTCAGCCGGACATTCTCGAGCCTGGCGGAATAGCCGGAGGTGTCGATGTTCGCCTCGATGCCGACCTGCCCGACATTGCCGACCGCCGGGATATCCTTGCCCTGCCAGGCGAGCAGGCGGCTGAGCGAGGGGGTGGAAAGCTGCACCGTGCCCGCCGCGAAGGCGTTTGCGGAGAGGTTGCCGGTGCCCTCGAAGGTGACGGTCATCGGATCGGCGGAAAGGCTGGTGCGGATCGCCGCGTCCCGCCCGGCGAGCAGGGAAAGCGGCTGGTCGCAGCCGAAGGACCAGCGCGCCAGCTCGCCGTTGACGACGCCGGAAAGCGAAAGCTCGAGCCGCCGGCGCAGCGCCGGCCATGTGATGCTGCCGTTGACGTCGCTGATGCGATAGGCCCCGCCTTCGCCGCCCGTCATGTCGAGCACGCCGTCGCGGATCGAGATCGTGCCGATGCGCTCGTCGCCGAAGGCGGCGGCCGGCTGGCCGCCGGCGGCTTTGGCCGTGGCGTCGATCGCCTGCATCAGCCAGCCGCTATGCCGCCAGTTGAATGCGCCCTCGGCGTTCCGGCCGATGCGGACCAACGGGCGGACGAGCTCGAAATCGCTGAAGGCCGGCTTGCCGCGCACCGCGCCGAGCAGGTCGAACGCCGCCGATATGGTTTCGACGGAGGCCAGCTCCTCCGCTGCCCCGCCGACGACGCGCACATTGCCGAGCGTGACGCGCGGATAGGGCCAGAAGGCGAATTCCGCCTGCCTGCCGACCTGCACGTCCGCGCCGGTCCAGTTCTCCAGCGTCCGCTCGATGGCCCGCTCCACCGTCTCCGTCTGCACGAGGAAGGGAAAACCGACGCGCAGCGCCGCCACGGCGAGGACGATCACGAGGATCGCCCGCACCAGGGCCTTCGATCGGAGGAGACGGGAAAGGGTCATTCGGCGCGGGTCCTCTGCCGGCGGCATTCGCATGTCGAGCGAAACGGGGATATGCGCTCATGCGAAAGAAATCAAATGCCGCCATGGCGGAATTGCGTTCGGGAGCGGCGCGATCCGGCATTCGCCGCATTATAGTGCGACGCAACATGCTATGGGCCATGGAGTGGAGGAAAGCATGACGTCAGAAAAGCCCCTGTGGGAACCCTCGGCGGAAATCCTGGCAAGGAGCCCCATGGCCCTGTTCATGAAGGCCGCCGGGCAGAAGGCCGGCCGCACCTTCGCGAGCTATGAGGATCTGCATGCCTGGTCCGTGGAGGACCGCGCGGGCTTCTGGTCCCTGGTCTGGGACGAATGCGGCGCGATCGGCGAGAAGGGCGCGGTGGCGCTGGACAACGGCGAGCGCATGCTGGAGGCGCGCTTCTTCCCCGAGGGCCGGCTGAACTTTGCCGAGAACCTGCTGAAGAAGACCGGTTCCGGCGACGCGATCGTCTTCCGCGGCGAGGACAAGGTGTCCTGCCGCTGGTCCTGGGACGACCTCAGCGCCCGCGTCTCGAAACTCCAGCAGGCCTTTGCCGCCATGGGCATCGGCGAGGGCGACCGCGTGGCCGCCATGATGCCGAACATGCCGGAAACCATCGCCTGCATGCTGGCCGCCGCCTCGCTCGGCGCGATCTGGTCCTCCTGCTCGCCCGATTTCGGCGAGCAGGGCGTGCTCGACCGCTTCGGCCAGATCGAGCCGAAGCTGTTCATCGCCTGCGACGCCTACTGGTATGCCGGCAAGCTGCAGGACGTCTCGGCGAAGGTGAAGGCCGTGGCGGCAGGGCTCGGCGTGCCGGTCCTCGTGGTGCACTATGCCGGGGACGCCGAGGCGCTCGCCGCCGCGCTGCCCGACGGCCGCACGCTCGATGCGCTGACGGCGCCCTACGAGCCGAAGGACCTCGCCTTCGCGCGCCTGCCGTTCCGCCACCCGCTCTATATCCTCTTCTCCTCCGGCACGACGGGCGTGCCGAAATGCATCGTCCATTCGGCGGGCGGCACGCTGCTGCAGCATCTCAAGGAGCACAGCCTGCATTGCGGCCTCATCGAAGGCGAGCGGCTGTTCTACTTCACCACCTGCGGCTGGATGATGTGGAACTGGCTGGTCTCGGGCCTCGCCGTCGGCGCGACGCTCTGCCTGTTCGACGGCTCGCCCTTCCACCCGGACGGCAATGTGCTGTTCGATTATGCCGAGGCGGAGAGATTCGCCGTCTTCGGCACCTCGGCCAAATATATCGACGCCGTGCGCAAGGGCGGCTTCAGCCCTCGCGTAACGCACGACCTTTCCAGCCTGCGGCTGCTCGCCTCCACCGGCTCGCCGCTCTCGCCGGAGGGCTTCTCCTTCGTCTATGAGGGCATCAAGCCGGACGTGCAACTCGCGTCGATCTCCGGCGGCACCGATATCGTCTCGTGCTTCGTGCTCGGCGTTCCGCTGCTGCCGGTCTGGCGCGGCGAGATCCAGGGCCCGGGCCTCGGCCTCGCCGTGGACGTCTGGGACGAGGACGGCCGGCCGGTGCGCGGCGAGAAGGGCGAGCTGGTCTGCACGAAGGCCTTCCCCTCCATGCCGGTCATGTTCTGGAACGATCCCGACGGGGCGAAGTACCGCGCCGCCTATTTCGAGCGTTTCGACAATGTCTGGTGCCATGGCGACTTCGCCGAATGGACCAGCCACGGCGGCATCGTCATCCACGGCCGCTCGGATGCCACGCTCAATCCCGGCGGCGTGCGCATCGGCACGGCGGAAATCTACAACCAGGTCGCGCAGCTCGAGGACGTCGCCGAAGCCCTCTGCATCGGCCAGGACTTCGATAACGATGTGCGCGTCGTGCTCTTCGTGCGCCTTGCGCCCGGCAAGGTGCTGGACGAGGCGCTGGAGAAGACCATCCGCACGAAGATCCGCACCGGCGCCTCGCCGCGCCATGTGCCGGCGAAGATCGTCCAGGTCGCCGATATCCCGCGCACCAAGTCCGGCAAGATCGTCGAGCTTGCCGTGCGCGAGGTCGTGCACGGCCGCCCCGTCAAGAACAAGGAGGCGCTCGCCAATCCGGAGGCGCTGGAGCTCTTCGCGGACCTGGCGGCGCTGAAATCGTGAGCGCCGCCGGCGTTAACGATTTCGGCCCGCGCGGTTAACCAAGCTGACGAAGTTGTGAACGCGGCCCGCCCTCCGGCGCGCGCCGGGTAAGGATTTGTTAAACCGCGCCGGCGCAAGGTCGCGTCAACTTGAGCGCGCCCGATGAAGGGCGTTCCGGTCGCCTCCGACCCCGATGGCATGAAGCCGTTCACCCACGCTTTCGTTGGACAGCATTCACCTATCGGGGCGGCTTCTGCCGCCCTCTTTTTTTACCGGTTGTGCCGGTCGAGCGAGCGCGAGACCAGGAAGACGGGAATGAGGCCGACCGCGACGATGATGATGGCGGGAACGCCGGCATCCTCCACCTTCGCCCGCGAGGCGTCCTCGTAGACCAGCGTCGCCAGCGTGTTGAAGTTGAACGGCCGCAGCATGATCGTCGCCGACAGCTCCTTCATCGTCTCGATGAAGACGAGCAGCGCCGCCGTCAGCGTCGCCGGCCGCATCATCGGCAGCAGCACGCTCCACAGCGTCTGGCTGCTGGTGCGCCCGAGCGTGCGGGCGGCCATGTCGAGATGCGGTGAGAGCTTGTGGAAGCCCGCATCGATCGTGCCCTCCGCCATCGTCAGGAACCGCACCGTGCAGGCATAGATGATGGCGAAGCCGGTGCCGGAGAGAAGAAGCCCGGTCGAGACGCCGAAATTGGCGCGCAGGAACGCATCCACCGCATTGTCGAAATTGGCGAGCGGGATCAGCACGCCCATGGCCAGCACCGTGCCCGGCACGCCGTAGCCGAAGGAGGCGAGGCGGCCGGCGGCGGCGTTCAGCCGCGAGCGCGTCGTGCGCGCGGCATAGGCCAGCAGGAAGGCGAGCAGCACGGCGATCAGCGCCGTCGAGCCGGAAACGAGGATGCTGTGCCAGAGCGCGGAGAGCAGCCGCGCCGAGGCGAACTGCTCCAGCCGGCGCGCCGCATAGCCGCCGAGCACGAGGACGGGGATGGCGAAGCCGATGACCGGCGGCAGCAGGCAGGCGAGCGCCGCCGCCCAGCGCTTCCAGCCCTCGAGCTTGAGGCGCACGGAATCGTGCACGGCGGCGGTGGTCTTCTGGCTGGCGAAGCGCTGGCGGCGGCGGGCGGCGCGCTCCACCATCATCAGGCAGATGACGAAGACCAGCATGATGCAGGCGATCTGCGCCGCGCCGGCAAGGCTGCCGCGGTTGAGCCAGGTGTCGAAGATCGAGAAGGTGAGGGTCTGCACGCCGAGATATTCGACCGCGCCGATATCGTTCAGCGTCTCCATGGCGACGAGCGTCAGCCCCACCATGATCGCCGGCCGCGCCATGGGGATCTGGATCCTCGCGAACACCTTCAGCGGCCCGGCGCCGAGCGTGCGCGCCACGTCGGCCGCCGCGCGCCCCTGCATCAGGAACATCGAGCGGGCGGAAAGATAGATATAGGGATAGAGCACGCTGGACAGCACCAGCATCGCCCCGCCGGTGGTGCGCACCTCGGGGAACCAGTAGTCGCGGCTCGACTGGAAGCCGAAGAGCGCGCGATAGGCCGTCTGCACCGGCCCGGTGAAGGAGAAGAATTCCGCGAAGGCATAGGCGCCGAGATAGGCCGGAATGGCGAGCGGCAGCACGAGCAGGCCGGACAGCAGCCGCCGCCCCGGAAATTCGCAGCTCGCCACCAGCCAGGCGGTGACGACGCCGGTGACGGCCGTCGCCGTGCCGACGCCGGCCAGCAGGATCAGCGTGCGCAGCGTGGCGCGCGGGATGACGTTGTCGATGAGGTGCGGCCAGTTGTCCGTGCCGCCCGTCGCGGCGATGACGACGATCGCGATGGCCGGCATCAGCACGACGGCCGCCGACAGCACCGCGGCGGCGGACAGCAGCGGGTGGCGGGCGGCGCCGGAGCGGCGCTGGAGGCGCGCCGGCATGCTTTCGGACGGGACCTGCAAGGGTTACCTCGACGATACGGCAGTCCCGCCTGCGGCAGGATGGGACGTCCGGTCTAGCCCAATCGCCTCAATCTGCCAACACGCGCGGCGAGGGAAACACCACCTCGACCAGCGTGCCTTCGTTGGGCGTGGAGCTGATGGAGAAGTTCGCCCGGTTGGCGTCGACCATCGCCTTGGTGAGCGGCAGGCCGAGGCCGGTGCCGTCGCCGCGCTTGCGCGCGCCGGTCGTCACCTGCCGGAAGGGCTTCATCGCCTGTTCCAGCTCGCTGCGCGTCATGCCGACGCCGGTGTCGCGGATGCGCAGCACGACGCTGCCATTGGCCTCATAGGCGGTGGAGACGACGATCTGCCCGCCGGACGGCGTGAAGCGGATGGCGTTCGACAGGATGTTGAGCGCGATCTGCTTGATCGAGCGCAGGTCCGCGACGATCTGCGGCACATTGGCCGACAGCGAGGTGCGGATGATCACGCGCTGCGCATTGGCCTGCGGCTGCACCAGCGAGACGGCCTCGGAGATCGTCTCGTTGAGGCCGACGGCGGTGAAGTCCAGGTCCATCTCGCCCGCCTCGATCTTGGAGATGTCGAGCAGGTCGTTGACGATATCGAGCACGTGGCGGCCGGAGCGGCCGATGTCGTTGGCATATTCGATATAGCGCGGATGGCCGATCGGCCCGAAGCGCTCGGTCGCCATCATGTCGGAGAAGCCGATGATGGCGTTGAGCGGCGTGCGGATCTCGTGGCTGACGCGGGCGAGGAAGTCGCTCTTGTGGGCATTGGCCGTCTCGGCCGCGCGCTTGGCGTTGCGCAGCTCCTCTTCCGTGCGCTTCCATTGGGTTATGTCGCGGATGACGGCGCAATAGCCCGACGAGGACGAAAGCCGCCCCATCGTCATGAACAGCGGGATGAAGCCGCCGGAGGCCTCGCGGCCGATGACCTCGCGCCCGTCGTTGAGCACGCTCGCCACCCCATGGCCGGAAAGGCCGGCAAGATAGTCGAGCACCGCCTTCTGGCTCTCATGGGCGAAGAGCATGGCGAAGGGCCGGCCGCGCGTCTCGTCCTCGTCATAGTTGAAGAGGGCGCTCGCCGAGCGGTTCATCGAGCGGATATCGCCGTCCTGGCCGACGACGACCACGCC
>JBDHSZ010000112.1:0-12272 GCA_039812945.1 Shinella sp.
ACGAGATCGCCTTCCAGACGAACCTTCTGGCGCTGAACGCCGGCATCGAGGCCGCGCGGGCCGGGGAAGCCGGGCGGGGCTTTGCCGTCGTCGCGTCTGAGGTGCGGGCGCTCGCCCAGCGCTGCGCGGATGCCGCCAAGGACATCCAGAACCTCATCGCCCGCTCGCACGGGCAGGTCGAGGACGGCGTGCGCTCGGTGGGCGAGGTCGCCCAGTCGCTGCGCCAGATCGTCTCTCAGGTCGTCGAGGTCAGCGCCGTCTTCACCGCCATCCGCGCCAGCACGGCGGAGCAGGCGACGGGCCTGCAGGCGGTCAACCAGGCGGTCAACGCCATGGACCAGATCACCCAGCAGAATGCCGCGATGGTCGAGCAGGCGAATGCCTCCAGCCAGGCGCTGACCGAGGAGGCGGCCTCCATCGCCGCCCAGCTCAGCGCCTTCCGCACCGGCGGCGCCGCGCAGCCGGCGGAGAATTCGGGCTATGTCAGGGCGGCCTGAACGGGGCCTATGAAAGCAAAAGGCCGGGCAGCGCGCGCTGCCCGGCCTTTTCCGTTCATTCCGCCTGAAACCCTTAGTCGACGAATTCGACGGTCACGCCGGCGCTCGTCATCTTGGCGAGCTCGGTGGCGTCCCAGTTGGTCAGGCGGACGCAGCCGTGGCTCTGGGTCTTGCCGATCTTCGAGGGTTCCGGCGTGCCGTGGATGCCGTAGGTCGGCTTGGAAAGGGCGATCCAGACGGTGCCGACCGGGCCGTTCGGGCCGGGCTGCAGGGTCAGCACCTTGTCGTTGTTGCCCTGTTTGAAGTTGATCTTCGGGTTATAGGTATAGCCCGGATTGAGCGCGATGCGCTCCACCTTGACGATGCCCGACGGCGAGGGCGTGTCGACCGAGCCGATGCTGGCCGGATAGGCGGCGATCAGCGTGCCGTTCGCATCATAGGCGAGCACCTGCTTGCGGCCCTTGTCGGCGAGGATCTTCGCGACCTTGCCCGTCTTCCTCTCGCCGGTGTCGACGACCTTGATGATCGTGCCGGGAATGGTGAAGTCGACGCCCGGATTGATCTCCTTGAGATAGGCCTCGTCCATGTGGAACTTCTCGGCCAGCATCTCCGTGGTCGAGGTGAAGGAGAGGTGCGGCAGCGCCGCCTTGTGGGCATAGTCCTCCGGGATCGACGCGACATAGGGACCGGCGGCGTCGGCGGCGGTGATCTCGTAGGTGGTGAAGGCCATGCCGCCGGACAGGCGCAGGCGCTCCAGGATGTCGTCGGCATTGTTCGGGTCGAGCCTCTCGCCCGTCGCGTTCTGCCAGGCCTCGATCGCCTTGGTGACGTTGGAGCCCTTCTTGCCGTCGATCACGCCCGGCGAAAAACCCTCGCGGTCGAGGAACACCTGAAGCGCGGTGACCTCGGCCGAGGACATCTTGCCGAGCGTCGCCGCCGGCTCGAATTTCGGGCCGGGAACGAATTCGGCGTTCGGGTCGGTCGCATCGCCCGGCAGCGCGGCCGTCTCGCCGGAGAGGTCGGGCAGGGGCTGCGAATTGCCGAAATCGGCATCCGGCAGGTTGCCGCGCTCGATATCGCCCGGCAGCGCCTCGCGCATTTCCGGCACGGAGCTGGTCGTCAGCTCGTCGCCGAAATCGGCGCCGGGCGCCGGCGGGAAGTAGTCCGGGCTCGTTTCCGGATATCCCCGGACCTCGCGGTAGCGGTCGCGGCGCGGGGAGGAATAGCCGTCGCCGTAGTAGCGGTCGGCCGGCATGGCGGTCGCGACGATATCGCCCCAGGAATCGACCAGCACCCGGCGGCCGCGATCGTCGCGCGCCCAGCGCACGCTGCCGTCGTCGGGAACGTAGTCGAGGATATCGCCCTCGGGCGAGACGAGGACCGTATCGCGCGGAAGGCGCTGCTGGGCGTGGGCGGGCAGGGCCGCAAATCCGAGGACGGATGCGGCTGCGAGAAGCGAAAGGCTTGTTTTGAATATCGAATTCACGATCATAGACCTGCCGGGTTGCATATTTCGCGCGGACGGAACACTTCAATTCGGACCTTAATATGGAAAAACTGAATCGATGGTGAACGCAAGGTCAACGCGCCGGGCAAAAACTTGTGATCGGGCGTGATGGTTCCGGCAAAAGATGCGGCCGGCGCGATGGCGTTGCGGAGGACTTGGCCTTAGCATGGGGCCGTCGCCCGCCATCGGAGGCCCGCATGCCCTTCGCCCTGACCGCAGATACCGAGGACCACGCCTTCCGCCTGGACCTGACGCCGCATTCCGCGCTCGATGTGGCGAGCGCCGTCTTTCAGGGCGTCGATCTCGCGCCGGGCCCGGCCGTGCCCTCGGACGGCGATCCACGCATCGACCGGGCGCTGCCGGGCTTCCTCTTCACCTGCGGGCCGGATCATATCCGCCATCCCGCACCGGTGGAGGGCGCGGCCGACGGCCGGCTCTATCCGCTGCACGGCTCGCTGTCCTCCCATCCGGCGCGCGACATCACGGTGGAGGAGGACGAGGGCGAGGTGGTCTGCGAGGGGCGCGTCGCCGTCGCGCTGGCAAATGGCGGCACGGCCGATCTCGCCCGCCGCTGGCGCGCCGACCGGCGCACGGGGCATATCTCGCTCGACGACGCGGTGAGCAATAGCGGCGAAGGGCCATGGCCGCCCTTCGCCATGTACCATATCAATTTCGGCACCGGTCTTTTCGACGGGAATACGCGGCTGACCGGCGCCATGCTGCCCGGCGGCAGCCTGCCGTGGCGCTTCGGCGACGGCGACACGGCGATCTTCTGCGTGCCGGCGGCGCCGACGGCGGAGCACGGCTGGGCTGAGATCGCCGTGGGGCCGATCCCCGGCCTTGGCGGGCGCAGCCTGCATGTCCGCTTCCGCACGGATACCTTGCCCTATCTGCAGGTCTGGCGGAACCAGTCGCCGGGCTGCGCGGTGCTCGGCATCGAGCCGGTCTCGCATCGCTGGGTCCCCCGCGCGGAGCTTGTCGCCTCCGGCGAGGCGCCCGGCCTGCCGCCCGGGGCAAGCGTCGGCTATGCGCTGGCCTTCGAGCTGCGCCGGGGCGATTGACGCTCCCGCGGCGCGGGCTTAAACGGGAACCCCCTATTTCGGAAAGGACCCCTCATGGATATCCGCGAGATCAACGACGAATATTCCGTCTCCGGCCAGATCACCGTCGAGGATCTCGATGCGATCGCCGCCATGGGCTTCAAGTCCATCGTCTGCCACCGCCCGGACCATGAGGAGGCCGGCCAGCCGGACTTTTCCGCCATCGCCGCCCGCGCCGGCGAGCTCGGCATCGAGACGGCGCATGTGCCGGTCGGCCCGATGGGCGTGACGGCGGAGGCGGTGAGCGGCATGGTCGACGCGCTCGACGAGCTGCCGCGCCCGATGCTCGGCTATTGCCGCTCCGGCATGCGCTCGACCAAGACCTACGAGCAGACGCGGCATATCCGCGGCTGAGGGCGGGGAGGGCGATGCCCCTCATCCCGCTGCCGCGACCTTCTCCCCGCAAGCGGGGAGAAGGGAAATGCCTCACCGGTTTCCCGATGCAGCAACGCCGATCATGGAAGCAAAGCATCGCCTCATGCCCCTTCTCCCCGCTTGCGGGGAGAAGGTCGCGGCAGCGGGATGAGGGGCTTTCCAGCCCCAAACCTCACTTTCCGCCGCGGATATCCGACAGCGTGCGCGTCGGCGTGATCGCCTCGGGATCGAGCTTCACCTCGATGATCGCCGGCTTGCCGCTGGCGCGGGCGCGCAGGAAGGCGGCGGCGAAATCCTCCGTCTTCTCCACCGTCTCGCCATGGCCGCCATAGGCGACGGCGAGCGCCGCGAAATCCGGGTTGGTGAGGTCGGTGGCGCTGACGCGGCCGGGATATTCCCGCTCCTGATGCATGCGGATCGTGCCGTAGATGCCGTTGTTGACGACGACGGTGATGATCGGCAGCTTGTAGCGCACGGCCGTCGCGAATTCCTGCCCGTGCATCATGAAGCAGCCGTCGCCGGCAAAGCAGATGACCTCGCGCTCGGGATGAAGCTGCTTGGCGGCGACGGCGGCCGGCAGGCCGTAGCCCATCGAGCCGGAGGTCGGGGCGGCCTGCGTGCCGAAGCGGCGGAAGCGGTGGAAGCGATGCACCCAGGTGGCGTAGTTGCCCGCGCCGTTGGTGAAGATCGTGTCTTCCGCCGTGTTCTCCTCCAACCAGGCCATGATCGGCCCCATCCGCACCGCGCCGGGGCCTTCCATCGGCGGCGTCGACCATTTCAGGTAGCTCTCATGCATGGCGGCGGTGCGCGTGGCCCAGCGCGGCGCGGCCTTCGGCGCAAGTCCCTCCAGCGCGGCGACGAAATCCTCCGGCGCGGCGCAGATCGCGAGGTCCGGGCGGTAGACGCGGCCGAGTTCCGAGGGATCGGGATAGACATGCACCAGCTTCTGCCGCGGGTAGGGGCTCTGCATGAGGCTGTAGGTGTTCGAAGGCATCTCGGAATAGCGGCCGCCGATGAGGACGACGAGGTCTGCCTCGCGGATCTCCTTGCCCAGCGCCGGATTGATGCCGATGCCGGAATCGCCGGCATAGTTCGGATGGGTGTGATCGAACAGCATCTGGCGGCGGAAGGAGCAGGAGACCGGCAGCGACCAGCGCTCGGCGAAGCCCGCGAAGGCCTTCACGCTGTCGTCCGACCAGCGCGTGCCGCCGAGGATGACGAGGGGGCGTTCGGCTTTTTCGAGGAGGCCGACCAGGTCCTCCATCTGCTTGCGGCCGGGATGGGCCTCCACCGGCATATAGGGCTTGGCCTCGACCGTCTCGACCTCGTCCGTCAGCATGTCCTCGGGCAGCGCCAGCACCACCGGGCCGGGGCGGCCGGAGGTGGCGACGGCGAAGGCGCGGGTGATGAATTCGGGGATGCGGCGGGCGTCGTCGATCTCGGCCACCCATTTGGCGACCTCGGTGAAGGCGCGGCGGTATTCCACCTCCTGGAAGGCCTCGCGCTCGCGCGCGTCGCGCTGCACCTGGCCGATGAAGAGGATCATCGGGATCGAATCCTGCCTTGCGATATGCAGGCCGGCCGAGGCGTTGGTGGCGCCGGGGCCGCGCGTGACCATGCAGATGCCGGGCTCGCCCGTCAGCCGGCCCCAGCAATCCGCCATCATCGCCGCGCCGCCTTCCTGGCGGCAGACGAGGACGTCGACATCCGTGTCGTGCAGCGCGTCGAGCACCGCGAGATAGCTTTCGCCCGGCACGCAGGCGACGCGCTTGACGCCATTGGCTACGAGAGCGTCGACGATCAACTGGCCACCGGTCTTCATGCGCTTTTCTTTCCTGCTTCAAGGGTTTCAAGTTCCGCCATGACGGCGTCCGTATGCTCGCCGAGCCGCGGGCTCGGGCGGTCGTAGACGAGCGGCGTGCCGGAGAAGACGATGGGCGTGCGCACGCCGGGGATGCGGTTGCCGTCCGCATCCGGCAGGTCGACGCGCAGGCCGCGGGCTTTCACCTGCGGGTCATCGAAGGTCTCGGCGATGGAGTTGATCGGCCCGGCCGGAACGCCCTCGCGCTCGCAGGCCGCCAGAAGGTCCGCCTTGCTGACGGCGGCCGTCGCGCCGGTGACGCGGCGGCGCACCTCGCCGCGATTGGCGACGCGGGCGCGGTTGGTCGAGAAGCGCTCGTCCTCGGCGACGCCGTCGAGCCCGAGGATGCCGCAGAGCTTCCTGAACTGCCCGTCATTGCCGACGGCGAGGATGATGTGCCCGTCCGAGGCCGGCACCACCTCGTAGGGCGAGATGTTCGGATGGGCGTTGCCGAGCCGCGCCGGCGCGATGCCGGAGGCGAGGAAGTTCATGTTCTGGTTCGCCATGACGGCGGACTGCACGTCGAGCAGCGCCATGTCGACATGCTGGCCCTTGGCCGTCTTCATGACATGGATGAGCGCGGCCTGGATGGCGGCGACGGCGTAGATGCCGGTGAAGATGTCCGCGATGGCGACGCCCGCCTTCATCGGCTCGCCGTCCGGCGCGCCCGTCACCGACATGAAGCCGGACATGCCCTGGACGATATAGTCGTAGCCGGCGCGGGCGGCATAGGGGCCGTCCTGGCCGAAGCCGGTGATGGAGCAATAGACGAGCTTCGGGTGCCGCTGCGCGAGGCTCGCATAGTCGAGGCCGTATTTCGTCAGCCCGCCGACCTTGAAGTTCTCGATCACCACGTCGGCGGTCGCGATCAGGCGGTGGACGGTGTCGCGGCCTTCCTCCGTCTTGAGGTCGACGGCGATGGAGCGTTTTCCCCGGTTGGTGGAGTGGTAATAGGCGGCCGAGAGGTTCTCGCCGTCCCTGCCGGTCACGAAGGGCGGGCCCCAGGCGCGGGTGTCGTCGCCGCCGTCGGGATTCTCGACCTTGATGACGTCCGCGCCGAGATCCGCCAGCATCTGCCCGGCCCAGGGGCCGGCGAGGACCCGCGCCAGCTCGATGACCCTTATGCCGGCAAGCGGCAGGTTCGCCTTGTCCATCGTGCACTCCTGAGGCTTTCCGTCCGTTTCGTCCTCGATAACAAAAAGCCGGAGGGCGGGATAGCGGGCGGGGCGGGCGACATCATGAAGGGTTCGACTGACGTGATGCCTGTCGCGCGCCCGCCTCAGATGGGTGTCGAGACCGGGGGGATGGTCGCCGTCCTGTTGATCCTGCGTTCCCGCCAGATGACATAGAGGCCGGAGCCGATGATGATGGCGATGCCGAGCCATTTCAGCGCGTCCGGCAGGTGGCCGAAGACCCACCAGCCGAGGATCGTCGCCGAGACGATCTCGAGATATTGCAGCGGCGCGAGCGTGGAGGCGGGCGCGGCGCGATAGGCATAGACGCCGAGCACGCCGGCGATGGTGGCCGCGACCGCCGCACCGGCGATATAGAGCGTGTTCTGGAAGTCGGGCAGGACGGGCGTCAGGAAGCCTATGCCCGCGCGCCCGCCGCCGACGAGCAGCAGCCCGGCGAAGACCGCGCCCCACAGGCCGGCATAGAACTGCATCGACCAGGGATCCTCCTTCTGCGCGACGAGGCGCGTCAGCAGGAAGAACAGCGCGAGCGAGAAGGCGGCGACGACCGGCAGCAGCGCGATGAGGCCGACCTCCTGCAGGCTCGGCTGGATGACGAGCAGCGAACCGAGGAAGCCGACGCCGCAGGCCGTGTAGCGCCGCCAGCCGATGGTCTCCTTGAGGAAGATCGAGCCGAGGATGGTGAGGATGATCGGCTCGACGAAGAAGATGGCGATGGCGTCGGCCACCTCCATCACGGCGAGCGGCGTGACGAAGCTGATCATGGTGACGGCCATCAGGAGGCCGCGGGCGGCATGCAGGCTCATCTTCCTCACGGTCACGTCGAACAGCGTGCCGCGCATCAGGCAGATCGGCCCCAGCACGGTCATCTGGAAGAGCAGGCGCACGAAGGTGATCTCCGTCGCCGGCACGGAGGTCACCGCCAGCTTGGCGAAGATATCGATGATCGGCGAGATCAGTACCGAGAGGACCATGAGCAGAAGCCCAAGGCTCACCTCGTTGCGCAGCGGCGTGACGGCGGTCGTGCTCATGTCGGTTCCGGCGTCCGGCGCGCTTGCGCGACGACCCGGCGGCACCAGCCGGCAAAGGCGTCGATGGCGGGCTCGCGCAGCGCCGGGCTTTCGTTCAGCGTTTCGTGACGCATGCCGCGATAGACGATCGTGGTGACGTCCTCAAGCCGCGATTTCTTCAGTCGGGCGGAAAAGGCGAGCGTCGCCCGCCCGTAATCGGTCGCCGGGTCCTCCTCGCTGCCGACGAGTTGGATCGGCAGCGCCTTCGGCAGGCGCGCCAGCCCTTCCGCCGAGGCGTCGGCGAAGGTGACGGCGAAGATGTCGATCCACAGCGAGACATTGACGTCGAAGCCGCAGAGCGGATCGGCGATATAGGCATCCACCACGGCGGCATCGTGCGACAGCCAGTCGAAATCCGTGCGCCGGCCGCTGATAGCCCTGCCCCAGGCGCCGAAGGTGAGCTTCGGCAAAAGGCCGCTCGGCACGTCCGATCCCTTCAGCATGCGCTCGGCCGCCAGCACGAGCTGCGCCAGCCGCCCGGCCGGCCCCGGCGCGAGGTTCGAGTTCCACACGGCGAGCGCGTCGATATCGGCGGGATGCGCCTCGGCGTAAGCCAGCGCCAGCAGGCCGCCCATCGAATGGCCGAACAGCACCACCGGCAGGCCCGGATGCCGGCCGGCCGCAAGGTCCCGCACGGCGCGCATATCGTCGACGACGCGGCCGATGCCGTCTTTGGCCGCGAACTGCCCGCGCGGCGCATCCGGCGCGGTGGTGTGGCCGTGGCCGCGATGGTCGTGGGCATAGACATGGAAGCCCTCGCTCGCCATGCGGCCGGCGAAGGCGGCGTAGCGCGCGCTGTGCTCGGCAAGCCCGTGGCTGACAAGCAGGATGCCGCGCGGCTCGCTGCGCGCCGCCTCATGCCGCAGCGTCAGCGCCGCCCCGCTCGGGCTTTTCAGCGTTTCTGCCTCCGAAAACACGGCAAGTCCTCCCTTTGCGACAGGTCAACGCGATTTGCCGTGCAAAGACAATGGGATGCCGCGGGTATTTTTCGATTGCCTCGCGCATTTCGCGATTTTTCAGATTCAGGGTTGCAATTTCGGGATTTTTGGTTGCATATGATCTCGTTTTGTTCTCATTGGAGCCGGTCATGAAGACGAAAGCCGCCTTGCCCTTCCAGGTCGCATTCTCCCTCCTCGTCGCCTGCGTCCTTCTCCTCGTGCCCCTTGCGGCGGCGGCGCAATCCGCGCCGGCCGGCGACGGGCGCGAGGTCCTCTCCGTCAGTTGGCAGCCCGGCTATTGCGCGGCGCGGCCGAAGAGCCGCGGCTGCGCGGATTTCTCCTCCGTGTCGCCGGCGGCGAAACGCTTCTCGCTCCACAGCCGCTTCCAGCTCCGCAACAGCTATTGCGGCATCGAGGCCGGCCTGAAGCAGCGGGCGCGCAAGGGCAAGTGGACGGATCTGCCCGAGGTCACGCTCGCCGCCGCCACCCGCGAGCGCCTGCTGGCCGCCATGCCGGCCGTGCGCATCGGGCTCGACCGGCAGCAATGGCTGAGGAGCGGCAGTTGCCTCGCCCCCTCGGCGGAGGCCTATTACAGCCGCTCGCTGGACCTGCTCGACCAGCTCAACGCCTCGCCGCTGCCGTCGCTTTTCAGCCGGAAGGCCGGCGGCACCCTGACGCTCGCTGAGCTGCGCGCCGCCTTCGACGCGGCCTTCGGCCCCGGCGCCGGCGAGCGGGTTCGCCTGACCTGCCGCAAGACGGCCGGCAAGACCGTCGTGACCGGCCTCACCATCGGCCTTGCCGCCGGCGAGGGCACGCTGCCCGCCCTGCTGCGCGGCGCATCGCCGACGAAGTCCCGCTGCACCGAAGGCATCACGGCCGCGGCGCGGGCGGGGTGAAGCATCGCGGCGGCCGGCGGTTGCTCGCAACCCGATGTTAAGTCGTCTCGCCTAGTCTGCGGGCGTTTCCAGGAGGCTGGCGGAGATGGCATTGGACACGACCGAGATCGAGCGACCTTCCGGCCGTTCCGGCAGCCTTGCGGGGCTGGAAGCCGCCGGCCTCGTCTGCGGCACCGGCTTCCTGGTGGTGCTTGCCGATCTGGCGGACGGACAGGGTATCTATGCGGACGTGGACGACCGGCTGCGTGCCGCGCAGATCGGCCGCCTGATGTCCGGGGAGGTCGGCTGGTACGATCCGGTCCTGCCGTTCATCGCCATGCCGGACCCCTATCTGTCACCCTGGTCCCGTATGGTGGACCTGCCTTACCTGCTTATCGGCAGGCTCCTGTCCTTCTTCATGGCGCCGGATCGCGCGCTCGGCCTCGCCTATCTCCTCTGGCCGCCCGTGATGCTGGTGGCCTTCGGCTGCCTCGCGCTCTTCGTCGCGCGAAGGATCATGACGGCGGCGCTTCCGTCCCGGGTCACCGAAGCCCTCGCGCTCGTCCTGATGGCGATGATGATGGCCCTTGCGGTGCTCGAATTCGCGCCGGGCCGCATCGACCACCACAATGTCCAGCTCGTCCTGCTCGTCGCGGTGGCCGCCGGCCTGTGCCGCTGGGACGGGCGGGGCGGCCTTCTCCTCGGTGCCGCCGGTGCGGCGTCGATCGTCGTCGGGCTGGAATGCCTGCCCCTCGTGGCGGCGGCCTTCGGCGCGGCGGGGTGCGGCTACATCGCCGGCGCGCGGGGCGCGCGAAGATTGCTCCTCGGCGCGTCGGCCGGCCTGGGGGCCGCGACCCTGCTGCTGGCCGCCGCCTTCCTCGGGCCTGCCGGGATGCTGTCGCAGCAATGCGACGCCTTCTCCGCGCCGCAGATCGTCGTGATGCTCGGGCTTTCGCTGGTGGTCGGGAGTGCGTGCCTGCTGTCGCCCGCGCCGGCGTCGCCCGTCGCAAGGGCCCTCCTGCTGGCGCTTCCCGCCCTGGCGGTGCTGGCGCTGGCCGCGTTCCTCTTCCCGGCCTGCCTTGCCGGTCCCTATGCGATCATCGATCCGCTGACCCGCCTCTACTGGTTCGACCGCATCGAGCAGGAACAGGGCCTTCTGTCCCTGCTGCGGAGCGGCCGGCATTCCGCCGCGGTGACGCTGATGCTGCCCGGGGCGATGCTCGCCCTGCTGCTGCCGATGGCCGTCGCCAAGGCGCGGGAAGGGGCGGCGTCCTTCGTCGCCCTCTATGGGCTCGCCGCGGTCTCGTTCCTGCTCGCCCTGCTGATGGTGCGCTATATCCGTTTCCCCGCCGCCCTGGCGCCGCTTTTCCTGCCGGCCCTCATCGCCTGGTATCTCGACCCGCGAACGGGCCTGCGGGCGCGTCGCGCCGCGCTCGGCGGCCTCGCGGCGACCGCCGTCGTCCTCGCCGGGCTGGTCGTCTTCGTGAAGCCGGCGGATCTCCGGCTCGACGCCGTCGAATACATGTCGATGGACGGGTGCAAGGGGGAGGACCTTTCGGTGCTGCATGCCGTCCCGCCGGGCCGGATCGCCCAGCCGAACGGCCTTGCCTTCACCCTCATCGAGGCGATGCCGAAGGGTTTTCAGGTCGCCGCCATGCCCTTCCACCGCGCCGCGCCGGGCATGAAGCGCATGTACGAGGCGTTTCTCTCCAGCGATCCCGCGGTGCGCAGGGCGGCGCTGGCGCCGTTCGACTATGTGGCGGTCTGTCGTTTCCCGCTGGAATCCGATCCGTCCTTCGCGCCGCTCTATGCGGCGCTGTCGGCCGGCAGGGACTGGCCGGGGCTGGTGCGGATCGCGCCGCCCGTCGAAACGCGGTTCCAGCTCTTCCGCATCGACCACGCCGCGCTGCGATAGCGCGGGCCGCTTCGGCCTTCTGCCTGTGCGCCGCGGCTTTCGCTGATTGCCGCGGGCGGAGAATTCGCCTACATAGCGGACCAATTTGTCCGATCCGGAGCGCGTTTTCATGGCACGTCAGTTCATCTACCACATGTCTGGGCTCAACAAGGCCTATGGCAACAAGAAGATCCTCGAGAACATCCACCTGTCCTTCTACCCGGACGCCAAGATCGGCATCCTCGGCCCGAACGGCGCCGGCAAGTCGACCGTGCTGCGCATCATGGCCGGGCTCGACAAGGAGTTCACGGGCGAAGCGTGGCTCGCGGAAGGCGCGACGCTCGGCTACCTGCCGCAGGAGCCGCAGCTCGACGCCTCCAAGACCGTGCTCGAGAACGTCATGGAGGGCGTCGCCCCCAAGAAGGCGATCCTCGACCGCTACAACGAATTGATGATGAACTATTCCGACGAGACGGCGGAAGAGGGCGCGAAGCTGCAGGACATCATCGACAGCCAGAACCTCTGGGACCTCGAGAGCCAGGTCGAGATGGCGATGGACGCGCTGCGCTGCCCGCCGGGCGATTCCGGCGTCGAAAGCCTCTCGGGCGGTGAAAAGCGCCGCGTGGCGCTGTGCAAGCTGCTGCTCGCCCAGCCGGACCTGCTGCTGCTGGACGAACCGACCAACCATCTCGACGCCGAGACGATCGCCTGGCTCGAAAAGCACCTGCGCGAATATCCCGGCTCCGTGCTGATGATCACCCACGACCGCTACTTCCTCGACAATGTCACGGGCTGGATTCTCGAGCTCGACCGCGGCCGCGGCATCCCCTACGAGGGCAACTACTCCGCCTATCTCCAGGCCAAGGCCAAGCGCATGGCGCAGGAGGAGCGCGAGGAGGGCGCCCGCCAGAAGGCGCTGTCGCGCGAGCAGGAATGGATCGCCTCCTCGCCGAAGGCCCGCC
>JBDHSZ010000113.1:0-12188 GCA_039812945.1 Shinella sp.
CCGGCGTGCTTGCCCGCATCGGCGGCCGGGCCTCGCAGGTCTATCGCTCGACGCTCAGCGCCTGCCTCGGCGCGCCGCTCATCGTCTTTATGGTGGCGCTGCTGTTCACCGCGGCGGGCGCGACGTCCTTCTTCACCATCAAGTCCGAGCTGACGCCGAGCGAGGACCGCTCCGCGGTGATGCTACGGGTGAACGCGCCGCAGGGCGTGTCGCTGGAATACGCGCAGGACCAGATGAAGCTGATCGAGAACAAGCTCCGCCCGCTCCACGACAGCGGCGAGATCGTCAACATCTTCTCCATCTCGGGCATGGGCGGCTCGACGAACAGCGGCTTCATGGTGCTGACGCTCGCGCCCTGGAGCGAGCGCGACCGCACGCAGCAGCAGATCGTGCAGGACATCAACGCGGCCGTCGCCACGGTGCCCTCGGTGCGCACCTTCGTCATCCAGCCGAACAGCCTCGGCATCCGCGGGGCGGGCAACGGGCTGCAGGTCGCGCTGGTCGGCAACGACTATACCAAGCTCGGCAACGCGGCGGCCGAACTGGTGCGCAAGATCGAGGACAGCGGCCGCTTCCAGAACGTGCGCCTCAACTACGAGGCCAACCAGGCGCAGCTTTCCGTGAGCGTCAACCGCGAGCGCGCCGCCGATCTCGGCATCGACATCACCGGCCTGTCGGCCGCCCTGCAGGCGATGCTGGAGGGAACGAGCGTCGTCGACGTCTATGTCGAGGGGCAGTCCTATCCGGTCAAGCTCTCCTCGACCACCAATCCGATCAACGATCCGATGGACCTGGAGAACATCTTCCTCAAGACCGGCGACGGCAAGATCGTGCCGATGTCCTCCATCGCCACGCTGGAGGAGAAGGCCGTCGCGCCGCAGCTCTCCCGCGAGCAGCAGCTTCGCGCCGTCTCGCTCTCCGCCGGCCTCAAGGACGGCCTGGCGCTCGGCGACGCGCTCGCGATGGTGCAGGAGATGGCCGAGCCGCTCCTGCCCGAGGGATCGCGCCTGATGCCGATGGCGGAGGCCGCGACGCTCCAGGAGAATTCGAGCGGCCTCCTCGTCACGTTCGGCTTCGCCCTCGTCATCATCTTCCTGGTGCTCGCTGCGCAGTTCGAGAGCTTCGTCAGCGCGATCATCATCATGGTCACGGTGCCGCTCGGCCTTGCCTGTGCCGTCTTCGCGATGATCGTGACGGGGACGACGCTGAACATCTACAGCCAGATCGGGCTGGTGCTGCTGGTCGGCATCATGGCGAAGAACGGCATCCTCATCGTCGAATTCGCCAACCAGCTCCGCGACCGCGGGCAGGATATCCGCAGCGCCATCGAGAACGCCTCGAACATCCGCCTGCGCCCCGTGCTGATGACGATGATCGCCACCGTCGTCGGCGCGCTGCCGCTGGTGCTGGCAAGCGGGGCGGGCGCGGAGGCGCGCATCGCGCTCGGCTGGGTGCTGGTCGGCGGCCTCGGCCTCGCCACGGTCGTCACGCTCTACCTGACGCCGGTCGCCTATCTGGTCATCGCGCGCTTCACCAGCCCCCATGCGGACGAGGAGAGGCGCCTTGCCGCCGAACTGCAGCACGCCGAGACGCTGGGCCGGCGCGAGGAGGCTGTTACCCTGCCGCAAGCGGCGGAATGAGCGAGGAAATTTGCGGCTGGACAGGACAGCGCCAATTTGCTGAGTAATCCCGGACAATCGAGGATTTCATCATGGCACTGGCGGATATCAGCAGCGGCGCGCGCAACGAGAAGGGCATCGCCGAGGCCCTGCCGCGCCTCGCCGCGCGTTTTGGCGCGCGGTTCCAGACGGGCGAGGCGATCCGCGGCCAGCACGCGCACACCACCACCTATATCCCGGCCCAACTGCCCGACGGCGTCGTCTTCGTGGAGAATGCCGGGGAGGTGCAGGCGGTCGTCAAGCTCTGCGCCGAGCTCAAGGTGCCGGTCGTCCCCTTCGGCACGGGCTCCTCGCTGGAGGGGCAGGTGAATGCGCCATATGGCGGCATCTCCATCGATTTCAGCAACATGAAGCGGGTGCTGGAGGT
Organism: Shinella sp.; assembly: GCA_039812945.1. Lineage (GTDB taxonomy): Bacteria > Pseudomonadota > Alphaproteobacteria > Rhizobiales > Rhizobiaceae > Shinella. The sequence goes on from JBDHSZ010000113.1 coordinate 2,047, forward strand.
CAATGCCGAGGACCTCGACTGCACCGTCGAGCCGGGCATCACCCGCGAGGAACTGAACACCTATCTGCGCGACACCGGCCTGTTCTTCCCGATCGATCCCGGCGCGAACGCCTCGATCGGCGGCATGGCCTCGACGCGCGCCTCCGGCACCAATGCCGTGCGCTACGGCACGATGAAGGACAATGTGCTCGCCGTGACGGCGGTGACGGCGAGCGGCGAGGAAATCCGCACCGCCCGCCGGGCGCGAAAATCCTCGGCGGGCTACGATCTCACCCGCCTTCTCGTCGGCGCGGAGGGCACGCTCGGCGTGCTGACCTCGGTCACGCTGCGCCTGCAGGGCATCCCCGCCGTCGTCGCCGGCGGCATCTGCGGTTTCCCGACGCTGAAGGACGCCAGCGATGCGGTGATCATGACGATCCAGCTCGGCATTCCCGTCGCGCGCATCGAATTGCTCAACACGCTGCAGATCAAGGCCTGCAACGCCTATTCCGGCCTCACCCTGCCGGAACAGCCGACGCTCTTCGTCGAGTTCCACGGCAATGCCGAGAGCGTGCGCCTGCAATCGGAGGAGTTCGGCGCCATCGCCGCCGAATGCGGCGGCGGGGACTTCCGCTGGAGCGCGGATGCGGAGGAGCGGGCGAGACTGTGGAAGGCGCGGCATAATGTCTACTGGGCGTCGAAGGCGCTGCGGCCCGGCTACGAGGCCATCGCCACCGATGTCTGCGTGCCGATCTCGCGCCTTGCCGAATGCGTGGCGGAGACGGAGCGCGACATCGAGGAGCACGGCCTGCTCGCCCCCATCGTCGGCCATGCCGGCGACGGCAATTTCCATGTCTGCGTCGTCTTCGACGACAAGGACCCGGCGCATGTCGCCGCCGTCGAGGCCTTCGTCGGCCGGCTGAACGCGCGGGCGCTCGCCATGGACGGCACCTGCACCGGCGAGCACGGCATCGGCCAGGGCAAGCAGGCCTTCCTTCCCGTCGAGCTCGGCGGCGCCGTCCAGCTCATGCGGCAGATCAAGCAGGCGCTCGATCCCGACGGCATCATGAATCCCGGCAAGATTTTTTCGGCCCTGCCGGCGCAATAGGCGCTATGCTGGTGCGATTGAAGGACATTCGAGGCATGCGGCGTGCTTTCTAGGATCGGGCTCTTTGTCGGCGGCGTGGTGGTCGTGGCGCTGTTCGTGGCGCTGCTCGCCCCGCTCTTCGTCGACTGGACCAGCTTCCGGCAGGATTTCGAGCGCGAGGCGAGCCGCATCATGGGCCGCCCCGTCACCGTGCACGGCAGCGTCGACGCCCGGCTGATCCCGTTCCCCTCCGTGACGCTGAACGACGTGCGCGTCGGCTCGCCGGGGGACGGCCAGCCGCTGGTCGAGGTGGCGCGGTTCTCCATGGATGCCGAGCTTGCGCCGTTCCTGTCCGGCGAGGCGCTGATCTTCGACATGCGCATCGAGGAGCCGAAGGCGCGCATCAAGCTCTTCGAGGACGGCACGCTGGATTGGGCGCGCGGCCGCAAGTCCGATATCCCGGCCCGCACCGTCATCCTGGAGAATGTCGCGATCACCGGTGGGGAGATCGACTTCGTCGACGAGCAGACCGGCCGCACGCGCCGTGTCACCGGCCTTGACGCGCAGGTCTCGGCGAAATCGCTCGGCGGTCCCTGGCGCATCGACGGGCGCGCGGCGCTCGACGGGGAAAGCGGCGCCTTCCAGCTTGCCAGCGGGCAGGCGGAGAACGGCGCGCTGTCCTTGCGCGCCCGCATCGTGCCCGACCGCCTCGCCTTCACCGCCGATCTCGAAGGCGCGCTGAAGGTCGAGGATTTCCGGCCGCAATACCAGGGCGATTTCACCGTCTCGGAAAAGCCGCGCCCGAAGGGCGAGGGGGCGGCCGATCCCATCCGCGTCGCCGGCAAGTTCGAGCTGACCAACGAGCGCATCCGCGTGCCGGAATACCGTCTCGAGGCCGGCCCGCAGGCCGATCCCTATGTGGTGACCGGCGAGGCGACGCTGGACACCGGCCGCGCGCCGGAATTCCTGCTGATCGCCGACGGGCAGCAGATCGATGTCAGCCGCATCGGCGCGGGCGGCGGGAACGGCAAGACAGGCCGCAACGCGCAGGCCTCCGCCCGCCAGCGGCTCCAGGCGCTGCTCGCCATCGCCGCCGATATCCCGATCCCCCAGGTGCCGGGCCGCGCCAGCCTGTTCCTGCCGGCCGTGGTGGTGGGCGACACGACGGTGCGCGAGATCCGGCTGGACGTGAAGCCGGACGGCGACGGCTGGCGGATCGACCGGGGCGATGCACTGCTGCCGGGCCGCACGGCGCTGGAGGCCAAGGGGCGGCTGACCCTTCGCGGCAACCGCGGCTTTGCCGGCGACCTCCTGGTCGCCTCGAACCAGCCGTCGGGCCTTGCCGCCTGGCTCGCCGGCTCCGTCGATCCGGAGATTCGCAAGCTGAAGACCGCCGGCTTTTCCGCAAGGGTGAACCTGACGGACGAGCTGCAGCGCTTCGAGAATCTCGAGATCGCCATCGGCGCGGCCTCGCTGACCGGGCGGCTGGAGCGCGAATCGCGCGCCGACGCTGCGCCGACGCTGTCCCTGACGCTGCACGGCAACGCGGTGGAGCTGGAATCGCTGCAGGCGCTTGCCGGGCTCTTCGCGGGCGACGCCTCGCTCGCCACCGTGCTCGGTCATTCCATTGCGCTCGATCTGGAGGTGGAGCGCCTCGCCGCCTTCGGGGAAAGCGCGCAGGGCGTCAAGGCCGTGCTTTCGGCGAAGGACGGCCTGCTGACCCTCAGCCGCTTCAGCGTGGCCTCGCTGGAAGGCGCGGCGCTCGCGGCAAGCGGCACGCTCGGCGGTACGCTCGCGGCGCCGAGCGCCGGGCTCGACCTGACGCTGAAGGCGGCGGCGATGCGGCCGCTCGCCGCGCTTTTGGCGCGGCATCTGCCCGCCCATCCGCTGCTGTCCCGCTTCGTCGCCAATGCCGGCTATTACGACGATGCCGACCTTGCTCTGCACGCCGCCCTTTCCAGCGAGGACGGCAGTCCGGCCGTCTTCACGCTCAAGGGGCCGGTCAATGACGGGCGCGTCGAGCTGAAACTGTCGGCCGCCACGCTCGCCGATCTCCTGCAGGGCAGGGGCTTCGAGCTGGAGGGCAGCCTGTTCAATCCGCAATCCGTGGTGCTCGCCGGGCAGATCGGCCTCGACCCGCTGCCCTTCGACGCCGATCCGGACGCCAGCGCCACGTTCCACCTGGTCCAGCCGGAGGACCGGGCGGCCACGGTCTCGGCCGGCTTCCATGCCGGCGGCACGTCGATCTCCGCCAACGGCACGGCGGACCTCTCGGCCGCGGACTTCCTGAGCGGCACCCTGGCGCTTTCGGCCAGAAGCGACGATATCGAGCCCTATCTGATGATGAACGGCATCGCCGTGCCGCAGGCCGGCGCCGGCCTGCCGCTGACCCTGCAGGCATCGGTGGCGACGAAGGCCGACACGATCGCGATCACCGATATTGCCGGCGAGGCGGATCGCAACGGGTTTTCCGGCGACCTGACCCTCGACCGCACGGCCTCGATGCTGAAGGGCACGGGGACGCTGCGCCTCGACACCGTCGACTTCGCCTTCCTGGCGGAGGCGGTGGCGGGGCCGGTGACGGACGTCGCCGAGGGCGGGCTGAATGCAGCGCCGCTCCTCCGGCCGGTGCTGGAGGCGGCGGATGTCGCCGTGGCGCTGGAGGCGGGGGCCTTCTGGCCGGGCCTCTACGGCGCCGTCGAGGGCTTCAAGGGCAATCTCGTCTGGAAGGGCGGCGAGCTGACGCTGACCGACATGGCGGGCGACTGGCTGGGCGGCCGGCTTTCCGGCCGCATCAAGCTTGCCAATGCGGAGGAGAACGGGCTGTTCGAGGCGCGCGCCGCGCTTTCCGACGTCGATCTTTCGCAGATGGTCTGGTCGGGTCCGGGCGGCCCGGTGGCCGGCGGCCGGGCGGACGTGACGCTGGCGGTCGACGCCTCGGGCAAGAGCGTGCGGGGCATGGTCGAGGGCGCCAGCGGCTCCGGCGAGATGCGGATCGCCGACCTGACGGTAGGCGGGATCGATACCGGGGCGCTGCCGTCGCTGCTGGCGGTGGCGGACGGGATTAAGGGCGACATCACGCCGGAGCGCGTCGCGGGCTTTACCCCGGCCGCCATCCTCAAGGGCGAGGCCGCGCTCGGCGCGGTGCGCGTTCCCTTCGCGCTCGCCGGCGGCAGGCTGCGCGTGCAGAACGTGACGGCGGAGGACGGCCGCGCGGCGTTTTCCGGCGACGCGGATATCGATCTTGCGGAGGAGAGCATGACGGGGCGGCTTTCCGTCACCTATGCGGCCGGCGAGGAGGCCCTGGCCGGCGCGGAGCCGGAGGTGGCGCTCGCCTATCGCGGCCTTGCGGCGGCGCCCGGCGTCACGCTCGACGTGCAGCCGCTTGCCAATTACCTGTCGCTGCGGCGCTTCGAGACGGAGCGCCGGCGCGTGGAGACGCTGCAGGCCAATGTGCTGGAGAAGCAGCGCCTGCGGCGGGAAGCGGCGCTCTATCGCGCCCGGGCGCAGGCCCGCGCGGCGCTTGCCGAGGCCGCGCGCCTGCAGGCCGGGGAGGAGGAGCGCCGCCGCGCCGAGGCGCGCGAGCGCTTCGAGAAGGAACGCTCCGCCGAGGAGGCTCGCCGGCTGTCCGAACAGCGGGCGGCGGAGGAGGCGCGCAAGGCGGAAGAGGCGGCGAAGCGCCGCCTGCCGGTCCCGCCCGAGGAGGGCGTGGAGCGCGGCGGCGAGCTGCCGCCGGTCGACAGCGGGCAGAACCTGGATTTCAACGCGCTGCCCGGCGTGAATTAGGCAATCTCTTCGCCGCGCTTGCCTTTCAGCCATTCCAGCACATGCAGGCGCAGCGCCGAGGAGAGGTTGTCGTCGGCGGCGCGCGCGTCGTCGATCTCGCGCAGCAGCGCGGCGAGCGGCAGGCCGCGCTCTTCGGCGATGGCCTTCAGTTCGTCATGGAATTCCGGTTCGAGCGAGAAGCTCGTGCGGTGGCCGTGCAGCGTTGTCGAGTATTTGCGGATCATGCCCGTCCTGGCGTGGCGGTATAAGGGGTTGGCAGATCGATTCCGGTTTTGCCGGCAAGGCCTTGAAGAGGCGGGGAAACCTCAGTCCTTCGCGCCGTCGGGCCGCTCGATGCGGCCCTGGTCGAGCGTCTTCTCGGCCTTCTCGTTGAGGGCGCGCGTCAGGGATTTCTCCGCCTTGGTGCGGCCGAAGGCGACGCGGTTCTGCTCGGCCTGCCGCTCCTTGTCGGAGCGCGCCTTCTGCTTGCGGACCTGGCGGAGATTGACGACGTCGCCGCTCATCGGAGGAACTCAGTTCTTCTTGCGGAAGGAATCGAGCGAGACGACGGAGCCGCCCTTGTTGTTGTCGCCACCGGTCGGCGGCGCGGGCTCCTCGGCGCCGTCCTCGGTCTTTTCCGCGGCGGCGGGATAGGCGGTGATCTCCGCGGAATGGTCGTCCTCCTCCTCCACGGCCGGCACGTCGAATTCCAGCTCGAAGCTGACGGACGGATCATAGAAGCCGCGGATGGCGTTGAACGGGATCACCAGCTTCTCAGGCGTGTCGGAGAAGGAAAGGCCGATCTCGAACAGGCTTTCCGTGACCTTGAGGTCCCAGAACTGGTGCTGGATGACGATGGTCATCTGCTCGGCATATTTGGCCTTGAGGTGCTGCGAGATGCGCACGCCAGGGGCATTGGTGAGGAAGGTGATGAAGAAATGGTGCTCGCCGGGCAGATGGCCCGTGACCGCGACTTCGGACAGAACCTTGCGAATGACGCTGCGCAGCGCGTCCTGGGCGAGAATGTCGTAGCGAATGTGGTCTTGCGCCATCCGTTCCTGTCTTTCTTCCTGCCCTTGTCGTTCGGGCATTCTTCACTCTTCCCGTGCCTGCCGGCACGAGTCATCTGGCACAGCTATAGACCATTTCAAGGGATTGGAGAAGGTGAAGGCTTCTGTTGCCAGGTGCCTTCGGACCCCGCCTGCCGGTGCGACCCGTCAGGACTTTGAGTGAAGTGTCACACCGCCATTAGGCAGCGAGACGAGCTTCCGCATAGTTGTCGTTTGCAACTACAAGTTTAGCCCGATAACGGTGGTACAATGCCGAGCAAAAAGTCGATCTTTACGCCCTTGTCGATCCTATTTCGCCCCCATCAAAAGCCGGTCCGTCGAGATGACCGGTTTTTGGTGGAGGCGCCGGGTACCGCCCCCGGGTCCAATGGGTTTATTACACCGCCCGTTTATTGCCATAGCTGCCGAAGCAGCACTCCACATATAGGCGCTCCGGGCGCGCAAGAAAAGGGCTTTGTGAAAGGGATTTCGTCATGGCGGCGGCTGCGGCTTCATTAGCGCTTGACTTGCCGCGATGCGTTGAAAAACATGGCGGCGCGGCAGGACCCCATGACGGCGGCAGCCGAGTGACCGTAGAGGAGACACCATGACCGACTATCTCGCAGATGTCCGCAAATACGACAGCGGTGCCGACGAGGCCATCGTCAAGAAGATCGTGAGCCATCTCGGCATCGCCCTGCGCAACCGCGATTCCTCGCTGGTCTCCTGCTCCGATCCCGAGGAGCTGAACCGCGTCAAGGAGAAGTGGTGCGCCAAGAAGTTCGGCATCACCGGCGAGGCCGCCGACAATGCCGTCGAGGCGGTGTGCAAGGCGATGGCCGGCGACCGCTCCAAGTCGCGCGTGACCTTCTACTACCTCACCGCCAAGGAGCTCGGCACGCTCGGCGCGCTCGCCTGAGGAAAGCCGGGAAAATTCCATTTCACCCTTTGGACGCCGCCGCTTCGGCTCTAGTATCCCATGCTGGATAACGAATCGGCGGCGACCATGCAGCAGTATCTCGACCTTCTCGCCCATGTGATGGACAAGGGAACCGACCGGGCGGACCGGACGGGCACCGGCACGCGCGGCGTTTTCGGCTACCAGATGCGCTTCGACCTTGCCGAAGGCTTTCCGGTGCTGACCACCAAGAAGCTGCATCTGCGCTCCATCATCCATGAGCTTTTGTGGTTCCTGAAGGGCGACACCAACATCGCCTATCTGCGCGACAACGGCGTCACCATCTGGGACGAGTGGGCGGACGGGAACGGCGAGCTCGGCCCGGTCTACGGCTACCAGTGGCGCTCCTGGCCGACCCATGACGGCCGGCATCTCGACCAGATCGCCGCCGTGGTCGAGTCCATCCGGACCAATCCCTATTCGCGCCGGCATATCGTCTCGGCCTGGAATCCGGCGCTCGTCGACGAGATGGCGCTGCCGCCCTGCCATTGCCTGTTCCAGTTCCATGTGGCGGACGGCCGGCTCTCCTGCCAGCTCTACCAGCGCTCCGCCGATATCTTCCTCGGCGTGGCTACCTTTTCCGGCATCGCTCCAGTACCCTATACATCAATCCATTGAAATGCTTTCGTTTTGTGGTGACGACACATGGTACCGGTACCATCTGATTGTCGCCAGTGTCTATCGAATTATCGCGGTGCCGCTCTTGCGTCGTGACTCCACAGACGCCAGACTAAAATTAACGCCGCAAGGATCACGAAATGCCACGACATCCTGAATACCAATATCTCGACATCATTGAACACCTTGTCGAAAAAGGTGATCCAAGGATGGATAGAACAAAGGTCGGCACCGCTTCCATGTTTGGCGCAATGATGCGCTACGATCTTTCTGATGGATCGTTTCCAGTTTTCACGACGAAGCGCGTCTACTGGAAAACAGCTGTAAGAGAAATGTTGTGGTTTCTCACGGGGCAGACAAACATCCAGTCCCTGCTGAAGGAAAACGTTCGTATCTGGACTGACTGGCCTCTCGATAAGTACCGCAAGACCACTGCTAGCGATATCTCGCAAGAGGACTTCGAGGCCCGCATTTTGGGTGATGACGAGTTTGCTCGACAATGGGGTGATTTGGGGCCTGTTTATGGCAAGCAGTGGAGACGCTGGCTAGATGCAAACGGCAATGAGCACGATCAGATTGCAACGGTGATCGAGACGCTTAAAACCAATCCCACGAGTCGGCGGATGCTTTTCCATGCGTGGAACGTGGGCGAGCTTGATCAAATGGCATTGCCTCCTTGCCACATGACATACCAGTTCTACACCGAGAGCGTTGCAGGCGACGTCGCCGGGGCCAGGAGGCTCTCAATGTTGTGTTTGCAACGGTCCTGCGACGTTGGACTGGGGCTCCCATTCAATACGTGCCAACAAGCTGCACTCCTTTTGATGGTCGCTCAGCAGGTGGGCATGGCTCCTGGCGAGCTTGTGTGGGTTGGTGGTGACGTGCACCTGTATTCAAACCATTCGGAGATGGCGCGAGAGCTTACCAGTAGGGAGCCCCGACCATTTCCCAAGATTGCTCTGACCCGTAAGCCTGAGTCTATTGATGGCTACCGCATCGAAGACTTCGAAGTGACAGGCTATGATCCGCATCCGGCTATCGAAGCGCCCGTAGCGGTCTAGCAATCGCGACATTCCGTCGCAGCAGTTTCCGAATGACGCCTACCTGGACTGGCTCGGTTGATTCCGAGGTCGGCCGCGTGCGCCCCACGGTTACACATTATCAATAATCTCTACGCAACGTCCGGACGAACAAGCGGGCGGCTGGACAAACTTGGAATGAGCATGGACGAACAGCATACGAAAGCGAAAAAGGAAGCGACTTTGCCAGTGCCATGCTCAGAGCACGGGCAAATGCTGATAAGGCGTCGGCGCGACCTAACCATTGGCATGCCTTTGCTTGACGAAGCGACGGGCGACGTATCTGACACTTCAGAAACCTACAACGCTGTAAAAACAGTCACCGGTCTCCTGGAGCAATATCCCGTTCTAGAAAAACATCAGAACTATGATCCGAAGTCTGCGAAATTTCGGTTGGTCACCTTACTCAACGAGCTTTTTGTCGCGGCACGTATTCCTCGCGCATCCCGAAACGTGGATCGGATCGATCAAAAGTACCTTGGTCGCGTGCTCGGCGTTCATGAAGGTTCAATCAGAGTCCAAGATGCAATTCTCCTTGACTACGAGAGTTTGCTCCCATTTGTCGAACCATTGGAGGGCGTGCGACATATATCTTCGAAGCCCACCGTTCCAGCGGACGGCTCACTTCCAAACGATCCTGCAGGACGGCGGATCGTTGAGATATATCCCTCACTATATAAGTTCCAGTTCTACCAGCCTAAGTCCTCAGCAAAGCAGCTAGTTGATTTTCTAAATGCTCGCATCCTGGCTGGTACGCTGGTGCGAGGTCGAAACGGTAGAATTCATCGTAAAGAGATCGCCGAAAGTCTTCGCTTCACGGCGTCGGCGTTGAATTTCTATCTTGAAATTGTACGGGCGTACGAAGACGCCGTAGGGCTAGATGAAGGTGACGTCTATAGGAAGCTGCCACAGATGCGTGCGTGGCTCGATGACAATCTCGCGCACGGTACACTGGACATCCGCGACGAAAAGATCAGCCGCAAACAGCTGCTGGACCATTTCGGCGTATCAGACATCACAAACCTCCTGACGCGCTTCCCGAAGCTGTCTGACCTTATATCTGAATATGACGAGAAGGTCGCTGATTGGAAATATGTGCCTCTTGCTATTGCCTCAGAGCTTGAGGTTTTGCAGCGTCTACTTGTCAATCCTCCTATCGACAAAGATGGCCTGACCATCAGTCGAAAAGCTTTGGCCGAGACTATGGGCGTGCCTAGCGACCGCCTGAGGCGTCGGCCCCATAGTGACCACGTGAAAGCGGCTGAGGAAGCCTGGAGGGCAGGTGTCGCCCAAAATCGGCATATCGTTTTCTGCTTCGAGAAACCTTTCAGTTTCGAGTCCTTGATCATCGCCGGTTGGCCCGCAAAGTTCATTGAACGTGCTGCCCAGAGTTTCGGGCGAAAAGCTCGGGCTGGGAAGCTTGCGACTGCAGAGAATCATTATTGGATGATTATTGACCTGCTCCGCTTTGTTGCGGCGAACAATTCTCCATCCTGCGTAGCCGTGGTTGAAGGCGTGACTGATAGTGTAAGTGTCCGTTCCAAAAAGGAGCGAGTGATTTCAGCAGGTTATGATTCAGTCGGATTTCTGAGATTCGACGGAGATCA
>JBDHSZ010000114.1:0-12013 GCA_039812945.1 Shinella sp.
GTTGACCTTCTCGGCGATCTTCTGTGCCTGCTGCAGTTCGGTGACCGTCGCGTGAAAGCGCTCGGCCTCGGTCTCCAGTTCGGAGCGCAGCGCCATGACGCGGGAATAGTAGAGCGCCATCCACGTCATGTAGATGGCGGCCGCCACGATCGAAAGCCAGCCGAGCAGGCGCAGATGCTCCGCGGGTATGTCGTTGGGAAGCCCGAAGAGGGCGACGGCGGCCAGGAATGTCGCCAGATTGCAGGTGAACACGCTAATGACGAAGGCCAGCTTGCGCGACAGGTAGAACAGGCCGAGCATCAGGCTGATGACCAGCCAGGGCAGGAACGGCGAGCTGAACCCGCCGTAGAAATAGGTGCCGAACAGGGAGACGCTGGTCAGCCCCTGGAAGGACAAGGCGGTCACCAGCGTCATGTTGCCGGTGGCGCGCAGGATGAACGGCAGCGCCCAGAAACTGACGATGCCGGCCATCAGGATGATGAATTGCAGCGTCACCGTCGGCGTCACTGCGTAGAGGTAGATGCCCATCGGCTGCACGATGACGGGGCCGGCCAGGTGCGTGAAGACGAAGATACGAGCCGTTTCGAGGTTCGTACGCCCCTGAATCACGCTTTGCGGGATGAACCAGTTGATGATCTTGCTGTTGGTCATGTGTCCCACTCCGCCATCGTGCGGCCGATATCGTTGCGGCTAGCCGGCCATTCGCTCGTTCGCTGCGTCGTAGCCCTTCTCGAGCTGCGTGCGGGCGAGCTGCATGGCGGCGTCGAGCCGGTTGGCGGCGGCCGTGATCTCCTCGTCGGTATGGCCGGCCATGACCTGCAGGCGGAAGCGGGCGAGGCCCTTGCCGACGGCCGGGAATTCGACCAGGTTCGAGATCAGGCCCATCTGCGGCAGGGCGCGCGCCGTCATGCGGGCGAGGCCCTCGTCGCCGGTCTTCACCGCGACGATCGCCGAAGGATCGCCGTAGCAGTCCATGCCGCGGGCGCGGATGCGGGCGCGCAGGTTGACGATGTTGGTCATCAGCTTGCCGCGCAGGTTCCTGCCCTCGACGGATTCGACGATGTCGAGCGCCTTGGTGATCGTGGCGACCTGCGCCGGCGACAGGGCGTTGGAGAAGGTGCAGCTCGGCGAATAGAACCGCAGGTACTCCTTCACCGCCCGCGAATTGGTGGCCACGAAGCCGCCGTTGGAGCCGAAGGTCTTGGAGAAGCTGCCCATCACCAGGTCGACCTTGCCCAGCATGTTCTGGATGCCGATATGGCCGGTGCCGTCGATGCCGAGGGAGCCGAGGTCGTGGGCGACGTCGACCATCAGCGTCGCGCCGTATTCATGGGCGAGGTCCTGCAGGGCGGTGATGTCCGGCGTGTCGCTGTCCATCGAGAAGAGGCCCTCGGTCACGACCATGATGCCGGCCTGCGGATCGCGGGCGCGGATGTCGGCCAGACGCTGGCGGCAGTGCTCGACGTCGTTGTGGCGGAACATCACGACGTTGCGGGTCGCAGCCTGTGCGCCGGTCTGCAGGCAGGCGTGGGCCAGCGCATCCATGACGATATAGTCGTGCGAGCGCACCAGGCCCTTGATGACGCCGAAGCCGGCGGCCCAGCCGGTCGGGAAGAGGATCGCCTCCTCCATCTTCAGGAACTGCGCCAGGCGGCGTTCCAGGGCGACGGAGGTGGAGGTGTTGCCGACAAGCGCCGGAGAGCCTGCCGAATGCGCGCCGAATTCCTCGATGGCGGCCTTGGCCGCGGCCAGCACCTCGGGATGCGAGGAAAGGCTGAGATAGTCCTGCGAGGCGAAATTGACGCCGGTGGTCAGGTTGCCGCTGTCGTCGCGCACGGCGCAGCTTGCGGCCGGGCCCGTCTCGGTGGCGCGGGAGAAGGGCCAGGTGCCCGACTGCCGCCTGTTGTCCTGCCAGTTATAGAAAGCGCCGCAGCGCGCCAGAAGATCGCTGCCTTCCATCACGCGGAAATCGCGCATGCTGCCCTGCAGGGCCGTTTCCGGAACGCCGTCGATTGTGGTGGGTTTATTGAACATTTTTTACTCCCCGTTGTGTCCTTGACAAGGAGAACAGTAGAAGCCCTCAAATAAAAATTCGTTAAAATACTAGTTGTTTCAGGGACTTACGGAGGGATGGTTAATATTTGACGCAGTTTCTTTTGAAGCCGGGGAAGTTTTGTTCGAAGGACAGAAATATAGGTAAAGTTTATATTGCCGGACAATTTACAGTAAAAAGTTCTGGTTCCCGGACAGCGCTCCGGCAAGGGCCCTCGGCCGGGATCCTGCCGGAGAGCCGGATCAGGCCGCCTGTGCCGCCCGGCCGGTGTCCGCGGCATGGGGCGACCAGGAGCACGGAACAAGGATCGTGAAGCATGTTCCCTCGCCGAGGGCGCTCCTGACGGAGAGGTCGCAGCCCATGGCATGGGCCAGCTTGCGCGAGATCGTCAGGCTGAGGCCCGTGCCGCCGTATTTGCTCGCCGCCGCGTCGCGCTGGTCGACGAGGGATTCGAACAGGGTGGCCAGCCGCTCGGGGGCGATGCCGCCGCCATTGTCGGCAACCGTGATCTCAAAGCCGTCGCGGGGATGCTCGATGCTGGCGAAGCGGCACCGCAGCTCGACATTCGCGCCGGGGGCATGGACCGGGACGTTGTCGAGAATGGCGCCGAGGATCTGCAGGAGACGCTGCTTGTCCGTATTGACGACGCAATCGCCGGTCTCGATGGACAGTTCCAGCGTGTTGCCGGCATCCCGCATGGTCTGCCGCACACGCGAGGTGGCTTCCTGGACGATCTCGAGGAGCTGATGGTCCTCGGGGCTGAACTGCATCCGGCCGGCCTCGATCTTCGACAGGTCGAGGATGATGTTGATGAGGCGCAGGAGATATTGCCCGGCATCGTGGATGCGGTCGACGTCGTCCTGCATCTGCAGGTCCTGGTTCTCCAGCGCGTCTTCCTTCAGGATCTGGCTGTAGCCGATCACGGCGTTGAGCGGCGTGCGCAGCTCGTGGCTCATGCGGGCCAGGAACTCGGCCTTGTGCAGCCCGGCCTCGTCGGCGGCGACGATGGCGGTGCGCAGCTTGTCCGTCGCCTGCCGGCGGCGGCGCACCTCGTTCTCCAGCTCGACGCCGGCGTCGAAGATCCGCGCATAGTAGATCGCCATCGTGGCGACGTAGCAGAGCGAGGCGATCGTCGACACCCCGCCCAGCGCGACGAGCGCCACCTCGGGGATGTCGTTCGGCGGCGGATTGGTGGTGTAGAAGAAAATCAGGAAGAGGCCGAAGGCGCCGGCGAAGATCGACACCAGCTTGCCCTGGAGGCGCGGGTTGCCGCCGATATAGAAGAAGGAGAGAATGGGGATGAGCAGCACCCAGGGCAGCGTCGGCGATAGCACGCCGCCATTGAAATAGCAGCTCCAGTAGATGCAGAAATTGAGGTTCAGCACCGAGGTGACGACAAGGAGATTGTAATCCCAGCCGCGGCGCAGCAGGAACGGGAAGATCCAGAAGCCCGTGATGCTGAGGGCCAGCACGGCGATATCGAAACCCGGCGTCGCATCGACGAAGTAGAGCGCCAGCGGGACCGTATTGCCCAGAAGCGGCCCGAGCGTATGGCTGATGAGGAACATCCGCGCCGGGTTCAACGCTTCCCGGTTCTGCCGGATGGCGTGGGGGACGAAATAGTCGATGAGCCGCTGATAGCTTGCCGCGATAGTCTTCAGCACGGGAAACTCCATACCCGAGGTGTCCGGAATGCGTCGTCGTCCGGTGCCGGGGCGGCGCCGGAAATGCTCTAGACTCTTGTTTTTGCCGCATTATCCGACGCCGAAGCGACTTCGCTTCGGCTGGAAATGCTCTAGAACTTCACGTTCAGGCCGAGGCGCGGCATGAAGACGTCATTGCGGAACCGGTAGCCGATGGATTCACCCGGGAAGGCGACGGAGTCGATGCCCATCACCGTCCGGTCGGCGAAGTTCACATAGAGCGTCTCGAATTTAAGGCTGACGGAACTGGAAAGCCGCTGCTCGATGCCGACGCCGACCGCATAGCCGGCGCGGATGCCGGAGGCGCTCCAGTCGGGCGAGGCATAGCCGATCTCCGGCAGGGCCAGCGCGAAGCGGTTGCTCACCTTGCCGACGGCCAGGCCGGCCGTCGCGAAAACGAGCGTGTCGCCGAAGGCATAGCCGCCCCGGGCGCGCAGCGTGCCTATGGCGCCGAATTCGGTCTCGTAGCGTGTATTGGTGTTTATGTCCCAGGGCGCGACCACATGGGTGTCGTCGAGCCGTGAGAACGCATGATGCGCCCGCGTCGACAGGTAGCCGAGATCGGCCTCGATGCCGGTGACGAAGGCGCCGGACTGGAAGTTCACGCCGCCGCTCACGCCGAATGCGCCGCCATTGTGCCGGCCGTCGATCTGCGTTGGGAACAGGCCGTAGCTGACATCGGCGGGAAGCAGGACGCCCGAATAGTCGCCGAGGGCGGCGCGGCCGGTGCTGATGCCCATGCCGCCGAAGGCGCCCGCATAGGCGCCCGACCAGTCGGCCGCAACCCGGGACTCGAAGTTGCTCAGCCGGTCGGCGGCCAGCGCCGGCATGGCGGTCAACGATAGGGCTAGAGCGAGCGCGCGCCTCATGGCGGAAATCCTTTGCTGAAAGGTTTCGGGCGGCTTGGGCGCCCATATGATTATGTCTTTCAGCCGGAAATTTCCGATAACATGCCTAACAACAGGTTAACGGCGGGAATTTTTGCAGAAAATTCATCAGGGAAAGGCGCGTGAAGACTTCAAAACGTCAGTATTGCCGGATCATTGAGGGGAAAAATTCAATATTTTAATTTATAGACTTGGAAAATTCATAATGAAGGACAGATATGGAGCCTGTTTTAACTGTCTTCCATTATGAAGAAGATGGCGTCCAGATCGTCGCCGATTCCTTCCTCGGAGGGAGGCTGGAGGGCGGACGGCCCGGCGGTCGGCTCGCGAAGGGATGAAAACGGCGTCGTACCGTCATCGGGTACGGCGAGGCATTCCCTCGCCGGCCGGGGAAGGAAGCGGTTCGCTGAGGAAGGGAATGACGGCACCTGGCCGCGATGGATGGGCGCATGACCTTGCGGCCCCGGCCGGTGCCGGGCGCCGTTCGGAAATCGTCCGGGCGGTTCGCCGGGATCAGAAGCGGAACTTGACGCCGGCCCCGAACACCCACGGATCGAGCTTCACGTCGGCGGAAATGGGGACCGGGCCGAGGTTGCCGGTCGCCTTGGTGCGCAGATAGGTCTTCTTGACGTCGGCGAAGAAGCCCCAGCGCTCCGTGACGTCGAAATCGATGCCGGCCTGGAACGCCGCGCCGAGGGCCGGCTTGACCTTGAGGTCGCTCACCGCGCCGTCCTTGTTGCTGAAGACGAACATGTAGAGCGGGCCGGCGCCGACATAGGGCTTGACGCGGCCGAAATCGGTGAAGGTGTACTGGAACGTCAGCGCCGTCGGGCCATAAGTGATCGCGCCGAGCTTGCCGAGGCCCGCCAGCGTTCCCGCGCCCTGGATGCCGACGGTCGGCGGAAGACCGCCAGTAAATCCGAGGCTCCAGTTCGGCGTGAAACTATAACCGGCCTCGAATCCCGCCGTCGTATGGCTGGCGATCGAAACCGTCCCGCCGGGAATAATGCTTCCGCCCGCGCTGATCTTCGCATCTTCCGCGGGGCGCAAGGTTGTCGGGCCGAACTTTATATAGAAATTGCCATCTCCAGCCATTGCCGGGCCGGTTGTTGCAGACATGATGAATGCCGCAGCGAAGAATGCTTTCTTCAATGTCGATGCCATAGCCCGAACCCGTGTAAAACGCCCCTCGAACTATGATGACGCGGAACCATAGTCGCGAATCAGCTGTGTCTATACATTAGCATGGCCGGATAAGGGCTGGAAACCGATTTCACAAGACCTTCTCTACCGGAATTATTCATGCGGGCACCGTGAATCC
Organism: Shinella sp.; assembly: GCA_039812945.1. Classification (GTDB taxonomy): domain Bacteria; phylum Pseudomonadota; class Alphaproteobacteria; order Rhizobiales; family Rhizobiaceae; genus Shinella. The sequence continues at coordinate 5,965 of JBDHSZ010000114.1, forward strand.
AGCCTCGCGCAAGCTTCGGGGCGGATTCGGCGTTGCACTGAAAATATATCGTGATACGATACATTTTCAGTGTGTGAAGAGGGAAGGAGCATGGCGATGTCCGAAGACCTGACAATATTGAAGAGCGAGCTTCTCGAGCTCGACCGGCAGCTCCGGCAGGCTCATCTCCATCCGGCGGAGGGGAGCGATGGCGTTTCCCCGCGGTCGGACCAACTGGCCGTCCTGAGGCGGAAGCTCGACGATCGCCTCGCCGCCCTCGACGGCAATGCGTGGCAATTGCTGCTGCTGGAATGGCGCTACGATTTCGCGCTTCTGTTCGATCATGCCAGCCGGTGGATGGCCGAGGTCGATGCCGGGTTCGACACCGGGCCGGCGCGCAAGGCATAGCGCCTCAAGCACCGGCTTTTCCCGGCCCGAGATAGGGCTTGCGCTCGTTCTCGATGGTGTTGGTTGCGTGGCGGAGCCGCAGGAGGTCCTTTCGCGCCACGAGGCCGACGAGGCGGCCGGTCTGCGGGTCGACCACCGGAATGCGGCCGACATCGGTCGCCAGCATCAGGTCGGCGACGTAGCCGATCGTATCCTCGGGATGGGCGACCGGGACCGAGGTGTCGGAGACGCGCTCGTCGAGGCTCTGCCCGGCGAGCGCCGGGTCCTGCTGCCAGCGCAGCGCGTCGCCGCGCGAGACCACGCCCTTCAGTCTTCCGCCGTCGTCGACGACCGGATAGATGCGGTGCGTGCGTTCCGTCGTGGCGAAGAAGGCGCAGGCCTCGCCGACGCGCATGTCCGCCGCGAGCGTGTCGACCTCCTCGATCATGATGTCGCGGGCGCGGGCATATTCGAAGGGGTCGATGCCGTATTCGCGGGTGACGTGCTGGCCGCGCCGGGCGATCTTCTCCGTCAGGATCGACCGCCGCAGGAGAAGCACCGTCACGGCATAGGCCGAGATGGTCGCCGCCAGCAGCGGCAGCAGGCTCGACACGTCGCCGGTCAGCTCGACCGCGAAGAAGGTGCCGGTCAGCGGCGCGCGCATCGTGCCGCCCATCATCGCCGCCATGCCGAGCAGCGCCCAGAAGCCGGGATCGCCGGGAAACACCAGGCCGATCAGCCAGCCCAGCGCCCCGCCGAGGATGAGCAGCGGGGCCAGCACGCCGCCGGAGGTGCCCGAGGACAGCGACACCAGCCAGATCGCCGCCTTCACCAGCAGGATCGTCAGCACGGCCTGCGGCAGCATGCGGCTATTCAGGAGGCCGTCGATGATGTCGTAGCCGACGCCGAGCGCGCGCGGCTCGACGAGGCCGCCGAGGCCGACGGCGAGGCCGCCGATGGCCGGGCACCACATCCAGTGGATCGGCAGCGCCTCGAAGGCATCCTCGATGCGGTAGAGCAGCGTCGTCAGCAGGCCCGATTGCAGGCCGGCGATGATGCCCATGACGGCGCAAAGGCCGATGCCCCACCAGGGCAGGTCCATGTGGAACGCCTTGGGAAAGAGCGCGCCGGCCTCGAACAGGAAGGGCCGCCAGCAGGCCGAGACGCAGGCGGCGAGCGCGACGGGGATGAAGCTCCTCGGCTTCCATTCGAAGAGCAGCAGCTCGACGGCGAGGGTGACGGCGGCGACCGGCGAGCCGAAGATGGCGGTCATGCCGGCGGCCGCGCCGGCGACGAGAAGCGTCTTGCGCTCGGCGGCGCTCAGATGGAAGCACTGGGCGAAGAGCGATCCGATCGCCCCGCCGGTCATGATGATCGGCCCCTCGGCGCCGAAGGGGCCGCCCGTGCCGATGGAGATCGCCGAGGACAGCGGCTTGAGGATCGCGACCTTCGGCGACATGCGGCTGCCGCCGATGAGGATCGCCTCGATGGCCTCGGGAATGCCGTGGCCGCGGATCTTCTCCGATCCGAACCGGGCCATCAGGCCGATGACGAGGCCGCCGATCGCCGGGATCGCCACCATCCACAGCGAGCGCGGGGCATCGGCCGGGGCGCTGCTGGCAAGGCTGAGCTGCCCGAACCATGCGAGATTGGTGACGAGGGCGATCAGGCTGACCAGCAGCTTGGCCGAAAGCGCGCCGCCGGTGCCGACGACGAGCGCCATGCCTATCAGCGCCAGCACGCGCCGGTCGGTCGTGAAGTCCCCGGCCTCGCGCCGGGCAAGGCCGCCGGTGAAATCGTGCGGCCGAGGGTGGGGCTTCGTCTGCGGCATGGCTTTTCCGTCGCTTCGGTGTCGGGTCGCCGCAAATACATCGTAATACGATATGAATCAACAGGGCCGCCGGCGGAATGGCCGATGGGCCGCGATGTCGATTGTTCCTAGCCCGGCGGCCTTTCGTGCGATAAGCCGGATAAGGCCGGTTCGGAAGGTCGGCCGGAGAAGCGGGAGCAGGAGAATGCGCAAGGACGGGTTGAGCGATGCCGACTACGAGGCGCTTTCCAACCTGCGCTACACGCTGCGCCGCTTCATGGATTTCAGCACCTCGGCCGCGCAGCAGGAGGGGCTTCCGGCCCAGCAGCACCAGGCGCTGCTGACGATCCGCGGGCATCGCGGGGAAGAGCCGATGACCGTCGGCAGGCTTGCCGAGCGGCTGGTGATCGCGCCCCATTCGGCGACGGAGCTCGTCGGCCGGCTCGTCGCGGCCGGCTATGTGAGCCGGCATTCCGACCCCGCCGACCGCCGCCGCCAGACCCTCGCGCTGACCGACAAGGCCGACGCCGTCCTCGCAAGGCTGACCGCCATCCATCTCACCGAGATCCGCGAGATGGCGCCGCGATTGATCGATATCCTCAAGACATTTGGGGAAACCGCCTCCTAGATATCGCCGCGCGGGCATATGAATCTCCAATAGTGGAATAATTGGACGGATGCATGCTTTTCATGCTAAAAACAGGACGAACATTCATTTCGTGGGAGGCGAAAATGATGATCGTGTTCTGGCTGAAAATCCTGCAGCGCTGGCAGCAGTCGCGGCGTCGCCAGGCGCCGCTCGATCCGGCGTGCTCGTTGATGAAGAGGCGGAACAGTGGAAAAGACGGCCAGACTGGATGAATTGAGCCTGCAGATCGTCGCCCTTCTCCAGGAGGACGGGCGCATCTCGATCCGCGAGATGAGCAAGATCCTCGGCGTTTCCCCGACCACCGTCAGCAGCCGCTACAACCAGCTCCTCGAGGAGGGCAGCATCCAGATCGTCGCGGCGCCGAACCCCCGGAGCCTGGGGCTGAATTTCCACGCGCTCGTCTCCGCGCGGCTGGAGCCGGGCCGGCTGCGGGAGGCGGTCGCGGTGCTCGAGGGCAAGCCGGAGGTCGCGTGGATCGGCCTGACGCTCGGCGAGAACGGCATTCTTTTCGAGGTGCTCACGCGGGATGCCCAGGCATTCGGCGCGTACAAGGAGACGCTGTTCACGGAACTGCCCGGCTTCATCGGCGCGGATGTCCAGGTCATCTGGGACGTGCCGAAGTTCCGCTACGCCATGGCTCCGCTGCAGGCGGACGGGCCGTAGCGCTCCCGCGCGGCGGTCAGCCGGCCGTGCCGGCGGCGGCCGACAGGATGAAGAACAGCTTGCGCACCGGGGTCAGGTTCTCCCAGGTTCCACGGAAGCCGGCGGCGACGACGAAGCTCTCGCCGGGACCGAAGACGCGGGCCGAGCCCTCGGCGTCGGTCAGGCGCACCCGGCCTTCGAGGATGTGGCACAGCTCGTCATAGTCGCAGGCGCAGCGTTCCAGATGGGGCTCGGCCTCCCAGATGCCGGCCAGGGCGCCTTTCGCCCGGTTCTCGAAATGCCGCCGGCTCACGGCACGATAGGGCCGGTCGACGAGGGCGGGATCGCTGGTGACGACCTCGCGCGCGGCGGTGGCTTCCGGGTCGAAGGCGATGACGAAGGCGGGGGTGGCGGGCATGGTCGTTCCTTTCATGAATCGAAGCCGATCCCGAGCGCGTCCATCGAGCGCAGCAGGAGCGAGCGCCGGCCCGTCCGGTCCTCCTGCGCGAGGTCGTGCTGGGCCCAGCGGATGCCCAGCCAGCGGGCGGGCTCGGGCGGGAAGGGGAAGGGCGGGCGGCGGAGCATGGCCAGCCGCGTGCGCTCGGTGTCGCGCCCGTCGAGCAGGTCGAGCATCGCCAGCGCGGCGAACCGGCTGGCCGAGACGCCCTGCCCCGTGAAGCCCATGGCATAGGCCAGCCTTCCGCCGCAGCCCGTCCCGGCGAAGAACGTGGTGCGCGCCGAGGTGTCGATGATGCCGCCCCAGGCATGGGTGAAGGGCACATGGGCAAGCTGCGGCAGGGCGCGGGCGAAGGTTCCCGCCAGCAGGTTGTAGGTCGCCGCCCGGTTCAGCAGGGCCGTGTCGCGGCGCGAGCCGAAATGGTAGACCGCGTCATGGCCTCCCCACAGGATGCGGCCGTCGCGGGTCTTGCGGACATAGTGGAACTGGTTGCCGCTGTCGGCGACTCCGTGGCGGCCGCGCCAGCCGGTCGCGGCCAGTTCGTCGTCCGTCAGCGGGCGCGTGACGATCGCATAGTCGAAGATCGGGATCAGGGCGTGGCGAAGGCGGCGCAGAAGCGGCGGCGCGGCGTTCGTCGCCAGCATGACCTGCCGGGCCCGGACCACGCCGCCGGCGGTCTCGAGCTCGACCGCGCCCGTCGTGTCGCGCAGGCGCAGGACCGGCGTGTCCTCATGGAGGGCGATCCCCTCCGCCAGCGCCACGCGCCGCAGTTCGGCCACCATGCGCGCGGGGTTCACGAGCGCGTAGTTCGGCTCGAACAGGCCGGCCTGATAGGCGGGGCTGTCGAACCGGGCGCGGAGCGCCGCGCCCTCGAGGAATTCGGTGGCGATGCCGAAGCGGCGATAGTTCTCCTGCATCGCGCGCAGGCCCTCGATCTGCCAGGGCTTGCCGGCGAGGTTCAGCTTGCCCTCGCGCTCGAACTCCGCGTCGAGCCCGTAGGCCTCGACATCGGCCGCCAGTTCATCGAGGTTCGCCCGGCCGAGGCGGACGAGCGTCTCCGCCTCCGCCGGCCAGCGGCGCAGGGCGACGCCCACGCCATGCGAGACCGACGGCGCGCAGAAGCCGCCGTTGCGTCCCGAGGCGGCGTCGCCGCATCGCCCCGCCTCCAGCAGCAGGATGCGGGCCTGCGGCCGGCGGCGGCGGGCCATCAGCGCCGTCCACAGGCCCGTGAAGCCGCCGCCGACGATCGCCAGGTCGCAGCCGGCATCCTGCGCCAGGGCGGGGCAGGCAGGCCGCGGCGCGACCGTCTCGTCCCAGAAGGGCCGCAGGACGGCGGCCGAAAGCAGGGGATGCAGTTCGTCTGTGTCCGCCATCGCGGCCTCCTCGGTTTCAGCGGGTCGCTTCAGCGCCCGGCCTTGCGGATGGCGCGCCACGGCAGCAGCTTCGTGAGGTCCATCACGCCGTTGGGCACGAACATCACGATCCCCACCACCAGGAGACCGAGCACGAGGGGGCGGATCTCGCCCGAGCTGCGCAGGGTCTCGTTCATCACCGTCACGATCACCACCCCGAACAGGGCCCCGGTGAGCCGCCCGCGTCCGCCGACGATCAGCATGCCGAACACCAGCAGGAAGGTGTCGAGGCTGAGGATGCGCGGCGATATCGAGCCGGAGTAATGCGCGTAATAGCCTCCGGCCACCCCGGTCAGCGCCGCCGCCAGCATGAACACCGCCGTCTTGTAGCGGAACGCGTTGATGCCGATGCTGCGCGCCTGCACCGGGCCGTCGCGCATCGCCTTGAAGGCGAAGCCGAAGGGCGGGTTGACCACCCGGAAGACGATCGTGACGGCGATCGCCGCCAGCACGAAGGCGCCGAGGAACCAAGGAAGCTTGTCGGCGGTGCCGAAAGTATAGCTGCCCAGCGCGATCGGCGGGATGCCCAGTATGCCCTGCGTTCCTCCGGTGCCGAAGCCGCGCCCGGCCACCAGGATCGGGCTGAGGCTGAGATGCAGCGCGAAGGTCACCAGGGCCATGAATACCGGGTCGAGCCTGAGCGCCACCACGGCGACCGCGCCGCCGATGAGCCCGGCCATGATGCCGCCCGCCAGCATGCCGGCGAGCGGATC
>JBDHSZ010000115.1:0-12002 GCA_039812945.1 Shinella sp.
CAGGACGCCCGGATCGTCTTCGGCGGTGAAGGTCTTGCCGGAAGCCTTGACATGCCAGTCGAGGATGCGGCCCACGAAGGGCGAGATGAGGAAGACGCCGGCATCGGCGCAGGCGATGGCCTGGGCCTTGCTGAAGAGCAGCGTCAGGTTGCAGTCGATGCCTTCCTTCTGCAGCACTTCCGCGGCGCGGATGCCTTCCCAGGTGGAGGCGAGCTTGATGAGGATGCGGTCGCGGGAAATGCCGCGCGCGTCATAGGCCTTGATGATCTCGCGGGCCTTGGCGATGGAGGCTTCGGTATCGAAGGAAAGGTCGGCGTCGACTTCCGTCGAGACGCGGCCGGGCACGAGTTCGGCCAGGGCAGCGCCGACCGAGATGGCAAGGCGGTCGGCGACGGCCGAGACGACGCCCTCGCGATTTCCGCCCTGCGACTGGCCCCAGCGGACCGCTTCCGTCACCGCATCGGCAAAGGCCGGCGTGCCGAGTGCCTTCAGGACGATGGTGGGGTTGGTCGTGCAATCGACCGGCTTCAGGCGGCGAACGGCTTCGATGTCGCCGGTATCCGCCACCACGGTCGTCATCGCACGCAGTTGTTCAAGCTTGGACGTCATATCCGAAATCCCGAATGTTGTTGCCGGGGCCGCGCTCCTGACGGAACGCCGGGCCCTCCTCCATGTTCCCGTGAAAGCGCATGGGCCGGCCGTGCTTCCGTTTCGGCCGCTGCATGCGCTGGCACGCCTCATCCGCCGGCGGAATGCCGCCAGCGGATATGGGCGGACTATCGACGTTTCCCTGGGGGAAAGTCAAGCACTTTTGCTCAATCTTCTGGACATATGTCGCATTTGTCGCGCGATATGGTAAGGTGGCCGAAACGAATGCAGACAGATGGAGGCGACGTGGCAAGGCTTCGGCGCGATACGCATACGGCCTATTCGGAATCGGCGGCGCTCCGGCTCCGGGCGGCCTGGCTCTATTATAATCAGGGCCTCACCCAGAAGGACGTGGCGGAGAAGATCGGCGTCAGCCGCACCACCGTCATCCGCATGCTCGACGAGGCGCTGAAGCGCTCCGAGGTGCAGATCTGGATCAACGAGGGCGTCGCCGACTGCGTCGAGCTCGCCGTGCGGCTGGAGAAGGCCTACGGGCTCGACGAGGCGGTGGTGGTGCCGGCGGCGGGCAGCGCCGAGGCGACGGCAAGGAGCGTCGGGCGCGCGCTCGGCCAGTTCCTCACCGAAGCGATCCCGGACGACTGCACCGTGGGCGTCGGCTGGGGGCGCACGCTGACCGCCTCGCTCGCCAGCTTCCGCCCCGCGCGGCGCGAAAGGGTGAAGGTCGTCTCGCTGCTCGGCGGGGTGGTGGAGGCGCACCACATCAACCCCATCGAATATACCTGGCAACTGGCGAGCCAGCTCGGCGCGGAATGCTACCTGTTCCTCGCGCCGCTGCTGGTCGACAGCGGCGAGACGAAGCGCAGCCTCATCGAGAAATGCGGCCTGAAGACCCTGTTCGACCTGGCGGAGAACATGGATATCGCGGTTGTGAGCTGCGGCGACATCGGCCCGCAGGCAAGCTCGCTGTCGCGCGACTTCATCGCGCGGCAGGAGCTGGACGAGCTGATCGCCGCCGGCTGCGTGTGCGATACGATGTGCAACTTCCTCGATGCCGAGGGCCGCACGATCGACCACCCGATCCGCCACCGCGTCATGTCCATCGATCTCGACACGGTGAAGAAGGCGCGCCATATCGTGCTGGTCTCCGGCGGCGCGCACCGGGCGCCGGCCATCCGCGCGACGATCCGGCGCATCGGCTGCAACACGCTGATCACCGACGAGGGGGCGGCAGAGGCCATGCTGCGGCTGGCGGAGACCTCCGCCGCCGCCTAGAGCCTTTCCGGCGAATTCCGGTTCACCGGAAATGTTCTAGATCAGGCCCAGCCGCAGGGCGCGGGTGATCGCGCCGGTGACGTTGCGGGCGCCGAGCTTGTCGACGGCGCTGCATGTTTCCTCGCGCAGGCGCGGCATCGTCAGGCCGGTGTCGAGCGCGATGGCGGTGGGCGTCATGCCGTTGGCGGCGAGTTGAAGGCACCGCTTCTCGATCTCGGTCAGTTCGGGTCGGTGGGAAGGATGTTTTTCCGAGGCCATGCGTCCCGTTTAAAGGCGCCGAACGGGCGCGCAAAGTGCAAGCTGTTCCGATGCTTAACGGCGGCCGGCCGCTTCTGGCCGCCCTGTTCCATCGCGGGACAGGCCCGCCATGTCGCAAAGCGAGGCGGATTTGCCTTCCGGCGCTGCTAGCTGGTAAGCCACGGCAGAGAAGCTGGAGCGACCCGTGACGACACCGAAGGACCTGAAGGCGGCGATCCGCAACGAGCGGCTGGCCCTGCGCGACGCGATGACGCCCGAGGCGCGCATCGAGGGCAGCCTCGCCATGGTGGAGAAGGCGGGCGACCGTCTCGAATTCGACCCCGGCACGGTGATCTCGGGCTTCTGGCCGATCCGCTCGGAGGCGGATGTGCGCCCGCTGATGGCGTATCTACGCAGCCGCGGCGCGCGGCTCTGCCTGCCCGTCGTGCTCGACCGCGAGACCATCGTCTTCCGCGAGCTTGTCGTCGGCGCGCCCGTCGTGAAGACCGGCTTCGGCACGACGGGGCCGGGGCCGGAGGCGGCCGTGCTCGATCCGGATATCCTGCTCGTGCCGCTGTCCGCCTTCGACCGGACAGGGCACCGCATCGGCTATGGGGCGGGACATTACGACCGCGCCATCGACCGCCTCAAGACGAAAGGCCGCGCGCCGAAACTGATCGGCATTGCCTTCGACTGCCAGGAAGTGGCATCAGTACCCGCCGAGCCGCATGACGTGCCGCTGGACGGCATTCTCACGGAAAGCGGCCTTCGCAGGTTCCAACAGGTTTCATAAGGCAGATCGATGCGTTTTCTCTTTCTCGGCGACATGGTGGGCAAGACCGGGCGGACGGCCGTCTGGCAGCGCCTGCCGGGCCTGATCGGCGATCTCAAGCTGGATTTCGTCGTCGTCAACGGCGAGAACGCGGCCGGCGGCTTCGGGATCACCGAGGATATCTTCCTGGAGACGATCCAGGCCGGCGCGGACGTGGTGACGACGGGCAACCATGTCTGGGACCAGAAGGAGGCCGTCGGCTTCGCCGGCCGGCACGACCAGTTCCTGCGTCCCGCCAACTATCCGGCCGGCACGCCCGGCCGCGGCGCGAACCTCTTCATCGCCCGCAACGGCGCGCGCGTGCTCGTCGCCAACATCATGGGCCGCGTCTTCATGCATCCCGAGCTGGACGATCCCTTCACGGCGGGCGAATCGATCCTCGCCTCCTGCCCGCTCGGCGAGCAGGCGGATGCGATCGTCTTCGACTTCCATGCGGAGGCGACCAGCGAGAAGCAGTGCTTCGGCCATTTCGTCGACGGGCGCGCCAGCGTCGTCGTCGGCACGCATACCCATGTGCCGACCGCCGACTGCCAGATCCTCAACGGCGGCACGGCCTATATGTCCGACGCCGGCATGTGCGGCGACTATGATTCCTCGCTCGGCATCGACAAGGAGGAGCCGCTGAACCGCTTCATCTCGAAAATGCCGAAGGGCCGCTTCGAGGCGGCCTCCGGCCCGGCGACGATCTGCGGCATGGCGGTGGAGATCTCCGATCGCACCGGCCTTGCCGAGAAGGTCGCGCCGCTCAGGCTCGGCCCGCGCCTTGCCGAGACCGTGCCGGACTTCTGGCGCTGAGGCTCACACCACGCCGCGCAGGCGTCCGGCGGGGCCGGCGTCGAAGGTGACGCGGGTCTTCACGCCGACATCCGGCTCCTCGTCGCCGCTCAGATTGGCCTTGGCGATCTCCCAGCCGAATTTCAGCGAGCTGCCCGTCGAGGCCCAGATCTCGGCGTCGTCCATCTCCAGCGCCAGCATGGTGAGGCTGGGATCGTCCTTGCCGCCGTCGAACCACGCCTCGACCACGGAGCTCCAGTATTCGTCGATCTTCGCCGGGTCCTTGCGGACGGAAAGGCGGCCGGCGATGCAGGCATGATAGTCGTGGTCCTTGCCGACGACGCAGAAATGCGCGCGTGCGCCCGGCGAGGCGGCCTCGGCGAGCTGCGTGTCCGTCTTGGTGAAGAACCAGATCGTCGCGCTCTGGCGGTCGAGCTGGGGAGCCATCGGCTGCATGTGCATGTGGCTGCCCTCGATGCCGAGCATGCCGGCATGGATGCGGTCGATCTCGTCGAAAAGCTGTTCCCTGGGATTTTCCCGCGCGCGGGTGAGATTGGACATGGCTGTACCTCGTCTTTGATGGATGTGCGGGAGGGAACGTGAGGCGGCGGGCAAGGTTCCGGCAAAGTGGCGCTCAAGGGATTGTGATCGCCCCGTCCGTCGCCGAGGCTCGACCCGCCCGGCCGCCGGGCGCATAGTCGCCCCGACTGATCGGAGCCGCCCATGCCGCATCTCCTGCTCATTCCGCTGATCGCCGCCGCCCTTGCGCTCTTTTCCGCGCCGCGCCCCTTGCTGGCGCAGGCGGAAGCGCCGGTCAGCCAGTGCCAGATGATCGCCCGCGCGCTGCCCTCGGTCACCTTCGCCAGCTTTCCCGCCGAAGCCGCTCTTGAGGTGCAGGCCAAGGCGAACGAGGAGGTGCGCATCACCTATATCGGCCACTCGACCTTCTTCATCGAGACGCCGGCGGGCGTGAGGATCGCCACCGACTACAACGGCTGGTACAGGCCGCCGGCGCTGCCGACCGTGGTGACGATGAACCGGGCGCATTCGAGCCATTACACGCTCCATCCCGACCCCGGCATAGAGCATGTGCTGCACGGCTGGGACGACGCCTCCGACAAGGGCGCCGACCATGACGTGGTGGTGGGCGACACCTATATCCGCAACGTGCCGACCGATATCCGCGGCCGGGGCGGGGCGATGCAGCCGAACGGCAATTCCATCTTCATCTTCGAGGTGGCGGGCCTGTGCATCGGCCATCTCGGCCATCTGCATCACGAGCTGACCGAAAGGCAATATGCCGAGATCGGCCGGCTCGACGTGCTGATGGTGCCGGTCGACGGCGGGCTGACCATGGGCGCGGACAGCATGAGCCGCGTCGTGCAGCGCCTGCGCTCCTCGCTGATCCTGCCGATGCACCGCCGCGGCCCGCCGATCGACCATTTCCTCGCGATGTTCGGCAAAGGCTTCGACGCGGTGGTGGACGACAGCGCGTCGATCGCCGTTTCCGTGCGCGGCTTGCCGAAGCGCCCGACGATTCATATTCTCTCCGGCGTCTGATGCCGGAGTCCTGTCATGCGTTCTCGTCTTGCCGTTCTTGCCCTGCTGCTTTCCGCCGCCGTGGCGCTTGCCAACAGCGCGCCGACGCCGGGCGGGCCCGCGATGGAATCCGGCGAGCCGCGCGGGGCGGCGAAGCAGCCGGAGGAGAAGGCGCCGGTGCGGGCGCTCGGCGCGGCGGAGGAGTTCGTCATGCCGTCGGGCAATATCGGCTGCGTCTACACGCCCGAGGGCGGCACGGACGTCTACCAGCCCGAGGACGGCGGGCCTGAGCTTTCCTGCGACCGGGTCGCGCCGAAATATGTGCGCGCCATCCTCGGCCGCGGCGGCAAGGGCAGGGTGCTGACGAATGTCGGCGACCAGGGCTGCTGCGGGGCGGAGAGGACGCTCGACTACGGCGAAGTCTGGCGCGCCGGCCCGTTCACCTGCTATTCGGAGCGCACGGGGCTGACCTGCGAGCGCGCCGACGGCCACTCCTTCCTCCTCAGCCGCGCCCGGGTGCGGGCGGATTGAAACCGGCCGTCGCTTTCTCCGCCGGGACTGCTGGACGCGCGGCGACAATGAAATTATAAGGCGGCATTCCAAAAATCGGGGCAGCGGACCGGCGCGTCGCCGCCGTCGTCTCGTCCCGCTCAGCGACAGGCGACCGGAAGGACGGGCGCCAAACAAGACAGGGGTGCCATGGCTGGCCATTCACAGTTCAAGAATATCATGCACCGCAAGGGTCGGCAGGACGCCGTGCGGTCGAAAATGTTCTCCAAGCTCGCCCGTGAAATCACGGTGGCGGCGAAGACCGGCATGGCCGATCCGGCGATGAACCCGCGCCTGCGCCTGGCGATCCAGAACGCCAAGGCGCAGTCTATGCCGAAGGACAATATCGAGCGCGCCATCAAGAAGGCCGCCGGGGGCGACGCGGAGAACTACGAGGAAGTGCGCTACGAGGGCTACGGCCCGGGCGGCGTCGCCGTCATCGTCGAGGCGCTGACCGACAACCGCAACCGCACCGCCTCCTCCGTCCGCTCGACCTTCTCCAAGGCCGGCGGGGCGCTGGGCGAGACCGGCTCGGTCTCCTTCTCCTTCGACCGCGTCGGCGAGATCACCTACAAGCTTTCCGCCGGCAGCGCCGACGCCGTGATGGAAGCCGCCATCGAGGCGGGCGCCGAGGACGTGGAGACGGACGAGGACGGCCACACGATCATCTGCGGCTTCGAAGATATCGGCGAGGTCTCCAAGGCGCTGGAAGACACGCTCGGCGAGGCCGAGACCGTCAAGGCGATCTGGCGGGCGCAGAACACCGTGCCGGTCGACGAGGAGAAGGCGCAGTCGCTGATGAAGCTCATCGATACGCTGGAAGACGACGACGACGTGCAGAACGTCTATTCGAACTTCGAGGTTTCCGACGAGGTCATGGCCAAGCTCTCGGCCTGATCGCCGCTGCATCCATCATGAGAAAGGCCGGGCGCCGCAAGGCCCCGGCCTTTTTCGTCATGCCGCCCTGGCAAGCGCCTGCTGCGCTCCGGCGAAGAGCCGCAGGGATTTCACCCGCGCCTCCATATCGTGGACCGGCATGGAGACGATCAGCTCGTCCGCCTTGGTCAGCGCCAGGAAATCGGCGATGCGGCGCTCGATCTTCTTCGGCCCGCCGACGACGGCATATTGCAGCGTGTGCTCCACCATGACGCGCTCCTCACCGCTCCAGAGGCCGTCCATGCTGTCGACCGGCGGCGGGAACGCGCCGGGCGCGCCGCGGCGCAGGCGCACGAAGGATTGCTGCATGGAGGTGAAGAGGTGGTCGGCCTGCGCGTCCGTGTCGGCGGCCGCGCCCATCACGCCCACCATGGCATGCGGCCTGTCGAGATATTGCGAGGGCTCGAAGCGCTCGCGGTAGATTTCCAGCGCCGTCAGCAGCATGTCCGGCGCGAAATGCGAGGCGAAGGCGAAGGGCAGGCCGAGCATGCCGGCCAGATGCGCCGAATAGTGGCTGGAGCCGAGCAGCCAGACCGGCACGTTGCTGTCCGCGCCCGGCACGGCAAGGACCTTCTGGTCCGGCGCCGGCGGGCCGAGCAACTGCATCAGCTCGATGACGTCCTGCGGGAAATTGTTGGCGGCGCTGTCGAGATTGCGGCGCAGCGCCTGCGCCGTGCGCATGTCCGTGCCCGGCGCGCGGCCGAGGCCGAGGTCGATGCGACCCGGGAAGAGGGCGGCGAGCGTGCCGAACTGCTCGGCGATGACCAGCGGCGAATGGTTGGGCAGCATGATGCCGCCGGCGCCGACGCGGATCGTCCGCGTGCCCGCCGCGACATGCTGGATGACGAGCGAGGTGGCGGCGCTGGCGATGCCGCGCATGCCGTGATGCTCGGCGAGCCAGAAGCGCTTGTAGCCGAGGGCCTCGGCTTCCTGCGCCAGGCGGCGGGAGTTTTCCAGCGACTGGGCGACGGTGCCGCCTTCGATGACCGGGGACAGGTCGAGGATGGAGAAGGGCACCATGGGAGCGGCCTCTTGTAAGGGAATTTGATCGCTCTCCCATGTAGGTTCAGTTTTCTCGAATCCAAGCGGGGATTTTCGGGAATTCGCGAAGCGTTGCTTTGTTTTTGTTTTGTTCACATTTCGCTGGCAGGGTCCGTCCGACAGGGTTAGGGTTTCGACATGCAGGGCACGATTCGCATCATCGGCATCGATCCGGGGCTTCGCCGCACCGGCTGGGGCGTCATCGAGACGCTCGGCAACTCGCTGCGCTTCGTCGCCTCCGGCACGGTGACGTCGGACGGCGACATGGACCTCGCCTCGCGGCTCTGCCAGTTGCACGACGGGCTCGCCGAGATCGTGCACGGCTACCGGCCCGACGAGGCCGCCGTGGAGCAGACCTTCGTCAACAAGGACGCCACCGCGACGCTGAAGCTCGGCCAGGCGCGCGGCATCGCCATGCTGGTGCCGGCCCGCGCGGGCCTGCCGGTCGCCGAATATGCGCCGAACGCCGTCAAGAAGGCGGTGATCGGCGTCGGCCACGGCGAGAAGCAGCAGATCCACATGATGCTGAAGGTGCTGATGCCCAAGGCCACCTTCGTCGGCAACGATGCGGCCGACGCGCTCGCCATCGCCATCTGCCACGCCCATAACCGCCAGGGCCTCTCCGGCCGTCTCGCCAAGCTGGCGGGCTGATTTGTTCTTGACTTGTTCCGGTTGGCCGGGTAGGTAATACCTTGGAGGTATTACCGTGCGCGTGACGGAAAAAGGCCAGGTGACGATCCCGAAGGATATCCGCGACCGGCTCGCCATCGAGCCCGGCTCGGAGGTCGATTTCATCGTGGCGGACGACGGTGTGAGGCTGGTCAAGGTCGGTGACGGCAGGTCCGACTTCAAGGATTTCGACGCCTGGGCGGCCAGCGTCGCGGGCATGCTGGATCTGGGCGGCATGACGCCCGAGGAATATTTCGAATGGCTGCGGGGGCCGCGCGATGACCTCGACCCTCGTTGATACCAATGTCCTCATCGATATTCTCGGTCCCGACCGTCCGCAGCGGGTCTGGTCGCTGGCGGCGCTGAAGCGTTGCGCCGAGGAAGGGGAGCTGGTTCTCCATCCCGTGGTCTGGTCGGAGCTTGCGGCCTCGCCGCTGAGTGAACTGGAGTTGAACTTCGCCTTCGGCTGGCTGCGCATGCGGCGGGAGCCGTTTTCCTATGAGGCGGCCTTCACGGCCGGCAGGGCGCATTACGCCTATCGCCGGGCGGGCGGCCTGCGTGAGCGCACGCTGCCCGACTTCCTCGTCGGAGCCCATGCCGCAATGCGCTCGCACCGCCTGCTCACCCGCGATGCCGCGCGCTACCGCTCCTATTTCCCCGCCCTCGACATCGTCTCTCCCGAAACCCATCCCTGACGGACCTTCCCATGATCGGCAAACTCAAAGGCACCATCGACGAGATCGGCGAGGATCATGTGGTCCTCGACGTGCACGGCGTCGGCTATGTCGCCCATTGCTCGGCGCGAACGCTCGGCAGGATCGGCTCGGTGGGGGAGGCGGCGGTGCTGTTCATCGAGACCTATGTGCGCGAGGACCAGTTCCGCCTGTTCGGCTTCCTGACGGCGCTGGAGCGGGAATGGTTCCGGCTGCTGCAGAGCGTGCAGGGCGTCGGCTCCAAGGTGGCGCTGGCGGTGCTGTCGACGCTGACGCCGGGGGAGCTCGCCAATGCCATCGCGCTGCAGGACAAGACCGCCGTGTCGCGCGCGCCGGGCGTCGGGCCGAAGGTGGCGGTGCGCATCGTCACGGAGCTGCGCAACAAGGCGCCGGCCTTCGCGGGCGAGGCCTCGGCCGCCATCGGGCTCAAGCAGGAGATCGGCGAGGGCGTCGCCGCCGCGCCGGTGGCCGACGCCGTCTCGGCGCTCACCAATCTCGGCTATTCGCGCGACCAGGCGGCCAATGCCGTCGCGGCCGCGCTGAAGAACGGCGGGGAGGGGGCGGACAGCGCGAAACTCATCCGCCTCGGCCTCAAGGAATTGTCGCGGTGAGGCGGTTGCCTTCCACCGTGGACAATGGGATTAGGGCGCAATGAGCGACGAGACCAGACTGCTTTCGCCGGACAAGCGCGGCGAGGACATCGACACGGCCCTGCGCCCGCAGACGCTGGACGATTTCACCGGCCAGGCGGAGGCGCGCGCCAACCTGAAGATCTTCATCGAGGCGGCGAAGAACCGCGGCGAGGCGCTCGACCATGTGCTCTTCGTCGGCCCGCCCGGCCTCGGCAAGACGACGCTGGCGCAGATCATGGCCAAGGAGCTCGGCGTCAATTTCCGCTCGACCTCCGGCCCCGTCATCGCGAAAGCCGGCGACCTCGCGGCGCTGCTGACCAATCTGGAAGAGCGCGACGTGCTCTTCATCGACGAGATCCACCGCCTCAACCCGGCCGTCGAGGAGATCCTCTATCCGGCCATGGAGGATTTCCAGCTCGACCTCATCATCGGCGAGGGCCCGGCGGCGCGCTCGGTGAAGATCGACCTGTCGAAATTCACCCTCGTCGCCGCCACCACGCGCCTCGGCCTTTTGACGACGCCGCTGCGCGACCGTTTCGGCATTCCGGTGCGGCTCAATTTCTACACCGTCGAGGAGCTGGAATCGATCGTGCGGCGCGGCGCGCGGCTGATGGGGCTCGGCATGACGGACGAGGGCGCGCGCGAGATCGCCCGCCGGGCGCGCGGCACGCCGCGCATCGCCGGCCGCCTCTTGCGCCGGGTGCGCGACTTCGCCGAGGTGGCGCGGGCGGAGGCCGTCACCCAGAAAATCGCCGACGAGGCGCTGACGCGGCTGCTCGTCGACAATATGGGCCTCGACCAGCTCGACCGGCGCTATCTCTCGATGATCGCGCATAATTTCGGCGGCGGCCCGGTCGGCATCGAGACGATCGCGGCGGGGCTTTCAGAGCCGCGCGACGCGATCGAGGATATCATCGAGCCCTATATGATCCAGCAGGGCTTCATCCAGCGCACGCCGCGCGGCCGCGTCCTGACCGCCAATGCATGGAAGCATATGGGCCTGACGCCGCCGAAGGACATCGAGGCGACGCAGTTCCGGCTGGGGCTCGAGGATGAGTGATGTCCCCCGCCACACGATCCGGATCGATCGCAAGCCGCAGCTCTTCAGCTTCCGGGTGGCGGGCCTGATCTTTCATCGGGGATACATCCTTGCCCAGCGCGGCGCGCGGGATGATTATTGGGCGCTGCCCGGCGGGCGGGCGGAGATCGGCGAGGATTCGCGCGAAACGATCCTGCGCGAAATGCGCGAGGAACTGCATCGGGAAGCCAGCATCGACCGCCTGTTGTGGACCGTCGAGAACTTCTTCTCCTATGAAGGCTATACGGCCCATGAGCTCGGCTTCTATTACCTGCTTTCGCTCGCCCAGCCGTTTCCCTTCCATGAGGAGGACATCGTGCATCGTGTTCTGGACGGCGTCGAGGTGGAGTTCCGCTGGCTGAAGGCCACCCCGCAGGCGCTCGCCGCACACCGGCTGAAGCCGCAATTCGTCGCGGACCGCATAGACCGGCTGCCGGCGGCGGGCGAGCATCTCATCGTCAGGGAAGGGACAGCAGCGTGAGCGGAACGACCCATTCGCTCTCGGGCGAACTCACCGAGGCAGGCCACCGGCTGGTGCAGCGGGTCTATTACGAGGACACCGACTTTTCCGGCGTCGTCTATCACGCCCGCTACCTGCATTTCATGGAGCGCGGGCGCACGGACTATCTGCGGCTGCTCGGCGTCGAGCAGGGGAGCCTCGTGCTGGAGGAGGACCGGGAGGGCCTCGTCTTCGTCGTGCACCGCATGGAGATCGATTTCAAGGCGCCGGCGCGGATGGACGATATCCTGACGATCCTGACCTCCACGGAAAAGGCGGGCGGGGCGAAGATGATCCTCGACCAGGAAATCCGCCGCGGCGACCAGCTCCTGATCGCGGCGCGCGTCATCATCGCCGTCATCAATGCGGCCGGCCGGCCCCGGCGATTGCCGGAGGCGCTCGCCACGCGCTTCCTTGCCGGGAGCCGGGAAATCTCCGGCGCGCGTCAGCGGTAACACTCCCTTAACCATAATGATGTCTTACTCGGCGGGTGAGAGGATTTTGTGCGCTGCACGTCATCCTTTAACCAAAATTGCCGTGAAGAAGGCAGGTTGTAAGCGTTTGACCGGCATGGCGGCCGGCGGCATCAACCGGACATTCTTGACGGGCTGCGAAGCGGTTG
>JBDHSZ010000116.1:0-11846 GCA_039812945.1 Shinella sp.
TGCATGCGCAGCGCGCGGCGCGGGCGCTCGCCCGCCGTTTCGACGATGCGCTGCGCCCGCTCGGCCTCACCAACGGCCAGTTCTCGCTGCTGATGGCGCTGAACCGCCCCGAGCCGCCGCCGATGGGCCCGGTCGCCGCCGTGCTCGCCATGGACCGCACCACACTGACGGCGGCGCTAAAACCCCTCGAACGCCGCGGCCTCGTCTCCGTCGAGCCGGACCCGCGCGACCGCCGCGGCCGCCTGCTGCGCCTGACCCTCGCCGGCCGCCGCCTCCTGACCGAGGCCTTCCCGGTCTGGAAGGAGACGCACGACAAGGTCGACGCCCAGCTTTCCGCCGTCGACATGCAGGCCTTGCGGGCGGGGATGCTGGCGATCGCCTGAGGCACGCCGTCCCCCACTGGCAGACCGCGCGAAAACCCCTATCTTTCCCGCCATGAAGCCCGATCAGCTCCTCCATCCGGCGCCTGCCGGCCTCTATTGCCCCGCCGGCGATTTCTACATCGATCCCGTCCGCCCCGTCGCAAGGGCGCTGATCACCCATGGCCATTCCGACCATGCCCGCGCCGGCCACGGCGCGGTGCTGGCGACGCGCGAGACGCTCGACATCATGGAGATCCGCTACGGCGCGGATTTCTGCGGCGCCCGGCAGGCCGCGGCCCTCGGTGAGCGCATCGCGCTCGGCGGCGTCACCGTTTCCTTCCATCCCGCCGGCCACGTGCTCGGCTCCGCCCAGATCGCCGTCGAGAAGGACGGCCTTCGCATCGTCGCCTCGGGCGACTACAAGCGCGGCGCGGACCCCACCTGCGCGCCTTACGAGCCGGTGCCCTGCGACGTCTTCATCACCGAGGCGACCTTCGGCCTGCCGGTCTTCCACCATCCCGCGCCGAAGGCCGAGATGGGCAAGCTGCTGACCTCGCTGAAGCAGTTCCCCGAGCGCACCCATCTCCTCGGCGCCTATTCGCTCGGCAAGGCGCAGCGCGTCATCCGCCTGCTGCGCGATTGCGGCCATGACGCGCCGGTCCATATCCACGGCTCGCTGGCGCGCCTGTGCGACTATTATGTCAGCCGCGGCATCGACCTCGGCGAACTGCGCCCGGCCACGACGGAGAAGAGCAGCCCCGCCGATTTCCGCGGCGCGGTGGTCGTCGGCCCGCCCTCGGCCTTCGCCGACCGCTGGGCGCGGCGCTTCAACGAGCCGCTCGTCGCCTTCGCCTCCGGCTGGATGATGGTGCGCCAGCGCGCCAGGCAGGGCGGCGTCGAGCTGCCGCTCGTCATCTCCGACCATTGCGACTGGCCGGAGCTGACGGAGACGATCCGCGAGCTCGCGCCGCAGGAGGTCTGGGTGACGCATGGCCGCGAGGAGGCGCTGGTGCGCTGGTGCGAGCTTGCCGGCGTGCCGGCCCGCCCGCTGCATCTCGTCGGCTACGAGGACGAGGGGGATTGATGGCAAGCCGTGGCTCATCTCCTTCCGGCCTGTCTGTGAGGCAGGCCGTTGCTGCATCTTCCCTTCTCCCCTCGGGGAGAAGGTGGCCCGAAGGGTCGGATGAGGGGGCGCTTTCATCGCCTCCGACATCCCCCTCATCCGCCTGCCGGCACCTTCTCCCCGAGGGGAGAAGGGGAAAAGCCGCAGCGTATCATCCCATGGGCGACGGACCTGCTTCGAGGGCGGTATCCCCGCCGCACCCGCGCCCCGCGAAAGGCCCCCGCCGATGAGAGCCTTCGCCACCCTCCTCGACCGCCTCGTCCTCACCCCGTCGCGCAGCGGCAAGCTGAAGCTGCTCGCCGACTATTTCCGCGACACGCCCGATCCCGACCGCGGCTACGGCCTTGCCGCCATCGCCGGCACGCTGGACCTCAGGAGCGTCAAGCCGGCCTTGCTGCGCGAACTGGTGCTGGAGCGCATGGACGAGGTGCTGTTCCGCTATTCCTACGACTATGTCGGCGACCTCGCCGAGACCATCGCCCTCGTCTGGGACCAGGAGCGCAAGGAGCGCGTGCCGGACGAGGGCCAGCCGCGGCTCGGCGCGGTCGTCGCCCGGATGAACGCGCTCGGCCGCACGGAGGTGCGCGGCGCGGTGCGCGAGCTGCTCGACAGGCTCGATCCCTCCGCCCGCTTCGCCTTCATCAAGCTCGCCACCGGGGGGCTGCGCATCGGCGTCTCGGCCCGGCTCGCCAAGCAGGCGCTGGCCGATTTCTCCGGCCGGGACATCGGCGAGATCGAGACCCTGTGGCACGGCCTCGAGCCGCCCTACGAGCCGCTCTTCGCCTGGCTGGAAGGCAGGGCGGAGCGCCCGGTGCCGGCGAGCCCGGCGATCTTCCATTCCGTCATGCTCGCCAATCCGGTCGGCGAGGGCGATCTCGACAGTCTCGACCCCGCCGATTTCGCCGCCGAATGGAAATGGGACGGCATCCGCGTGCAGCTTTCCGCATCGGGCACGACGCGCCGGCTCTATTCCCGTTCTGGCGACGACATCTCCGCCGCCTTCCCGGACGTGCTCGACGCCATCTCCTTCGAGGGCGTGGTGGACGGCGAGCTGCTCGTCGGCGGCACGGCGCGCACCAACAGCCCGACGCGCAGCTTCTCCGACCTGCAGCAGCGCCTCAACCGCAAGACCGTCAATGCAAGGATGCTGGAGGACTACCCCGCCTTCGTGCGCGCCTACGACCTGCTGTTCGCGGGCGAGGCGGATGTCCGGCCGGAAACCTTCTCCACCCGCCGCGCGCGCCTCGCCGCCCTGATCGACAAGGCCCCGCACGACCGCTTCGACCTGTCGCCGCTCGTGCCCTTCGGCTCCTGGGCGGAACTGGAGCGGATCCGCCGCGAGCCGCCCGATCCGGTCATCGAGGGCGTGATGATCAAGCGGCTCGACAGCGCCTACCAGGCCGGCCGCATGAAGGGGCCGTGGTTCAAGTGGAAGCGCGACCCGTACAATATCGACGCCGTCATGATGTATGCCCAGCGCGGCCACGGCAAGCGCTCCAGCTACTATTCCGATTTCACCTTCGGCGTGTGGACCGGGGACAATGTGCTGGTGCCCGTCGGCAAGGCCTATTTCGGCTTCACCGACGCCGAGCTCGAAGTGCTCGACCGCTACGTGCGCAACAACACGACCGAGCGCTTCGGCCCGGTGCGCGCCGTCCGGGCCGAGCCCGGCCACGGCTTCGTGCTGGAGGTTGCCTTCGAGGGCATCGCCCGCTCCACCCGCCACAAATCCGGCCTCGCCATGCGCTTCCCGCGCATCGCCCGCCTCCGGCAGGACAAGCTGCCCGCCGATGCCGACAGGCTGGAAACGCTGATGGCGATGGTGGAGGCGAAGGAGGCCTAAAGCCCCAGCGGCGAAAGATCCGGCCCGAGCGGCACGATGCGGTTCGGGTTCAGCGACTTGATCGAATAGTAGCCCTGCTTGATATGGTCGATGCTGACCGTCTCGCGCACGCCGGGAAGGTCGAGCACGCGCCTGGTATAGGCGGACAGCGCCGCGTAGTCGGCAAGGCGCTGGCGGTTGCACTTGAAGAGGCCGAAATAGGCCGCGTCGAAACGGATCAGCGTGACGAAGAGGCGGATATCCGCCTCCGTGAAGGCACCGCCCGTCAGGAACGGCCGTCCGTCGCCAAGATGCGCCTCCAGCTCGTCCAGCATGGCGAAGACGCCGTGATAGGCCTCCTCGTAGGCGGCCTGCGTGGTGGCGAAGCCGGCGCGGTAGACGCCGTTGTTGAGCGCGGGATAGATGCGCGCGTTGAGGGCGTCGATCTCGGCGGCGAGCGCTTGCGGATAGAGGTCGACGCTCTCGTCCGCCAGCGCGCCGAAGCCGCTGTTCAGCATGCGCACGATATCGGCGGATTCGTTGTTGACGATGGTCTTGCGCTCCTTGTCCCACAGGACGGGCACGGTGGCGCGGCCGGTGAAGGTCGGCTCGGCGCGGGAATAGAGCTCGTGCAGGTAGGTCGCGCCGTTGACGTCGTCGCGGTTCGAGCCCGGAAAATCGCCGAAGCGCCAGCCCTGCTCGGACAGCGCCGGCTCCACGACGGAGACGGAGATGGCGCTGTCGAGCTTCTTTACCGTGCGGGCGATCAGCGTGCGCGAGGCCCAGGGGCAGATCAGCGCGACATAGAGATGGTAGCGGCCGCTCGCCGCCGCAAAGCCGCCTTCGCCCGTCGGGCCGGCGCTGCCGTCCGGCGTCACCCAGTTGCGGAAGCTCGAGACCTGCCGCACGAAACCGCCCTTGGCGTCCGTCGCCTGAACCGGCTGCCAGTCTTCCGTCCATTTGCCGTTGACGAGCATCGCATCACCTCTTTCGCTTGTGCTGCTCCCGACGTACCGCCCGCGCGCGAAAACGGCAATCGCCGTGGCATTTGACACAGCGTTCACAAAGCGGTTGCACGATGGCGACACCTTGCGCGAAAGAGGGCGCGCAAGCCTGAGGCCAGCCGCGCTTGCCACAATTAGGGCAGGGTCATGGACCTAATTCGTCTTTTGTTAGTTTCTGATTCAGTCTCCTCGTCCATCCTGCCTTTCCGCCGAACGGATATTGACCCCGCCATGACCGACACCGCGCTTTCCCGCCGCCGCTTCCTGCAGTTCTCCGGCCTTGCCATGGCAAGCGGCCTTGCCGGCTGCACCTCCTCGATGAACACGGATCGCTTCCGCGAGGAGACGCGGCCCTATTTCCGCAATCCCGCGCTGGAGGGACGGCCGGAATATATCGACGGCCGCGGCCCGATCGGCCTCTACGGCCAGACGCCGCCCTCCGGCCTCATGCCGGAATCCTCGCGCTATGCCGCGATCTACGGCCCGCTCTACGACGGCGGCTACCAGGTGCCCGCCGTGCCTTACCAGCAGATCGACGCGCGCTTCTACCGCCAGGAGGTCGAAAGCCCCTTCGCCGAGAAGCCGGGCACGATCATCGTCGATACGGGCAACCGCTTCCTCTATCTCATCCTGCCGTCGGGGCGCGCCATGCGCTACGGCGTCGGCATCGGCCGGCAGGGTTTCGCCTGGTCCGGCCGCGGCGTCATCCAGTGGAAGCAGGCCTGGCCGAAATGGACGCCGCCGGACGAGATGGTCGCGCGCCAGCCGGAGCTGGTGAAATACTCCGCCGCCAACGGCGGCATGCCCGGCGGCCTCAACAACCCGCTCGGCGCCCGCGCGCTCTACATCTTCCAGAACGGCCAGGACACGCTCTATCGCCTGCACGGCTCGCCGGAGTGGAAATCCATCGGCAAGGCCGTTTCCTCGGGCTGCGTGCGCATGCTCAACCAGGACGTCATCGATCTCTACGACCGCGTGAAGGGCAAGGCGCCGATCCTCGTCATCTGACGGGGCTTGGACGCACCCCCCCCCTTCTGCCCGGCAAGAAGCTGGCCCTCTGCTCGAATTGCAGCGTCAAAGAGGAGCGGAACGGCGCCCCCCTTTGAGGGCAGCGAATCGCATATGGCACGCCGTTGCTGAATCTCCCCTTCTCCCCTCGGGGAGAAGGTGGCCCGAAGGGCCGGATGAGGGGGTAATGCGGGGGAGGGTTAGCCTTTTTTGCGCCTTCGGCGGCCCCCTCATCCGCCTGCCGGCACCTTTTCCCCGAGGGGAGAAGGGGGAAGCCGCAAGGTATCATTCCATATGCGATTGCCCTGCCCTTGAGGGGGAGATGCCCGGCAGGGCAGAGGGGGGGTTAAACCGACGCCGGCGAGATCAGGCACGCCCCGTCCACCCACGGCAGATCGCCCGAGGAAACGGCCCTGCCGCCCTCCATCCGCACCTTGCCCTCGGCGACCATCCGCAGCGCCAGCGGATAGCTGCGGTGCTCGACCGTGAGCACGCGCGCGGCCAGCGCATCGGCGGTGTCGCCCGGCAGGACGGGCACGGCGGCCTGCACGATGGCCGGTCCCTCGTCCATGCCCTCCGTCACGAAATGCACGGTGCAGCCGGCGATCCGCATGCCGGCGTCGATGGCGCGCCGGTGCGTGTCGAGGCCGGGGAAGAGCGGCAGCAGGGACGGGTGGATATTGAGGATGCGGCCCTCATGGCGGGTGATGAAGGCGCCGGAGAGCAGGCGCATGTAGCCGGCGAGGCAGATGATGTCGGGCGAGAGCGCGTCGAGCGCCGCGAGGATCGCCGCCTCATGCGCCTCCTTGCCGGCAAAATCCCGGCGCAGGAAGGTGCGGGTGGGGATGCCGAGCGCTTCGGCTTTCGCCAGCCCCCCGGCCTCCGCCTTGTCGGAGAACACCGCGACGATCTCGGCCGGGAAATCCGCCGCCTCGGCCGCCTTCGCCAGCGCCAGCATGTTGGAGCCGCCGCCGGAGATGAAGGCGACGACGCGCTTGCGGGGCGTCGTCATAGGGCGAGCGCGCCCTTGTAGATCGTGCCGGCCTCGCCCTCGTTGCGGGCGACCATGCGGCCGAGGCGGAAGGCGGTCTCGCCTTCGCCGGCAAGCGCGGCGGCCACCGCATCGGCCCTGTCGGCCGGCACGACGGCGATCATGCCGACGCCGCAATTGAAGGTGCGCAGCATTTCCGTGGCTTCCACGCCGCCGGTCTTCGCAAGCCAGGAAAAGACGGCCGGGGCCTTGACGGCGGCAAGGTCGATCTCGGCGGCGAGATGCTTCGGCAGCACGCGCGGAATGTTCTCCGGGAAACCGCCGCCGGTGATATGCGCCAGCGCCTTGATCGCGCCGGTCTCGCGGATCGCCTTGAGCAGCGGCTTCACATAGATCCGCGTCGGCGTCAGCAGCGCCTCGCCGAGGCTTTTCGAGGCATCGAACGGGGCCGGCGCATCCCAGCCGAGGCCCGACAGCGCGACGATCTTGCGCACCAGCGAATAGCCGTTGGAATGCACGCCCGAGGAGGCAAGGCCGAGGATGACGTCGCCTTCGGCGATATCGCCCGCCGGCAGCAGTTTGCCGCGCTCGGCGGCGCCGACGGCAAAGCCGGCGAGATCGTAGTCGCCATGCGAATACATGCCGGGCATTTCGGCGGTCTCGCCGCCGATCAGCGCGCAGCCGGCCTGGCGGCAGCCCTCGGCGATGCCCTCGACGATGGCCGCGCCCTGGTCGGGATCGAGCTTGCCGGTGGCGAAGTAGTCGAGGAAGAACAGCGGCTCGGCGCCCTGCACCACGAGGTCGTTGACGCACATGGCGACGAGGTCGATGCCGACGGTGTCGTGGCGGTCCGCGTCGATGGCGATCTTCAGCTTGGTGCCGACGCCGTCATTGGCGGCGACGAGCACCGGATCGGTGAAGCCCGCCGCCTTGAGGTCGAACAGGCCGCCGAAGCCGCCGATCTCGCCGTCCGCGCCCGGGCGGCGCGTCGAGCGCACCGCCGGCTTGATCTTCTCGACCATCAGGTTGCCCGCGTCGATGTCGACGCCCGCATCGCTATAGGTCAGACCGTTCTTTTCCGACTGGCTCATGCTCTCGCCTCCGGCTTGCACGCTATGGCGCCCGATTGGCATGAAGGGGCCGCTAGCGCAAGAAGAATGCCGGGTTTGCGGGGATTTTTTCACCGATTTGCGGCCGGGTGGGGGTAGCCACCGACTCCCCCCAACAATGGGGAAAACGAGGAAAACGCCGCGGCGCGCGCCCTTCTTGCCGCCGAGCCTTGACCTTTCTCGACCCTGCATCCTATCTCCAACGGTGACGAAAGGCCCCCGGACGGGCCGGAAGACGGGAAAGAGCGCGATGGCAGCCCATATCAGCGGCGCGGGATTGAAGCGGCAATTGGCCTTCTGGCTGATCGCGCTCGTCTGCTTCATCCTCTTCCTGCTCGTCTTCGCGAACATCCTGCTGCCGTTCATCGCCGGCATGGCGCTGGCCTATTTCCTCGATCCGGTCGCCGACCGGCTGGAGCGCATCGGCCTGTCGCGCATGATGGCGACGGTGGTGATCCTTATCGCCTTCGTCGTCATCTTCGCGCTGTCGCTGATGATCGTCATCCCGCTGCTCGCCACCCAGGCGGCCGATTTCCTCCAGAAGCTGCCGGGCTATGTCAGCCAGTTGCAGGAACTGGTGGCGAGCTTCAACCCCGACCTGCTGCCGAGCTGGATCGGCAGCCAGATGGGCACGATCAAGGAGAGCTTCTCCTCCATCCTCGCCGAGGGCGCGGGCTTCCTCGGCACGGTGTTCAAGCAGCTCTGGAATTCCGGCATGGCGCTGGTCAATATCCTGTCGCTGCTCGTCGTCACCCCCGTCGTCGCCTTCTACCTGCTGCTCGACTGGGACCGCATGATCGCCAAGGTCGATAGCTGGGTGCCGCGCGACCACGTCGCGAACGTGCGCCGGATCGCCTCCGAGATGGATGCGGCGATCGCCGGCTTCGTGCGCGGGCAGGGCTCCATCTGCATCATCCTCGGCCTGTTCTACGGCGTGGGCCTGTCCTTCGCCGGGCTCAATTTCGGCCTGCTGATCGGCCTTTTCGCCGGCCTCATCAGCTTCATCCCCTATGTCGGCTCGCTCGTCGGGCTGGTTCTGGCCATCGGCGTCGCCGTCGTGCAGTTCTGGCCGGATTACTGGATGGTCGTGCTGATCGCCGTCATCTTCTTCGCCGGCCAGTTCGTCGAGGGCAATATCCTGCAGCCCAAGCTCGTCGGCTCGCGCGTCGGCCTGCATCCGGTCTGGCTGATGTTCGCGCTGGTCGCCTTCGGCGCGCTGTTCGGCTTCGTCGGCCTGATGATCGCCGTGCCGGCGGCGGCGGCCGTGGGCGTGCTTGTCCGCTTCGGCCTCGACCGCTACCTTGACAGCGACCTCTATCACGGGGCCAGCAAGCCCGTTCTCCTCGAAGAGAGCACGCCGGAAGAGTGACGCCGGCATCGAGAGTATCCGAGTGACGCCATGACCTCGCGCAAGACCGCCGAACAGTTGCCGCTGGCCTTCGGGCACGATCCGGCGACGGGCCGCGACGACCTCCTGGTCGCCGGCCCCGTCGACGCCGCCGTGGCGATGATCGACGCCTGGCCGCACTGGCCCGCGCCGGTCGTCGTCATCGCCGGCCCCATCGGCTCGGGCAAATCGCACCTCGCCGCGATCTGGCGCGAGAAGGCCGGCGCGACGGTCGTTGCGGCGGAGCCGGGCAGGGGGGCGGAGGCGGCGGCCGAGCATGGCCCCGTGCTGATCGAGGATGCCGACCGCGCCGGCTTCGACGACCGCACGCTGTTCCACGTCATCAACAATGTGCGCCAGCACGGCCACACGCTGCTTCTCACCAGCCGCCTGTGGCCGATGTCCTGGCCGGTCGAGCTGCCGGACCTGCGCTCGCGCCTCAAGGCGGCGACCGTGGTGGAGATCGGCGAGCCGGACGACGAACTGCTGTCGCAGGTCATCGTCAAACTCTTCGCCGACCGCCAGCTCTTCGTCGACGACCGGCTGGTCGCCTATATCGTCGCGCGCATGGAGCGCTCGCTGGAGGCGGCGCAGACGCTGGTCGAGCGCCTCGACCGGCTGGCGCTCGCCCGCGGCAGCCGCATCACGCGCGTCCTGGCGCAGGAGGTGCTGGGCGAGATGGTCGGCGGCGGGGAATAGGCCCGGACCGGTGATCGCAACGGGTGATGGGCCGGGAGCGTGCCTCTTGCCCCTTCTCCCCCCGGGGAGAAGGTCGCGGCAGCGGGATGAGGGGGACGCCGGAGGCGCAGGCCCCCCTCATCCGACCCTTCGGGCCACCTTCTCCCCGAGGGGAGAAGGAAGGAGCGGCAACGTGGCGGCCTTGCCGGAATGCAGGCCGGGAGCAAGGGTGACGCAGACGATTGCCGCTTGAATTCCGTCGCCCCCTGATTGACTGTCACAGTTCTGTCGTCAAACTGCGCTAAGCGCTTCGTGAGACAGCACAAATCGAGCGCGGCCGATCTGACGGCGAACCGGGCGGGACCTCCATGGACACAGCGACTTCCGATCTTACCCAGGAAAAGCCCGCCGAAGGCGCGGCGGCGGAGGGGGCGGGCGTCGATATCGAGGCCCTGATGGCGAGCCCCGAGCGCTTCATCAACCGCGAATTCTCCTGGCTCCAGTTCAACCGCCGCGTCCTCGAGGAGACGCTGAACACCGCCCATCCGCTCCTGGAGCGCGTGCGCTTCCTGTCGATCTCGGCGGCCAATCTCGACGAGTTCTTCATGGTGCGCGTCGCCGGCCTCGAGGGCCAGGTGCGCCAGGGCATCGCCATCCGCAGCCCGGACGGCAAGACCTCGGCCGAGCAGCTCGACGATATCCTCAAGGAGATCGACAACCTCCAGATGGAGCAGCAGGCCTCGCTCGCCGTGCTGCAGCAATACCTCGCCAAGGAGGACATCCTCATCGTCCGCCCGACGGCGCTGTCGAGCGAGGACAAGGTCTGGCTGCAGCAGGAATTCAACCAGTCGATCTTCCCGGTCCTGACGCCGCTCTCCATCGATCCGGCCCATCCCTTCCCCTTCATCCCCAATCTCGGCTTCTCCATCGGCCTGCAGCTCGAAAGCACGACGGGCAAGGAGCCGATGACGGCGCTCTTGCGCCTGCCGGTGGCGCTCGACCGCTTCGTCCGCCTGCCGGACGCCAGGGGCGCGATCCGCTACATCACGCTGGAGGATGCGGTCGGCCTGTTCATCGGAAAACTGTTCCCCGGCTATATCGTGCGCGGCTCGGGCACGTTCCGCATCATCCGCGACAGCGATATCGAGGTGGAGGAAGAGGCCGAGGATCTCGTGCGCTTCTTCGAGACGGCGCTGAAGCGCCGCCGCCGCGGCTCGGTGATCCGCATCGAGACCGATTCCGAAATGCCCGAATCGCTGCGTCGCTTCGTGGTCGGCGAGCTCGGCGTGCCGGACAACCGCGTCGCGGTGCTGCCCGGCCTGCTCGCCCTCAACACGCTGTCGGAGATCGCCAAGGCGCCGCGCAACGACCTGAGGTTCGAGCCCTACAATGCGCGATTTCCCGAGCGCGTCCGCGAGCATGCCGGCGATTGCCTCGCCGCCATCCGCGAGAAGGACATGGTCGTCCACCACCCCTATGAGAGCTTCGACGTGGTGGTCCAGTTCCTTCTCCAGGCTGCGCGCGATCCTGACGTTCTGGCGATAAAGCAGACGCTCTACCGCACCTCCAACGACAGCCCCATCGTGCGCGCGCTGATCGACGCCGCCGAGGCGGGGAAATCGGTGACGGCGCTGGTGGAGCTGAAGGCCCGCTTCGACGAGGAGGCCAATATCCGCTGGGCGCGGGACCTCGAGCGCGCCGGCGTGCAGGTCGTCTTCGGCTTCATCGAATTGAAGACCCACGCCAAGATGTCGATGGTGGTGCGCCGCGAGGAGGGCAGGCTGCGCACCTATTGCCACCTCGGCACCGGCAACTACCACCCGATCACCGCGAAGATCTACACGGACCTTTCCTTCTTCACCTGCAACCCGACCATCGCCAACGACATGGCGAACATCTTCAACTTCATCACCGGCTACGGCGAGCCGGAGGCCGGCATGAAGCTCGCCTTCTCGCCCTATACGCTGCGCCCGCGCATCCTGCGTCACATCGACGAGGAGATCGCCCATGCGAGGAACGGCGCGCCGGCGGCGATCTGGATGAAGATGAACTCGCTGGTCGACCCCGAGATCATCGATGCGCTCTACAGGGCCAGCCAGGCGGGCGTGGTCGTGGACCTGGTGGTGCGCGGCATCTGCTGCCTGCGCCCGCAGGTGCCCGGCCTTTCCGACAATATCCGGGTGAAATCCATCGTCGGCCGCTTCCTCGAGCATTCCCGCATCTTCTGCTTCGGCAACGGCCACGGGCTTCCATCGGACAAGGCGCTGGTCTATATAGGCTCGGCGGATATGATGCCGCGCAACCTGGACCGGCGGGTCGAGACACTCGTGCCTCTGATCAACCGGACGGTGCATGAGCAGGT
>JBDHSZ010000117.1:0-11812 GCA_039812945.1 Shinella sp.
CGGGCAGGCGGGCGTCGCAGATCGGGCTCGATTCGTCGACGCGGCGGCCGACCTGGCTGACGATGCGCTGGCAGATCGACAGGAGCTGGGCGTTGTCGCGGAAGCGGATCTCCGATTCCTGCACCTTGCCGCCCACTTCGATATAGGTCTTGCCCGCGCCGTTCACCATGATGTCGGCGATGTCGTCGCGCGCCAGGAGCGGCTCCAGCGGACCATAGCCGAGAACGTCGTTGCAGATGTCGTCGAGCAGCTCCTCCTGCTCGGAGATCGACATCGCGAAGTTCTTGATCGTGATGATGTCGTTGACGATGTCGCGGATTTCCTCGCGCGCGCTCTCGGTATCGAGCTTGGCGAGCTGCGACAGGTCTATCGTGTCGATCAGCGCGGAGAAGACCTGGCTTTTCGTGTCGTAATAATCCTCCGTGCGGGCGACGCGGCGGCGCGCGGGCGCGGCGGAGGCCTGCGCCGTCACCGGCGGCGGCGGCTCGAAGGCGGGTTGCACGGGGGCGGCCGGCCGCTCGACCGTTGCCGTCGCGGCGGAAGCAGGCGCGGCATGGGTCGTCTGACCCATCGCGCCGCTCTTGCCGGAACCTTCATTGCCACGCTTGCCGAACATGCCGCTTCATCCAGTCTGTTGCATCGCCCCTATGGGCTACTTCCGTCCGAGCAGGCCGAGCACCTTGCCGAGGCCGGCCTTCTTGGGTTTCTTCACCGTCGCGCGGCCCGTCACCAGATGGGCGAGCTGCGAGAAGGTCTCCGCCGTCGGCGACTTGCGATCCGTCTCCGCGATCATGCGGCCGCTATTGGCCGCCGTGCCGAAGAGCTGGGCGTCGAAGGGGATGATCGCGACCGGCTCGATGCCGAGCGGCTCGCAGAAATCGGCCGGGGCGATCTCCGGGCGCTTCGGCATGCCGACCTGGTTGAGGATCAGGTGCGGCGGCTTGTCGTTGGGCCTGAGCTTCTTCAGCGCGTCGAGCATGTTCTTGGCGTTGCGCAGGTTCGCAAGGTCCGGCACGGCGGTGACGACCAGCTCGTCGACCTCGGACAGCAGCGTGCGCGTCCATTCCGACCAGGCATGCGGCACGTCGAGCACCGTCACCGGCGCGCTGCGCTGCAGCACCTCGAGGACGGGCTGGAAGGCGCCTCTTTCGAGATCGTAGGCGCGGTCGAGCATGGAGGGCGCGGCGAGCAGCGAAAGATGCTCGGAGCATTTCGCCAGGAGGCGGTCGAGGAAGACCTCGTCCAGCCGGTCCGGCGCGAAGATCGCCTCAGAGAGGCCCTGCGGCGGGTCCTGGTCGAAATCGATATTGGCCGTGCCGTAGGGCAGGTCGAGGTCGGCGAGGATCACCTCGGTCTGGAACAGGCTGGAGATGTCGAAGGCGCAATTGTGCGCGATGGTCGAGGAGCCGCAGCCGCCCTTGGCGCCGATGAAGGCGATGGAGCGGCCGAGCGGCTCGGCCTCCGGATCGATGAAGATCGCCGCCATGGCGTTCAGCACGTCGGCCATGCCGACCGGGCCGACCATGTATTCGGAAATGCCGTTGCGGATGAGCTCGCGATAGAGCGGGATGTCGTTGTAGCGCCCGACGATGACCACCTTGGTGCTCGGATCGCACACCTCGGCGAGCGGGGCGAGCTCGTCCATGATGTCGTGCGGCTCGGTCGAGGTCTCGAGGATCAGCAGGTTGGGCGTCGGCGCGGAGGCGAACATGCTGGCCGCCGCCGCGACGCTGGCGCTGGAGACCTTGAGGCTGACCTTCGCCATGCGGCGGTCCTGCCCGCAGCGCTCCATGGTGCGCAGCATCGCCTCGCTCTCGCAGAAGGCATGCACGGAGATGCGCGGCAAGGGACGCACGGCTTCGAGGTCCGTGGGGCGAACCGCCTCGTCCGCCTGCTCCCCGGCGCGCTCATCGTCGAACGTGTAATCGACCGTGCTCATGGTGCTACCCTGGTTTTGCTCGGGAAAGGATGCGGCATCGTCACATATTCCGCAGTGTGGTGGTTGCGCCCCGGTAGCGCTTGAGCGCCTCGCCGCGCTGCGTGGCGTCGGCGGGGGTCATGCGGCGGGGGCCGAGAAGGTCGTTCGGATCGGCGATCTGGGCGGCGAGGTTGTTCTGCGTCGCGCAGCCGAAATTGTAGTAGTTCCTGTTCTCGGCGGTGTTGAACAGGAGGTCTTCCGGCCACTGGCCGCAGGCCGACGTCGAGGCGGCGATCGCGAAATAGCTGAGACGGATCGGCGCGGCCTCCTCCGGGTCGGCGGCGGAATAGTTCTCGACGACCACCTTGCTCGCGGGAACGCCGTAGCGGGCGAGGAGCTTGCGAATCTGCCGGCCGGTCACCGAGGTCGCCGCGTCGTTGCGCGAGCCGCGCGGCAGGATGACGCGGAACAGGCCGGAGGAACCGGTCGAATAGCCCGAGATGAAGCCGGCGATCACGTCCCTCTGGCCCGGCGTGAGCTGCGTCGCGCCGGTGGCGATCGGAATGTCGATCGTCCTTTCCTGCTCGCCGACGACGATCGGGTGGCGCGTGCGGTAGTCGTCGGGCAGCGAGCCCGTCGTCGTGCGGTCCGCATTGGCGCAGCCCGAGGCGACCGCGACGAGGGCGGCCATGGCGAGGAGGGCGACGTTGCGCCTTGCTTTCGGCTGCATGGAGGCATTCTTTCCGGTGGAGTGCATTTCGTTTGCCATTGGCTGGGCCCGTCCCTTCGTCACATCGCACCCGATCATTTGTAGATGAACCCGACGCTGCCTTCGTAGCGCTGGGCCGGCAGCCCGCTCTTGCGGCCGTAGATCTTGTTCACCTGACCGAGGAAGACGCTCGCGGCGTCGTTGGCCGCATTGAAGTTGTCGTCCGGCCGCGCCAGCGCGTTGCGCGCGACGGGGCGCACGAGATAGGGCGTCGCGATGATCACCAGCTCCGTCTCGTTGCGCTTGATGGCCTTGTGGCGGAAAAGCGCGCCGAGAACGGGCACCTTGGAGGCGACCGGCGTGCCGGATACGGTCTGCTCCACGTCGTCGTTGATGAGGCCCGCCAGCGCGATGGAGCCGCCGGACGGCAGTTCGACGACGGTTTCGGCGGAGCGGTTGCGATATTCCGTTGCGGAGCCCGACAGCACCGGCTCGGAGACCTTCGTCTGGATGCGCAGGCCGATGCGGCCGGAGGAAAGCACGGTCGGCGTGAAGCCGAGCGAAATGCCGTACTGGTAGGTCTCTATCCGGGTCACGCCGTCGGTGTCGCGGACGGTATAGAGCCGTTCGCCGCCGGAATTGAAGGTGGCGGACTGGCCCGACACCGCCGTCAGGGTCGGCTCGGCCAGCGTGCGGATCGCCTTGGCCTGCTCGAGCGCGCTCAGCGCCGTGCTGATGCCGAGCTTGCCGATATTGCCGGCAACCGTGCCGGAAAGGCCGCTCTCGGCGGTGTTGAAGACCAATGTCTCCAGGTTGGAGCCGGAAGCGCCGGGAACGCGGGTGAAGGTGTTGTCGAAGCCGAGCTGCTTGAGGACCTCGCGGCGGATCTCCGCGACGGTCACCTTCAGCGTGACCTGGTCCTCGCCCTCGACCTGCAGCATGTTGACGACCTGCGATTTCCCTCCGCCTGCAACAGTGTACTGGCCGGGCTTGTATTCGAGCTTACGGGTCGCCGCTTCGCCACCCTTGAGGAATATCTCCGCCAGATCCATCGCCTGGGTGGCGTCCTGCGGGGTGCGCACCGAGCCGCTGAGGACGATGTTGTCGGAGATGATCTCGACCTGGATGTTGGAATCGGGGATGAAGCGGCGCAGGTTGGCTTCCAGCCCACCGACATCGCGCTCCACGTTGAGGTCGATGCTGACGATCTCCTCGCCGTTCGGGCCGAAGACGAAGATGTTGGTCTGGCCGACCTCCTTGCCGAAGAGATAGATGCGGCGCGAGGTGCGCGTCACGGCATCGGCCTTCACCGGATCGGCGACGAGGATATCGTGGGCGTCGGCCGGCAGGTCGATGACGAGCGCCTTGTTGAGGCCGAGGCGCACCGTCTTGCGCGCGCCGGGGCCGCTTTCCTGGATGCGGATGATCGACGACGAGGGCGCCGCCTCGGCTGTGGAGAGGGCGGCGGGCAGGCCGGAGAAGGCCAGGCAGAAACTCAGCCCGCCGGCGACAGAAGCCCGAAAAGTCCTAGCGATTCCAAACACGGGTCAGCTCCTGCTCGTTTCTTACTGCGTTGCGGCCGGCTTGGCGCCGTTGACGATCTCGCCGGCCTTGATCACCTGCACCTGCGGCGCGCCGTCGCCGCTGAGCAGGTAGTCGGCCGCCCCGTTGTCGGGCTCCCCGGCATCCGCGACGGAGCGCAGGGCCAGCGACAGGCGCTCGGCCATCTGCTGGGCGACCATGATCACCTTGGTCTGGTCCGGCGTGAGCTCCAGCGTGGCCGTGCTGCCGATGACCGACTTCGAGCCGTCGGGATTTTCCTGGATCTGCTGGTCGACCGCGAGCACGCGCACGTTGGACAGCACCGTCTCGGTCAGGAAGGCGTCGGCATCGCCGCGGCGCACCATGATGACGTCGACGCGGTCGTTCGGCAGGATGAAGCCGCCGGCGCCCGTGGCCACGGAGATCTCCGTCGCCACCGCCCGTTTGCCGGACGGCAGGAGCGAGGACATGATGCGGCTCGACGAATCGGCGATCTTCTCCTGGCGGATCGGCTCGCCGTTGAAGATCGGCAGGCGGGCGATGGCGCCGTTCAGGCTTTCGCGCGCATCCGGCCGGTTCTGGTCGGTGATGTAGCCCTCGATGATGGAGCCCTTGGGCCAGGGCGCCCAGGCGACCACCTCGGGATTGAGGCGCGCGCCGACCGGCAGGCTTTCGCTGGCGACCAGCACATTGATGGTGGGCTCGCGCTCGACCACGGTCTCCACGACCGGCTTGCCGCCGCCGGCGAGCTGCAGGGCAAGCAGGCCCGCGACACCCGCCGAGACGACGGCCACTGCCAGAATGATGATTCGCGCCGGTTTCATATGGTCTTCCTGAGCTGCGGAGTCTCCTATCCGCCCAGATTGACCGGCAATGGTGTAATTATGGTTAACGCTCGCCTTACGAATATGGTTAACGAGCGATTGCCGGAAAAATACGCCGGCGCGCCCGGAGCCCGTTCCGCGAAAAGGCGGGCGTCAGCCGCCGAGGGCGGCGAGCATCAGCGGCGAGGAGGGATAGGCCATGAAGGCCGCGACGCCGATCGCGATGCCGTAGGGCACCTTCTTCTCCAGCATGAGATGGCCCGGAACGGGCAGGCCGGAGGCAAGGATCGTGTTGGTATGGGCGCGCAGCGACAGAAGCGCCAGGGTCAGCACCCCGCCGAGGAACGAGACGAGGACGAGGAATTCGAACAGCGAGAAGGTCAGACCGAACCAGACGGCGCTCGCCGTCAGGAGCTTGGCATCGCCGCCGCCCATGATGTTGAAGGCGAAGAGCGCGAAGCAGACGGAGAAGACGATGAGGCCGGCGGCCAGATGCAGGGCGATCTGCGTGAGGTCGAGGCCGCTGAGCGGCGCGACGACGAGGAAGGATGCGAGCAGGATCGCCGACGCGCGGTTGGGAATGCGCATGGTGAGGAAATCGGAGCAGGCGGCAACGGCGAGGCAGAGGGGGAAAACCACGAAGATGATGGCCTGCGTCACATTGGCCTCCTTGAGCCGGAACACCTGAAACAGAAAGCCGCCCGTGAAGGCGGCTTTCGCGTCGAAAACGGTCTGGATCAGTCGGTCGTGCCGTCTGCTTTCAGCGTCAGCTTCTTCGACAGGCCCAGGAACTGGTTGTTCAGCGCGCCGCCGAGGGCGGTTGCACCGGTGATCAGCGCGACGGAAATCAGGGCTGCGATCAGGCCGTATTCGATGGCGGTTGCGCCAGACTCGTCCTTCATAAGGCGAGCGAAAATCTTGGTCATGGTATTCTCCTAGCTCCACGATGTTGGTTCAGCACGTCCGCCAACTGTTTCCGTTGTTCGGATGCTTGCAACCTACAGGCAGGCCATTTCCATCGGCTTAAGGAGTTTGGTTAACGAATGCTTGCCGTCAGCCTGCCCGATCTATGGTTTCCCCAGGGTTAATTGGACCGGGAAAGCCCGCTTCCCCCGGCTTTTTGCCTGCTTTAGCCATTCAAGGCATAAGCGATACGTGATGAGCGCGGGAGTTGAAATGGGATTGCCGGCGGGCTGCTTAAGCCTTCATTCACCATTCGCGGCGATGCTGTCTCGTGTTTACTTGCCGGGATGACTGTTTATGGGACGCGACTGGACCTCCGCTCGGGACGCTGCAAAGCTTGTAGCGACCGCCTTCGTCTTGCTGTCGACGGCGGCCAGCGCCGCCGCGCAGGAAGAATATCTGCGTGTCCATATGGATCACGCGCGCGTGCTGCGGCTCGACCGGCCCGTCAGCAAGGTGATCGTCGGCAATGCCAAGGTCGCCGACGCGACGGTGGCCGACGCCCAGACGATCGTGCTGACCGGCCGCAGCTTCGGCACGACGAACCTCGTGCTGCTCGATGCCGACGGCAACGCGATCGTCGACGAGCGCATCCTCGTGTCGATCGACGAGGGCAACACCGTGCGCGTGTTCCGCCAGACGGAGCGTTCGGTGCTGTCCTGCACGCCGAACTGCGAAGTGCACGCCTCCAAGGACCAGTGAGCGCGCCAGCCGTTCGAAAGCGGGAAATCGCTCAACTCCTCGCAACCGCGCACACGAAATATAAAGGGTCTGCCGGCTATCCTCGCGGCTTCCAGAGTTTTCGGAACGGATCGCGATGTCGCCCGATCATGACGCAACAGGCCGCCGGCGGCCGATGAGACGCCTGTTCGGGCGTCTGCTGGCCCGCCGGGACGGCGCGACGGCGATCGAATTCGCCCTGCTCGCCCTGCCCTTCTTCATCATCGTCGCCGCGTCGCTCGAAACCTTCGTCGCCTTCTCGGCGGAGCAGATTTTCGCCAACGCCAACGAGACGATGGCGCGCAGGATCCGCACGGGCGAGTTCAAGGTCACCTCCACCCTGGAAAAGGCGAAGGAGGAATACCGCAAGGCGTTCTGCGAGGAGATCAAGATCCTCATGCCCTGCTCGGCCACCGAGGCGGCGAAGGAGGACAAGCTCTTCATCCATGTGGAGAAGGTCGACAGCTATTCGGCGATCACGCCGGCCGTCGCCGTCATCGACGGAGACCTCAACGCCGACTCGTTCAAGTTCGACCCCGGCGGCAAGAAGACGATCAACATCGTGCGCGCCTATTACCGCTGGGACATCATAACGGATCTCGTGCGCCCGCTGATCACCAATGTCAACACGGCCAACGGATCGAGCCGGGACTATCTGATGGTCGCCACCGTCGTCGTCGAGAACGAGGATTACTAGGGATGCCGAGGCCTGTTCAAAGTCCGCCGACCGGCAAGGGCCTGCTCCTGCGGCTGCGCCGCCTCATCGCCGACCGCCGCGGCGTCGGCGCCATCGAATTCGCGATCGTCGCGCCGCTTCTCGTGCTGACCTATGTCGGCGCCTTCGAGATCACCGTCGGCGTCACCGTGGCGCGCAAGGTCTCCCGCGCCTCCAGCAACGTCTCGGACCTGCTGACGCGGGGCGACACGACGACTATAGCGAAGCTCGACGCGATGAAGGACGTCACGAAAAGCGTCGTCGCGCCGTTCTCGCAGAACGAATACAGCCTGAAGATGACCGGGATCGCCATCGACGCCGACGGCAAGGCGACCGTGGCCTGGTCGCGCGGCTGGTCGCGTAGTGCGGGATCGAGCACGGAAGTCCTCAACAACAGTCCCTATACCAAGGGCGATGCGGTCACGCTGCCGAAGAACGTCGAAGCGAAGAACAGCTTCATCGTTCGCACCGAATTCCAGATGCAGCACCCGATCCTGCTGATGGCGCCGAGCCTTGCCTCGCGGGTCAAGCAGATCACGCTGTCCAAGGACAGCTATTTCCGCCTGCGCAAGGGCACGAAAATCACCTGCGGCGATTGCTGAGGGCGTACGCCCTGCCGGATTTCGCTTGAACCCTTCGCCGCCGCCATGGCATTCCACCTTGATGCGCACTGACGGCAGGTGATCCATGGCGCGAGCCTTTCTCTTCGTTCTCGATTCCTTCGGCATCGGCGGCGCGCCCGACGCCGGGACATTCGGCGATCTCGGCGCGGACACGCTCGGCCATATCGCCGAGTTCTGCGCGGCGGGCGCCGCCGACCGCCCGGGCCTCCGGCAGGGGCCGCTGAAGCTTCCCAACATGTCGGCGCTCGGCCTGCTGCATGCCGCCCGCGCCGCGACCGGGCGTTTTCCCGAGGGCATGGACGTGCCGCAGCGCGTCTTCGGCTACCACGGCGCGGCAAGCGAAGTGTCGAACGGCAAGGACACGCCCTCCGGCCACTGGGAGATCGCCGGCACGCCCGTCACCTTCGACTGGGGCTATTTCCCCGCGGAGGGCGACGCCTTCGAGCCGGAGCTCGTCGAGGCGATCCGCAGCGCCGGCAACGTGCCCGGCATCCTCGGCAATTGCCATGCCTCCGGCACCGACATCATCGCCCGCCACGGCCTGGAGCACATCCGCAGCGGAAAGCCGATCTGCTACACCTCCTCCGATTCGGTCTTCCAGGTCGCGGCCCATGAGGTCCATTTCGGCCTCGCCCGCCTGCTCGCCTTCTGCGAGACGGTGCGCAAGATCCTCGACGAGCGCCCGGGCGGGCGCATCGGCCGGGTCATCGCCCGGCCCTTCATCGGCGAGACGCCGGAGCGCTTCGAGCGCACCGGCAACCGCCGCGACTATTCCGTCCTGCCGCCCGAGCCGACGCTGCTCGACCGGCTGACCGAGGCCGGCCGCACGGTGCATGCCGTCGGCAAGATCGGCGATATCTTCGCCCATCAGGGGATAGGCACGCTCACCAAGGCGAACGGCAACATGGCGCTGTTCGACGCGACGCTGCGCGCGATGGACGAGGCAAAGGACGGCGACCTCGTCTTCACCAATTTCGTTGATTTCGACATGCTCTACGGCCACCGGCGCGACGTTGCCGGCTATGCCGCCGCGCTGGAGGCCTTCGACCGGCGCCTGCCGGAGGTGGACCGTAAGCTGAAGCCCGGCGACATCGTCATCCTCACCGCCGACCACGGCTGCGACCCGACCTGGCGCGGCACCGACCATACCCGCGAGCGCGTGCCGATCATCAGCTTCGGCCCGGGCCTGCGCTCGCGCCGCATCGAGACCCGCACCACCTTCGCCGATATCGGCGAGAGCGTCGCCCGCCATCTCGGCATTCCGCCGGGCCCGCATGGAAGGAGCTTCCTGTGACGAGGACCATGCCCAAAGCGGAGCTGCACTGCCATATCGAGGGCGCGACGCCCCCTGCGCTGGCCTTGGCGCAGGCGGAGCGCTACGGCATCGACACGTCCGGCTTCATCAGGAACGGCGAATATGCCTGGCAGGACTTCACCAGTTTCGTGCAGAGCTATGACGCCACCGCCAACCTCTTCCGCACGGAGGAGGACTATGCGCTGCTCGCCGAGACCTACCTTACCGGCATCGCCGAGGCGGGCGCGATCTACAGCGAGCTGATCGTCTCGCCCGACCAGGGCGAGGCCGTCGGCATCGGCGCGGACGCCTATATCGCCGGCCTTGCGGAAGGCGCCGAGCGCGCCAGGGCGAAGACCGGCATCGAGACGCGACTGCTCGTGGTCGGCATCCGCCATTTCGGGCCGGAGCGGGTGGTGAGGGCGGCGGACTATGCCGCGCGCCGGCCGCATCCGCTGATCACCGGCTTCAACCTTGCCGGCGAGGAGCGCATGCACCGCGTCGCCGATTTCACCCGCGCCTTCGACATCGCCCGCGACGCCGGCCTCGGCATCACCATCCATGCCGGCGAGCTGTCCGGCGCCTTCAGCGTGCGCGACGCGCTCGACCATGTCCGCCCCGCGCGCATCAGCCATGGCGTGCGCGCCATCGAGGATCCCGACCTCGTCAGGCGGCTGGCGGAGGAGGGCGTGGTGCTGGAGGTCTGCCCCGGCTCCAACATCGCCCTCGGCGTCTTTCCGGATTTCGCGAGCCATCCGCTGCGGGCGCTCCACGCGGCCGGCGTGCGCGTCACGCTCAATTCCGACGATCCGCCGTTCTTCCATACCTCGCTCGCCCGCGAATACGAGATCGCCTCGACCGTCATGGGCTTCAGCGATGCGGAAATCCTCGGCATGACCCGCACCGCCATAGAGGCCGCCTTCGTCGACGAGCCGACGCGGCAAAGGCTGCTTGCGCGCCTGTGAGGCTGGGGATGGCGCGCGCGGCCGGCTGTCCTCTCTTGCGGGCACCCGCCGTTCCGTGGAAAAAGAGGCGTTCACTCATTTCCGGAAGGTTGGCCATGGACGGCGTCACAGTCATCGATCACCCGCTCGTGCAGCACAAGCTGACCATCATGCGCAAGAAGGAGACCTCGACGGGCAGCTTCCGCCGCCTGCTGCGGGAAATCTCGACGCTGCTCTGCTACGAGGTCACGCGCGACCTGGAGCTCACCACCGCGCGCATCGAGACCCCGCTGGAGGAGATCGACGCGCCGATCCTCGAGGGCAAGAAGCTGGTCTTCGCCTCGATCCTGCGCGCCGGCAACGGCCTGCTGGAAGGCATGCTGGAGCTGGTGCCCTCCGCCCGCGTCTCCCATATCGGCGTCTATCGCGACCATGAGACGCTCGAGGCCGTCGAATATTTCTTCAAGGCGCCCGACAGCATCGATGAGCGTCTCGTCATCGTCGTCGATCCGATGCTGGCGACCGGCAACTCCGCCATCGCCGCCATCGACACGCTGAAGAGCCGCGGCGCGACGAATATCCGCTTCCTCTGCCTGCTCGCCGCGCCGGAGGGCATCAGGAGCTTCCGCGCCCATCACCCCGACGTGCCGGTCTACACGGCCTCCATCGACCGCCAGCTCAACGAGAAGGGCTATATCGTGCCCGGCCTCGGCGACGCCGGCGACCGCATGTACGGCACGAAATGACAGGCTAGGCCTGTCCGTCCTCCGGCGAATAGGGATGGATCTGCCCCCGGAAATCGCGCAGGCGAAAACAGCCGTCGTCCGCCTCCTCCACCGCCGTGGAATCGGCCCGCACCTTGCCGTGGCCGCCGGGGATATCGAGGATATAGGCCGGCTGGCAGAGGCCGGAGACGCGGCCGCGCAGGCTCTCGACCAGCGCCCGGCCCTCGGCGAGCGAAAGGCGGAAATGCGCCGTGCCGGGGGCGAGGTCCGGGTGATGCAGGTAATAGGGTTTCACGCGGTTCTCGACGAAGGCGCGCATCAGCGCGGCGAGCACCTCGGCGTCGTCGTTGACGCCCTTCAGGAGCACAGTCTGGCTGATCATCACTATCCCGGCATCGACGATGCGGGCGACGGCGGCGACGGCCTGCGGCGTGAATTCGCGCGGATGGTTGGCGTGGAGCGCCACATAGGTCGTCTTGCCGGAAGCCTTCAGGGCCTCGATCAGCGCCGCATCGACCCGTTCGGGATCGACCACCGGCACGCGGGTATGGAAACGCACGATCTTCACATGGTCGATCGCCGCAAGCCGCTCCATGATCGCCTTGAGGCGGCGCGGGGAGAGCACGAGCGGGTCGCCGCCCGTCAGGATCACCTCCCAGATCTCCGGCCGCTCGGCGATATAGGCGATGGCCGCGTCGAGCGCCTTGGCCGAGAGGGTGCCGAGCCCTTCCGGCCCGACCATCTCGCGGCGGAAGCAGAAGCGGCAATAGACCGGGCAGACATGCACGGCCTTGAGCAGCACGCGGTCGGGATAACGGTGCACGATGCCCTCGAC
>JBDHSZ010000118.1:0-11767 GCA_039812945.1 Shinella sp.
TCCGCCGTCGCCCGGCCGATGAGGCCGCGCTGCTCGGTTTCGCCGTAGTGGATCTTGCGGGCTTCCTCGGGAAAGCGCTCGCCGACATCCTCGGAATTGGCGCGGATGGTCGAGACGATCTCGCGCAGCTTGACCATCATCTCGCGCTGGCCGGTCTGCACGGCCAGTTCCTGGCGCTGCTGCTTCTTGCGGGCGGTCGAGACGGAGGGGGCCATCAGGCGCTTGGCGACATGGGCCGAGCCGCAGGTGGGGCAGGAGACGAGGGCCATCTCCCGCTGGCGGTCGAAATCGTCCGCCGAGCCGAACCACCCTTCGAAGGTGTGCCCGTTGTCGCAGGAGAGTTCGTAGCGGATCAAGCGGCAACGCCTCCCTTCGCGGACGCGCCCGACGCCTGGCCCGACACTTCGAGCGTGAAGGCGCGCCCGTTGCGCAGGTTCGGGATCTTGTCATGCGCCGCCTTGACGGCGGCCGGATCGATCCCGGCGAGCACGATCGCCTCGCCCGTGCCGGCGGCGGAGGCGAGCACGCGGCCCCAGGGATCGACGATCATCGAATGGCCGAAGGTCTCGCGGCCGTCCTCGTGCACGCCGCCCTGCGCGGCCGCGACGATATAGACGCCGTTCTCGATGGCGCGGGCGCGCAGCAGGATCTCCCAATGGGCCTCGCCCGTCTGGCGGGTGAAGGCGGCGGGGACGGAGACGATCTCGGCGCCGGCCTGCGCCTGGGTCTTGAAGAGCTCCGGGAAGCGCACGTCGTAGCAGATGGCGAAGCCGAGTTTTCCGAAGGGAAGGTCGGCGATGCGCGCCACCGCGCCCGGCGAATAGACCGCGCTCTCGCGCCAGCTCTCGCCGTTGTCGAGGTCGACGTCGAACATGTGGATCTTGTCGTAGGCGCAGATGCGCGCGCCGTCCGGGCCGAAGAGGAAGCCGCGATTGGCGACCTTGCCGCCGGCAAGCGCGATGGCCGTGGAGCCGATATGGAGATGGATGCCGAGTTCGGCGGCAAGCGCCGACGCGGCGGCGACCACCAGATCGTCCTCCTCCTGCCGCAGGATGGCGGCAAGGCCGGCGCGGTCCCGTTGCAGCGCACCGGTCATTTCCGGGGTCTGGACATAGACGGCGCCCTTGCCGGCCGCCTCGCGCACGAGCCGCCGCATCGTCTCCACATTGCGGACGGGGTCGGTCCCGGAGCACATCTGGATGGCGGCGATCGTGACGGTCATCGGGGCCTCCTCAGGCGGCCAGGAGAGCGTCGAGCTCGCCAGCGCGGTCCAGCGCATGCAGGTCGTCGCAGCCGCCGACATGGCGGTCGCCGATGAAGATCTGCGGGAAGGTGTTGCGGCCGGCGCGCTCGATCATCTGCTGGCGCAGCTCGGGCGCGTGCGTGGCGTCGCGCTCCTCATAGGCCACGCCCTTCGTCTCGAGGAGCTTCTTGGCGGCGCTGCAATAGCCGCAGAACTGACGTGTATAGATGACGACGGAAGCCATGTGCCGCTGCTCCGGAGCTTGAAAGACCTTGCCTTTCATATAGGTCCGGGAAGCGCCCTTGCAAAGGTCAAAACGGTGACGTCGCTGGCGCCGGCCCGCTTCAGCGCGCGGGTGACGGCGGCCACGGTGGCGCCGGTCGTGTAGACGTCGTCGATGAGGACGACGCGGCGGCCGAACAGCGCCTCGCGCCCCGCCGGGGTCACGGCGAAGGCGCCGCGCACATTGGCCTCGCGGGCGCGCGGGCCGAGGCCGATCTGGCGGCGGGTGTGCTTGGTGCGGCGCACGGCATCGATCAGCAGGGGCTTGCCGGAGAGCGCGCCGAGGGCGCGTGCCAGCTCCGCCGCCTGGTTGAACTTGCGCCAGAGCAGGCGGAAGCGGTGCAGCGGCACGGGCAGGACGAGGTCGGCCGCCTGCACGCTGCCGTCGCCGGCGCGCAGCATCCATGCCGCCATCATCGGGGCGAGGTCCGTGCGGTCGCGGTATTTCAGCGCATGCACGAGGATGCGGGCGAGGTCGTCATAGAGGGCGACGGAGCGCAGCCGGTCGAAGGGCGGCGGGCTGGCAATGGCGTCGGCGCTAAGGATGCCGGGGCCGAGATCGTGCGAGAAGGGCGTGCCGAGCACCTCGCAATAGGGCCGCTCGATGAAGGCGAGCCGCGACCAGCACTGCGGGCAGAGGCTCGCCTTGCTGCCGAGGAGCACGCCGCAGCCGGGGCAGGCCGGCGGATAGACGGTGTCGAGCGCCGCCGCGGCAAGGCCGCGCAGCCGGCGGGCAAGG
Organism: Shinella sp.; assembly: GCA_039812945.1. GTDB lineage: Bacteria > Pseudomonadota > Alphaproteobacteria > Rhizobiales > Rhizobiaceae > Shinella. The sequence continues at coordinate 2,265 of JBDHSZ010000118.1, forward strand.
GCCTGCCGGAGCGGGACCGCCGGCGATGTCTCGGCCTCGATTTCGCCCATGCGGTTGACAATAGCCGCGGTTAGCGGCCAAAGCGAAGAGAATCCGAACAGGACCTTTCCCATGGAAACGCTTTTCGACCACGCCCTGATCGACACGAACCGCCTGCGGGCCCTTCGCGGCGAGCCCGCGGACTTCCTGCTCGACGTGGTGGCGCGCGAGCTTGCCGAACGGCTCGGCGTCATCGAGCGCCGCTTTGCGCGGGCCGTCGAGCTGCATGGTCATACCGGCGCGGCGGCGCGGGCCATCGCCGCGACGGGCAAGGTGGACGCCGTCGAGCGGGTGGAGAGCGACGCGCGGTTCGCCGCGCCGGGCGAGACGCTGACCATCTCTCCGCTCGAGACGGTGCCGCTGGAGCCGCAATCGGCCAATCTCATCGTCTCGCCGCTCGCCCTGCACCTGACCAACGATACGCCGGGCGTCTTCGTGCAGATTCGCCGCGCGCTGCAGCCGGACGGGCTGTTCATGGCGGCCGTTCCGGGCAGCGGCACGCTGCAGGAGCTGCGCGAGGTGCTGCTGGCGGCCGAAAGCGAGATCACCGGCGGCGCGAGCCCGCGCGTCATCCCCTTCCCGGACGTGCGCGATGTCGGCGCGCTCCTCCAGCGCGGCGGTTTCGCCCTGCCGGTGACGGACAGGGAGACCTATACGGTCCGCTACGATTCGATCTTCCCGCTGATGAAGGACCTGAGGGCCATGGGCATGGCCAATCCGCTCGCCGGCCGCAGCCGCCGGCCGCTCGCGCGAAAGGTCCTGCTGCGGGCGGCGGAGCTTTATGCGGAGCGTTTCAGCGATCCGGACGGGCGCATCCGGGCGACGTTCTCGATCATCTACCTGTCCGGCTGGGCGCCGCACGAGAGCCAGCAGAAGCCGCTCAAGCCCGGCTCGGCGAAGATGCGCCTTGCCGATGCGCTCAAGCGGCCCGGGCCGGAGTGAGCGTCAACCCTTCGGGTCGAGCCGCTCGCTGATCATCATGAAGGTGTTGTTGAGGCTTCCGGTGAGAGCCGTCAGGCCGGCCAGCAGGCCGACGGAGATCAGCGCGGCGAGCAGGCCGTATTCGACGGCGGTGGCGCCTTTCGCGTCGGCGAGGAATGATATCAGCAGTCTCTTCATCATTCCCGCTCCCCAGCACGCCCTGCCGTCCCGGATATCGGATCAGCAGCCCTTGCCCGTTCCGTTGCCGTCGATGATGCAGACGGCGCCCGGCATCTCCTGCAGGACGCTGCGGCGCACGGTATAGCGCCGGGAGACGCCTTCCGTGGGGATCGAGCCCGTCGAGATCATGTCGAAATCGTCGGGCACGTTCGCGATCATGCGCTTGTCGGTCTTCGCGGACAGGACCGGGGTGAGGACCAGCGCCAGGGCGATCACGGCCGTACCGAAGAGAAGAGCAAGGTTGAGCGCGCCGGTCCGGGTGTCGCCGGCCGGCGTGAAATCCTTCTCCTGAACGGTTTTCCAGAAGTCTTCGTCACGCATCACAGGGTCTCGTAAGCAATCATTGCAGCGTCTAGGCACAATCTTTGAACGAGGGTGCTAAACGTTTGCTTAACGGAGACTGAAAAATCGGCGGCAAAATCCCGGAAGGCGCGTTTACAGCAGGTCCATGAGGAAGGGGATGAGCGGTTCGTCGGCCGGCGGCATCGGATAGTCGCGCAGCGCCTTCGGGCGCACCCACTTGATCGCCTGTCCCTCGCGGCCGTGCGCCGTGCCCTCGAAGCGGCGGCAGACATAGAGCGGCATCAGGAGATGGAAGTCGTCATAGGTGTGGCTGGCGAAGGTCAGCGGCGCGAGGCAGGGGATCTTCGTCCGGATGCCCAGCTCCTCGTCCAGCTCGCGGATCAGCGTCTCCTCGGGCGTCTCGCCCGGCTCGACCTTGCCGCCGGGAAATTCCCACAGGCCGGCGAGCTGCTTGCCCTGCGGGCGCTGCGCCAGAAGGACGCGCCCGTCCGCATCGACGAGCGCGCAGGCGGCGACGAGGAGGATGCGGCGCGGCTTTGCGATGGTCCCGGTCATGCGGCCTCGGGCCCCCGATAGCTGTATTCGTAGACGTCGCGGAAGCCGGCGCGGCCGTAGAGCGCGCGGGCGGCGGCATTGTCCGCCTCGACCTGCACCCAGGCCTGGCGCGCGCCTTTCAGCCTCGCCCAGCGCAGGCTCGCATGCAGGATGGCGGTGCCGAGGCCCTGGCCGCGCCGCTCCTTCGCGACGCCGAGCTGCAGGATGCCGGCGAGATCGTTGTCCTGCACGGCGATGGTCACGGCGGTCGGGCCGAAGCCCGGCTCCTCGACGATGAAGAGGCCGGCTTCCGGCTTGATGGCGTTGATGATCTCGGTGAGGCCCGGCTTGAGGGCGGGGTCGTCGCCGGAAACGCGGATGCGCGCATCGACGAAGCGGCCGACATCACGGCTCGGCAGGTGATCGAGACCCTCGTCGCGCGGCAGGCTCGCAAGATCGGCCAGCATGACGACGGTGCGGCCGATATCCGCCCATCCGGCGGCGTCCATGAAGTCGATCAGCGGCAGGGGGGCGAGCGGCGTCTGGCGCACCAGCAGCGGCCGGCCGTAATCGGCGAAGCGCTTCGCGGCCTTCTCGAGGCGGATTTCTATGTCCCTCGTATCGGACGGGTCGAGCGGATTGACGGAGTTGAGCCGGCGCGAGGGATGGCCGGCGGTCAGCCGGCAGAGCCAGCTTCCGTCATATTGGACCGTGGCCGCCGGCCAGGCGCGAAAGCCGACGGCCTCGAGCCGCCGGACCTTTGGGAGATCGCTCATCGTCTTCTTCTGTCCGGAAAAGGTCACGCTATCCGGGCCCCTGTTCTGGCGCAGTTCCGGAACTGCTTAGCTGCGGTAGTCGCCGTTGATCTCGACATATTCCTTGGTGAGGTCGCAGGTCCACACCGTCGCGCGGCCTTCGCCGAGGCCGATCTCGACGCGCACCGGAATGTCCTCGCGCTTCATAACGGCGCTGGCCGCGGCCTCGGAATAGTCCGGGTCGCGCTCGCCGTCGACGGCGACGCGCACGTCGCCGAACCAGATGGCGAGGCGGTCGCGGTCGGCCATCTCGCCGGACTTGCCGACGGCCATGACGATGCGGCCCCAATTGGCGTCCTCGCCGGCGACGGCGGTCTTGACCAGCGGGGAATTGGCGATGGAAAGGGCGATGCGCTTGGCCGCCGCGTCGCTCTCGGCGCCCTCGACGGTGATCTCCACCATTTTTCGCGCGCCTTCGCCGTCGCGCACCACCTGGAGCGCGAGGTCGCGCAGCAGGTCGCCCAGCGCCGCGCGAAAACCGTCGAGCGCGGCGTCGTCGGCCGTCACGGGCGACTGGCCGTCAGCCGAGGCCGCGCCGGTGGCGAACAGCATCAGCGTATCGGAGGTCGAGGTGTCGCTGTCGACGGTGACGGAATTGAAGGTCGGGCCGACGCCGGCCGACAGCAGCGATTGCAGCACGGCGGCCGGAATGGCGGCGTCGGTAACGACGAAGGAGAGCATGGTCGCCATGTCGGGCGCGATCATGCCGGCGCCCTTGGCGATGCCGTTGATGGTGACGGTGACGCCGCCGAGCTCGGCCTTGCGCGTGGCGACCTTCGGATAGGTGTCGGTCGTCATAATCGCCCTGGCGGCCTCGAACCAGAAATCCTCCGTGCCCGAGGCGGCAAGGCCGTCCAGCACGCCGGAAAATTTCGTCGCGTCGAGCGGCTCGCCGATGACGCCCGTCGAGGCGAGGAAGACCTCGCCTTCGCCGCAGCCGACGGCCTTGGCGGCGGCTTCCGCCGTCAGCTTCGTCGATTCGCGGCCCTTGCGGCCGGTGAAGGCATTGGCGTTGCCGGAATTGACCACCACGGCACGGGCAACGCCGCGAGCCAAGTTGGCGCGACAGAAATCGACCGGGGCAGAGGGGCACCTGGAGCGCGTGAAGACGCCGGCGACCGTGGCGGGGCGGTCGAAGACCATCATCAGCACGTCGGTCCGGTCCCGGTACTTGATCCCGGCGGCGGCGGTCGCCATGCGCACGCCGCGCACGGGCGGCATCTCGGCATAGGTCTTGGGAGCGAGCGGGGAGATCGAACCGGACATCGTCTTTTTCCTGCGTGAAGAAAGGCCCGGCGGGACGCGCCGGGCCGGTGTCGCTTACTGCTGGCCTTCGGTCGCCGGGGCGGCCTCGCCCTCGGCTTCCGGCTTGTTGACCGCGTCATAGGCGGTCTTCAGCGCGGCGTCCGTGATGTCGATCGGCGCGGCGGCCTTGGCCTTTTCCAGCAGCTCGAGATACTTGTCGCGCATGACGAGCTGGCGGACCTGCGGCTCGACCTGCTCCAGCGCCGGGGGCTGCTGCTTGCGCTTGTCCTCGACCTTGATGACGTGGAAGCCGAACTGGGTCTTCACCGGCTCCTTGGAATAGGCGCCCTTTTCCAGCGCGAAGGCGGCGTTCTCGAATTCCGGCACCATGCGGCCCTTGGCGAAATAGCCGAGGTCCCCGCCTTCCGACTTGTTCGGGTCGGTCGACTTCTCCTTGGCGATCTCGACGAAGTCCTTGCCGGCGTCGAGCTCCTTGATGACGGCTTTCGCCTCTTCCTCGGTCTTGACGAGGATGTGGCGGGCATGGACCTCGTCTTCCGGAGTGACGGCGGCGATTTCCTTGTCGTAGCGCGCCTTCACCTCTTCCGGCGTGACGGCGTCGACGACATGCTTCTTGAAATAGGCGTTGTGCAGCTCGCGGTCGGTGAGGAAGGCGAGGCGCTGCTTGAAGTCGGCGCTGTCCTGCAGGCCTTCCTTGTCGGCGTCGGCGGCGAGCAGCTTGACGTCGATGATCGAGGAGAGGGCGGCGACGCGCTTCTGGTCGTCCGGCAGGTTGGCGAGCTGCGGGTCGAGGCCGGCGATCGCCAGCTTCAGCTCCGATTCGTGGATCTCGGACGCGCCGACCTTGGCGACGACCGGATCGGCCGCGGCATCCTGCGCGTAGGCGGCGCCATTGGCCGCCGCGATCGCGATGAGGGCGACGGCTGCGAGCTTGCTGTACTTGAACATATTGAAAAGACCTTTCAAATCCTCGCCGGAATCGGGCCGATATCCGGTGCCAGTCGGCTCAACAGCATCAGAATGTGGCCGTTGTGCAACCGCCTGAGCCGTTGACATCATTCGACCCCCCTCTTATCTGTCACGCAATCCCGCGTCCAGAACAGTTTCCGGGCGTTTCACGGCTTTGCGCGCAATTCTCCGTGCGGCCCGCCAACGCGCCGGGCGCCCATAAAGAAAGGACCATCCTGATGGTCAGCCTCGGCGGCATCGCCCGCAAGTTGTTCGGCTCTTCCAACGATCGCCGCGTCCGCTCCTATAAATCGCGTGTCGAGGCGATCAACGCGCTCGAGCCTGAGATGAAGGCGCTCTCCGACGAGGCGCTCCGCGCCAAGACCGTCGAGTTCCGCGAGCAGCTCGCCGCCGGCAAGACGCTGGACGACATCCTCGTGCCGGCCTTCGCCGTCGCCCGCGAGGCGGCCTTCCGCGTCCTCGGCCTTCGCCCCTTCGACGTCCAGCTCATCGGCGGCATGATCCTGCACGAGAAATCCATCGCCGAGATGAAGACCGGCGAAGGCAAGACGCTCGTCGCCACGCTTCCCGTCTATCTCAACGCGCTCGCCGGCAAGGGCGTGCATGTCGTGACGGTCAACGACTACCTCGCCTCGCGCGACAGCGCCCAGATGGGCCGCATCTACGGCTTCCTCGGCCTTTCCACCGGCGTCATCGTGCACGGGCTCGACGACGACCAGCGCCGCGCCGCCTACGCCTCGGACATCACCTACGCGACGAACAACGAGCTCGGCTTCGATTATCTGCGCGACAACATGAAATACGAGCGCAGCCAGATGGTGCAGCGCGGCCACTTCTTCGCCATCGTCGACGAAGTGGACTCGATCCTCGTCGACGAGGCGCGCACGCCGCTGATCATCTCCGGCCCGCTCGACGACCGCTCCGACCTCTACACCACCATCGACGCCTTCATCCCGATGCTGGAAGAGGCCGATTACGAGATCGACGAGAAGCAGCGTTCGGCCAACTTCTCCGAGGTCGGCACGGAGAAGCTGGAGACGCTGCTGCGCCAGGCGGGGCTGCTCAAGGGCGAATCGCTCTACGACGTCGAGAACGTCGCCATCGTCCACCACATCAACAACGCGCTGAAGGCCCACAAGCTGTTCAGCCGCGACAAGGACTATATCGTCCGCAACGACGAGATCGTCATCATCGACGAGTTCACCGGCCGCATGATGCCGGGCCGGCGCTATTCGGAAGGCCAGCACCAGGCGCTCGAAGCCAAGGAGAAGGTGACGATCCAGCCGGAAAACCAGACGCTGGCCTCGATCACCTTCCAGAACTATTTCCGCATGTATTCCAAGCTCGGCGGCATGACCGGCACGGCGTCGACGGAAGCCGAGGAATTCGGCAACATCTACGGCCTCGAGGTCGTCGAAGTGCCGACCAACCTGCCGATCCAGCGCATCGACGAGGACGACGAGGTCTACCGGACGGCGGAAGAGAAGTACAAGGCGATCATCGAGGAGATCAAGGCGTCGCGCGAGAAGGGCCAGCCGGTCCTCGTCGGCACGACCTCGATCGAGAAGTCGGAGCATCTGGCCGAGCTCCTCAAGAAGTCCGGCTTCAAGGATTTCCAGGTCCTCAACGCCCGCTATCACGAGCAGGAAGCCTATATCGTCTCGCAGGCCGGCGTGCCCGGCGCGGTCACCATCGCCACCAACATGGCCGGCCGCGGCACCGACATCCAGCTCGGCGGCAATGTCGACATGCGGCTGGAGCGGGAACTCGCCGAGATGGAGCCGGGTCCCGAGCGCGACGCCAGGCGCGATGCGATCGTCGCCGAGGTGAAGATGCTCAAGGAGAAGGCGCTCGCCGCCGGCGGCCTCTACGTGCTCGCCACCGAGCGCCATGAAAGCCGCCGCATCGACAACCAGCTCCGCGGCCGCTCCGGCCGTCAGGGCGACCCCGGCCGCTCGAAGTTCTTCCTGTCGCTGCAGGACGACCTGATGCGCATCTTCGGCTCCGACCGGATGGACTCGATGCTGCAGAAGCTTGGTCTCAAGGAGGGCGAGGCGATCGTCCATCCCTGGATCAACAAGGCGCTGGAGCGCGCGCAGAAGAAGGTCGAGGCGCGCAACTTCGATATCCGCAAGAACCTCCTGAAATACGACGACGTGCTCAACGACCAGCGCAAGGTCATCTTCGAGCAGCGCATCGAGCTGATGGACGGCGAGAACCTCTCCGAGATCGTCGGCGACATGCGCCATGAGGTGGTCGAGAATCTCGTGCGCCTGCATATCCCGGAAAACGCCTATGCGGAGCAGTGGGACGTCGCCGGCCTGAAGAACGGCGTCCTCGAGCAGCTCAACCTCGACCTGCCGATCGACGCCTGGGCGGCCGAGGAAGGCATCGACGAGAAGGACATCCTGGAGCGCCTGCGCGCGGCCACCGACCAGGCGGCGCAGGACCGCGCCGAACGCTTCGGCCCAGAGATCATGACCTATGTCGAGCGCTCGGTGCTGCTCCAGACGCTGGACCATCTGTGGCGCGAGCATATCGTCAACCTCGATCACCTGCGCTCCGTCATCGGCTTCCGCGGCTATGCGCAGCGCGACCCGCTGCAGGAATACAAGGCCGAGGCCTTCGAGCTATTCCAGGCGCTGCTGGCGAACCTGCGCCAGACCGTGACCGCGCAGCTCATGCGCGTCGAGCTGGTGCGCCAGGCCGCCGACGCCCCCGCGCCGGTGCCGCCGACGATGGAGGGCCACCATATCGACGGGACGACCGGCGAGGACGATTTTGGCGAAGGCAGCGGCTTCATGGCCGTCGCCGCGGAGGACCGCGACCCGAACGACCCCGCGACCTGGGGCCGCATCGCCCGCAACGAGCCGTGCCCCTGCGGGTCCGGCAAGAAGTACAAGCATTGCCACGGCGCTTTCGAGCAGGCCTGACACGCCCCTCCGCGATGCCGCCTGCGGGCGGTGTCCGCCTCGATAGACCTCACCCGCATCCGTCATCCTCGGCCCTGCGCCGAGGATGCGATTTTGGTTGATCCCCGGCTGCCTGTGGCATTCTCCCGCCATTCGATAAAATTGTCTCGATCACATTAGACGCGACTTAAAATCGCATTGCTAATCTGTCTTTCAACGGCGGCGATAAGGCCGCCTGCAACGGGACGACAGGGACAGATCATGCAGCGGACGATGAAAATGTGGGCGGTATATGAAGCGCCGGAAGCGCAGAGCGGGCGCTATGTGGCGCAGAAATGGGAATTCACCGCCGGCCGCAACATGCGCACCCCCGAAACCGTGATGGCGGAAACGCTGTGGGAAATGCACGCGAAAATGAAGGCCAAGGGGCTGCGGCGGCTGGAGCGCGAGCCGGAGGAAGCCACCACCGTCCGCGAAGCGTGGATGTGAAACCGTTGACCGCGGCCGCATCGGGCTCTCCGTTACGCCGCGTGCCAACCCTTCGTTAACCCTGATCTGCCAAGACTGGCGCTTGTTCTGTTCTGCGTAGCGTTCGGGTTCCTGTGTTGATGGCGGTCATTCAATCGGCGGAGAGGTTGCTGCCCGCGGGTCTGCGCGGCAGGGCGGAGCCGCTTCTGCGGGCGCTCGCCAGCGACGATCCGCGCAACCGCGCCCAACGCATGGCGCTCGTCTCCTTCGCCATCCGCGTCGTCAGCGCCGCCATCGCCTTCCTCTCGCAGATCGTGCTGGCCCGCGTGATGGGCGAGTTCGAATACGGCATCTTCGTCTTCGTCTGGGCGCTCGTCGTCATCTGCGGCGATCTCTCCTGCCTCGGCTTCCACACGACGGTCGTGCGCTTCCTGCCCGATTATGCCGGCCGCAGCGCCCATGCGGAGATCCGCGGCCTCACCTCGACGGCCCGCCTCTTCGCCATGCTGTCCTCCACGGCGCTGGCGGCGGCCGGCCTCCTCAGCCTCTGGTTCTTCCACGACGTCTTCGCCGGCTACTATGTCGTGCCGCTGTTCATCGGGCTGTTCTGCCTGCCGATGATCGCGCTCGGCGACGTGCTGGACAGCACGGCGCGGGCCCATAGCTGGGCCGTCGTGGCGCTCAGCCCCACCTATATCATCCGCCCGCTGCTGATCCTCGCCTTCATGGTGCTGGCGGTGTGGCTGGATGCGCCGCACACCGCGCTCACCGCGATGGTCGCGGCGCTCGCGGCCACCTATCTCACCACGCTCGTGCAGTTCTTCAGCATCGTGCGGCGGCTCGGCCGGCGCTATGTCGCGGGGCCGCGCAAGATGGAGATCGCGCTCTGGATCAGGGCGGCGCTGCCGATCTTCCTGATCGAGGGATTCGGCTTCCTGCTGACCAATTCGGACGTCCTCGTCGTCGGCATCTTCCTCGATCCCGAGAGCGTGGCGGTCTATTTCGCGGCGGCCAAGACCATGGCGCTGGTGCATTT
>JBDHSZ010000119.1:0-11730 GCA_039812945.1 Shinella sp.
TGGGGGGAAGGTCACATGGCTCAATTCTCAATGGAAATTATGCGCCTAACCGGCTCAGTTCTGCGTGGAAACCAACAAGCATGGTCTCGGTGCCATCCGGGTGGATGTCGACGAGGTACGCGACCTCACAGTGGGCGCGAGTCACGACGGCATCCCGATCCATCACTTGGTCAGGTTGATGCCGTCATCGAGCAAGATCACAAGAGTGCTGCTCGCCGAGAAAAGGATTGCGACCGTCAGGTTGCGAAATCCGGTGACGCGTAACCTCCAGGACTATGTCGCCCCCAAAGACCTGGCGGCATTCATGCGAGAATTTGTTTCGCTTGGGAGCCTCGCCACGCAAGCGGAACGGAGGACTTGGACAGTAAAGAAAGAACTCCACGATCGCGGCGTGATGCCGATCTTTGTCGCCGGGGGAATGCCATTTTATCGGAGGTCGGACGCCGAGACTACTGACTAATTGAAGCTGATCTTTGTGCGAAAAGCCGGGCCGCTGCCCGGCTTTTTTGTTGGCCGAGCGATTTGGCCAGTTCTTGCATCCAAGTTGGCCAGTTCTTGCATCCAAGTTGGCCAGTTCTCGATGAGAAATCTTCGATCGGACACGAAAAATCAATGAGTTACATCGGGGTTGGCCAGTACCTCGTTGGTTTTCTCACGACCTCAAGGATCGGGCGCGCGCAAGCCGCCCGATCTTTCTTTGCGGGGGTCTCAGGGCCGGGAGGCCTGCCCGCGCCGCCTTATGCGGATCTCGATGCGGCGGCGCTCCTCCACATTGCCGGCCTGCCCCGTGGTCAGGACATCGCCCGGCAGCACGAGCTGCGCCGCCGAAAGCGGCAGGACCGTCGCCTCCCTGAGCTTGGGGTTCGCGCGCAGCACATTGGCGACCGCGATGGCGCGCGCAAGGCCGAGGCCGGCATTGTCGGCCGGCTGCGCTGCGGCGATGGGCTTGCTGCCCTTCAAAAGGTCTATCACCGTCTGGTCGAGATTGGAGACGTTGCGGGAAAGCGGCTGCTCGTCCGTATGCCCGATCACCTCGATGACATCGACGTCGTAGAGCTCGAGGTTCTCGGCGATCTGGTCGGCGATCGCCGTATCGAGCCTGCCGTGGAACGCGCCGGTCAGCTCCGCGCTGCCGGACTGGAAGAAATAACCGCCCGCCTCGCTGAGGCTGATGATCGGCGGCCATTCATGCGGGGCCGAATCGCCGCCGGCCTTGGCGGCGATCATGCGCTCGATCCGCTCCGGCGCCTCGGCAAGCGGAACGCCGTTGTAGCGCAGCGCATTGGCAATCGACATGAGCTGCTGCAGATCGGCGGGCGTCAGCCCCTCCTTCGCCAGCCTGTCCATGGCGTCCCGCGCGGCGACCAGCTCGCGCCATTCCTTGTCGAAGGCCGCCATGTCGATACCGGCCGGGCCGGCAAGGCCCTGCGCCTTGCGCAGCTCGGCGATGGTCGCCAGCGCCAGCGTCTTCTCCTGCCGCGCGGCGGCAAGCTGCCGTTCCAGCTCCAGCCGCTTCGTCCGCTCCGCCGTCACCATGGCGGCCGCGACCAGCAGCAGGCAGAACACCAGCAGCAGCATGGATTCGGCCATGGTCAGGCCGAGGATCAGGCCGCGATTATAGCCGCGATGCTCGAGTTTCGGGGTCTGCGGCGACAGGCCTACCACCCGAACCACCGTTTCTTCTCACCCTCCGCCGGGGTCTCCTCGCCCGTTTCCGGCTCCTTGGCCGGGGATGCGGCCTCGGCCCGCGCAGCGCCAGTCACGGCCTGCGCGATGTTTTCCAGCTTCGATTCCAGTCTTTCGAGCGGCTGGAGCGCGTCCTTCGTCTGCGCGAGCAGCGCCGCCTCCCGGCGCGTCTCCTCATCGAGACGCTGCAGATGCGCCTCCGTCATCTGCCGGATCGATTCGATGGCCGGCGTCAGTTCCAGCCGGATCACGTCGTCGGGCGCGCGGATGCCTTCGAGGCGCTTGCCGACGGTCTCGACCGTGTCGCCGAACCGGTCGATGATGCCGGAGAGTTTCGCGGTCGTCTCCGTCAGCCGCGCCGCCGCGTCGTCGGAGCGGTCGTTCATCACCCTGTTATGGCTCTCGATGATCGAGGTCAGCTTTTCGGCGGCATCCTGGATGGGCTTGACCGCCTCCCGCGAGAGCGCCTCCATCATCTTGCGGATCTCCTCGCCGTTGCGCTCGGCCTGTCTTGTGATCTCCTCGAAGCCCTCGGCGAGCATCTGGTTGCTGACGCGGCGGTAATTGGAGAATTCGCGGGCCGACGAATCGAGCTCGGCGCGCACCCGCCGCGTCATCTCCGAAAGCTCGTGGCGCACGCTCCGCTCGATATCCATCGGGTCGCGCCGCATCTGGTTGAACAGGATGCGCAGCGTGATCCCGGCGATGGTCGAGGTGACGGCGATGCCGAAATTGCGGACGATCGTGTCGATGGAGGTCTCGCCGGCGAAGAGATAGAGCGAGACGCCGAGGCTCGACAGCGTGAACAGGAACCCCATGTAATAGAGGTTGTCGCCGGCCTGCTCGTTCTGCAGCCGGAAGCCGGCGAAGGCGAGCGAGGCGGCGAAATAGATCGCCATCAGCACGAGCGGCACGATCGTCACCGTGGACAGCGACCAGCCGTAGAGCTTGGCGGTCCAAATGAAGACCATCCCGCCGATCGTCGTCGCGGCGAAGAGGGCCATCGGCCCGTATTCGCGGACCAGCGAGCGCGCACCCTCGACGGACGCCATCAGCGCACTCCCTCCAGCCGGACGAACGATTCGAAATAGCCGCGATTGGCGGTGATCCAGCGGTTCCAGAACGCCGCCACCTCCTCGGGCTTCACCTTGAGCCCCTCGCGCTGGAAGGCGAGGATGCGGAACGACACCCCGTCCAGCGCGGTGCGGAACCGGTCGCGCGCCGCGCTCTTCTCGAAGGCCTCGTAGCTCAGCCCGTCGCGATAGCTGGAGAAGGCGGCCGTGTGCTCGATCATGTCCGAGGCGATGACCAGGGTCTTCTGCGCGCCCTCCGGCAACGTCGCGAAGACGTCGAGATTGATGCGCTGGATCGCCGCCATGATCGGCGAGGCCTCGCCCGGCCGCCCCGACGCCAGCCGTCCGGCGATCTCGTCGAGCGGCTTGCGGAAGCCTCTTTCCCAGCGGTCCTGGATGAGGCGCGGATTACTCGTCCAGACATCGGCATTCTCGCCGCTACCGGGGTTGCAGCCGTGGAAGGTCCGCTCGATCTCGCCCTCCTTCTCGGTCAGGATGTAGATGTCGATCGCCCCGCCGGTCGGTATGCCGGCGACGAGCCGCTGGAACTGGTTCTTGAGGTCCAGCGCCGTCGTCTCGGAGATCGGATCGGTGACGTCGAGCAGCACGACAGCCTGCGACGTCGGCCCCGTCACCGGGCACAGCGACGCCTTGTCGATGGCGACGGCGCCGGAGGCGCGATACTTCATCCAGCCGAACGCGCCGACGATCGCCAGCGACGCCAGCCCGATCGCCACCGCCCCGAGGACCGGGGCGAGCGAGCCTGCCTTGCCGCGCCTACGCCGCCTTGATCGCGCCAATGTCCGCCTCCGGGAAGAGATTGTCCAGCTTGTGATAGGCGTCGACGGCCGCTTCGAACTCGGCGCCGATCCGGCGGATCTGCTCCGTCAGCTCGGCCTCTGCCGCCTCGATGCGGCGGGCGAGCCTGTCATTGTCCCATTCCTCTTGCGTGTGCAGGACGGGCGTGAGGCGGTCGAGCCGGTAGGCTTCGCCGAAATAGTCGGGCTCCGGCTCGCTGCGCGCCGAGCGGTTCGCCTCGCGATAGACCGTCAGGAGGGCGTTGGCCGCCCGCTCCAGATGGTTCTGGTGCTCGGCGAAGAGGCCGACGCTGCGCATCCGATGGGCGATGATCGCCGCCGATTCCTGGCGACGCGCGCTGAGATCGCGCAGGATCTCCTCGATCTTGGCATTGTGGTCGTCGCGGACGTCCCTCAGATTGTCGATGAGGTCGAGCTTGCGGTCGATATAGTGCGTGCGGGCCGCGTCCAGCCGCTTGCGCACCCCGGCAAAGCCCGGATAGGGGTCCGTCAGGTAGCAGCCGTCGATGAAGGCGATCAGCGAGAACAGCAGCCCGACGGCGAAGAGCATCCACGAATTCAGCTCCGCCAAGGCCAGCGGATCGGTCCGCAGCCGCAAGATGACCTCCGCCCCCGCCCCCGACAGCACGGTGCTCGACACCTCGCGATAATGCGCGAGCGCGAGGTTTATGGCGATGGCGAAGGCGATATAGGCGGCAAGGCCGATGAGGCCCAGGAGCTTCAGGAGGATCGACCGGTGGACGAGGAAGCGCACGCAGAACACCGCGAAAAGCAGGGCCGCGCCGATATTGAGGATGGCGAAGACGATCGCCTCGGTGATCCCGCCGACGATGCCCTGCTCGCTTCCCTTGGCGAGGAAGCTGCCGTTCATCACCATCTCGACGAGGACGAGGAAGACGATGATGGCGATCTTCAGGCTCTGCGCGCCGGCGCTCGAGACCTTGGCCGCGCGGTCCAGCCGGTGCCGCGCCTTGAAGGAGACCATCTCGTCCTCGGCGGTCTTCAGGTGCCGGCGCAGCCCGTGCAGCTCGTCGACGCCGCTGGCCACCTCCGCCTTGAAATCGGACAGGCTCGACGCATTGGCCTGGCGGATCATGCCGAACCGGCCCTCGAAATCGAGGTTGCGCAGGCGTCCCTCGAAGGTCTGGAACTGATCCTCGAGGAGCTGGTAGGACGCCGCCTTCTCCTCCTCGATCCGCCCGACGATGCGCTGCTCGACCTCGTCCAGCGATCGGGCGGCGGGCACCGGACGGTTCATCAGGCCGTTCTCCGCGCCCTTGGCGCGCAGATCCAGCGTGACGCTCATCTTCTCCGTGTCGATCACGGGAAACACCTCGGTCGAGGCGCGGAAATCATGGCTGGATTCCCGCACATTCTCCCAAAGCTTGTTCAACGCTTCAAAGCGCACGCAACGTCCTCATGCCAATTTCGATCCCGGTCTAGATATCCCAGCGGTTGCACGCGGTCCAGCACTCCTATTTCGCGACAACGGCGATCCGATGGCACGGGCGCATTGCGGCGCCGGCAGGCGCACGCTACATGCAGGCCTCCCGCTACGGGAATCGACCTGAACCGAATCCGCAAAGCAGAAGGAACAGTCGATGCCGATGGAACCGCGCCGGGGACCGGCCGCCCTTGCCTACCGCGTCCTCGTCCTGCCGGGCGTCATTGCCTATCTCTTCGCCGTCAGCATCGTCGTGCTCGCCGCCGACCGCTTCTGGCTGGTCGATCTCCTCACCTTCGCCTGGCCCTATCTGGGGGCGGCCGGCGTGTTCCTCGCGCTCGCCGCGCTGGCGACGCGGCGCGTGAAGGCGATCGCCATCGCCCTTGCCGGCCTTGCCGTCGCCACCATACCGGCCGCCGACGTGCCGACCGCCCGCAACGCTCCCGCCGGGCCCGGCCTCAAGGTGCTGACCGCCAATCTGTTCATCGAGAACCGCGAGGACCCCGCCGTCTTCATCGATCTCCTGCGCCGCGAGAAACCCGACATCGTCGTGCTGGAGGAGACCTCGGCGGACTGGGAGCGGGCGATCTCCGCGGCGGGGCTCTACCCTTACGAAAGCAGCGCGGAGAGCCGCCGGCGCGACGACCTCAAGGTCTTCTCCGCCCTCCCCATCCGCACCGAGACGGAGCTGAAGCGCGCCTTCACCGAGGAGCGCGCCTACAAGCAGCCGCTGCGGCTGGAGCTCGATCTCGGCGGGCGTCCGCTGTTCCTCTACGCCTTCCATCCCGAAACGCCGCGCCGGCCCTGGCAATGGCGCGACCGCAACGCCTATCTTTCCGCCGCCGCCGATGCGGTGAAGGGCGATCTGGAGAAGGCGCCGGTCATCGTCGCCGGCGACTGGAACACGCCCACCTGGTCGCCGTTCTTCCGCGGCTTCCTCAAGCAGGCCGGCCTTGCCTCCACGGCCGGCGGCTGGCTGCAGCCGGTCACGCGCTTCTCCATGAAGCTCGACGCCCTCGCCTATATCGGCGCTTCCATCGACCATGTCGCCGTTTCGCCGGATTTCTCGCTGCAGGCTCGCCGCACCGGCCCGCCCTTCGGCTCGAACCACCTGCCGGTGATCGTCGAACTGGCGCTGCCGGCAAGGTGAGGCCTCGCCTCGGCGGAAAAACTCCCTATCTTGGAAGGATCGACAAAGGAGACGACGATGGCGACGGAGAAGGACAGCCCGAAGGCTTCGCTGGAGAAGGAACAGGCCCGGCAGAGGGAAAAGAGCCGCAAGGCCGAGCAGGACGACTATCTGGAAGAGGCGCTGGAGGAGACGTTCCCCGCCAGCGACCCGATCGCGCCCGGCGACGTCAAGGATCATTCGAAGTAGAAGACCGCATGAGCCCTCCCTTCCTCTTCACCGGGCCGCAGGACGCGCCCGTCACCCTGCTTCTCGCCCATGGCAGCGGCGCGCCGATGGATTCGCCGGCGATGAACGCCGCGGCCGCCGCGCTCGCGGCCGAGGGCCTGCGCGTCGCGCGCTTCGAATTCGCCTATATGGCCGCGCGGCGCACGGACGGCAGCCGCAGGCCGCCGCCGAAGGCCGAGACGCTGAACCCGGAATTCCGCGCCGCCGTCGCGGCGCTCGGCGCCAAGGGCAAGCTCGTCGTCGGAGGCAAGTCGATGGGCGGGCGCGTCGCCAGCATGGTGGCGGAGGAACTGCATGCCGAAGGGCGCGCCGCCGGCCTTTTCTGCCTCGGCTACCCGTTCCACCCGCCGGACAAGCCGGCGCAGCTCCGCACCGCCCATCTCATGACGCTCACGCTGCCGACGCTCGTCTGCCAGGGCACGCGCGATCCTTTCGGCACCCGGGAGGAGGTGGCGGGCTACGGCCTGCCGCAGCGCATCCGCCTGCTCTGGCTGGAGGACGGCGACCACGACCTCAAGCCGCGCAAGAGCATCTCCGGCTTCACCGCCGCCGATCACCTCGCCGCCATGGCGGGGACGGTAAGGGCGTGGACGGAAACGCTCTGACGGGAAGGGATCGTTAACCGGCCCGTGCCTATCCTGCGCCGGAACGGATACGCTCGGGCAGGCCATGGCGCACAGCTTCTCCTATACGCATTACGACCTCGACATGCAGCGCGGCGGAACGGTGATCGAGATCACGCTTTCGGCCGTCGCCAATGTGCGGCTGATGACCCATGCGAATTTCGATCTCTTCAAGAACGCCCGCCAGCACAAGTTCCTCGGCGGCGTCGCCAAACAATCGCCGATCCGGCTGAAGATCCCCCAGGGCGGCCATTGGCATGTGGTGGTCGACATGGAAGGCCACGCCGGCAAGGCGGACTCCGCCATCAAGCTGGTGCCGCAGGCGCCGCGCAAACCCGCGCCGCGCTTCAACGCCGCTTAGCCGCGCTCCTTGCGCAGCTTCGCCCACCATTCCAGCCGCTTGCGCACTTCCCGCTCGAAGCCGCGTTCCGGCGGATCGTAGAAGGTCCGGCGGCCCATCTTCTCCGGGAAATAATCCTGGCCGGAAAAGGCGTCCGGCTCGTCGTGGTCGTAGCGATAGCCCTCGCCGTAGCCCTCGCCCTTCATCAGCTTGGTCGGGGCGTTGAGGATGTGCTTGGGCGGCAGCAGCGAGCCGTGCTCCTTGGCCGCGCGCATGGCCGACTTGTAGGCGACATAGACGGCGTTGGATTTCGGCGCGGTGGCGATATAGACGCAGGCCTGCGCCAGCGCCAGCTCCCCCTCCGGCGAGCCGAGGAAATCAAAGGCCTCCTTCGCCGCGTTGCAGACGACGAGCGCCTGCGGATCGGCAAGGCCGATATCCTCCACCGCCATGCGCACCATGCGCCGGCACAGGAACAGCGGGTCCTCCCCGGCATCGAGCATGCGGGTGAGATAGTAGAGCGCCGCATCGGGATCGGAGCCGCGCACCGCCTTGTGCAGGGCGGAGATCAGGTTGTAGTGCCCGTCCTGCGACTTGTCGTAGACCGGCGCGCGGCGCTGCACGATGCGGAAGAGATCGTCCTGCCCGAAGGTCTCGCCGGCGCGCGCCGCCCGCCAGACCTCCTCCGCCAGCGTCAGCACCGCCCGACCGTCGCCGTCGGCCATGCGCAAAAGCGAGGCCCGCGCCTCCTCGTCGAGCGGCAGCGGCTTGTCCTCCACCGCCTCGGCGCGTTTCAGCAGTTCCTCGAGGCTCTCCTCGTCATGCGGCTTGAAGGTCAGCACGCGGGCGCGGGAGAGAAGCGCGGCATTGAGCTCGAAGGAGGGGTTCTCCGTCGTCGCGCCGACGAGCACGATGGTGCCGTCCTCCATGACTGGCAGGAAACTATCCTGCTGGGCGCGGTTGAAGCGATGGATCTCGTCGACGAAGAGCAGTGTCTGCCGGCCGCCCATGCGGCGCAGGCGCGCGGCCTCAAACACCTTCTTGAGATCGGCGACGCCGGAGAAGATCGCCGAGATCTGCTCGAAGGCCAGCCCCGTCTCGCCGGACAGCAGCCGCGCCACCGTCGTCTTTCCGGTGCCGGGCGGCCCCCAGAAGATCATCGAGCCGAGCGAGCCGGCCTCGATCATGCGCGAGAGAACGCCGTCCGGCCCGGTCAGGTGCGCCTGTCCGGAAACCTCGCCCAGCGTGCGGGGGCGCAGGCGGTCGGCCAGCGGGCGTTTTGCCGCCATCTCCTCCGGTTCACGCGGGGCGAAAAGGTCGCTCATCGGAAGAACTGCCGGATGCGCTGGCCGTCGCGCTCGATCTCGACGCGCCAGATCGACGGGTCCTGATCGACCAGCGAGGCCAGCGTTTCGGTGGAGGTGACCGGCGTGCCGTTCAGCTCGATGACGATATCGCGCGGCTGGAGGCCGATTCGGGCGGCCGGCGAGCCGCGGTTGACCTCGGTGACGACGACGCCGGTCGTCGTCTTGTTGGTCGGCATGCGCAGCTCCTCCGCCACGCGCGGCGAGAGATTGGCGACGACGGCGCCGGAGAAGGGATTACGCCCCTCGATCAGCCGCTCGTCGCGCGGCGTCGTCTCGGGGGCGCGGTCGAGAGAAAGCGTCAGCTCCTCCGGCTTGCCGTTGGCGATGACGGTGATCTTCGCCGTACCGCCGATGCCGACGGTGGTGAGGCGGTAGCCGAGCGCGTCGGGATGCTCGACCGGGATGCCGTTGACGGCGGTGACGACCTGCCCCGGCTTCATGCCGGCCTTTTCCGCCGGGCTGCCGGGCTGCACCTGCGAGATCAGCGCGCCGCGCGCGCGGTCGAGCCCGAGCGCCTCGGCGACTTCCGAGGTCACCGCATCGAAGGTCGCGCCGATGAAGGGCCGGTCGAAGCTGGCGCTGCCGTTTTCCGCGCTGGCGACGAAGGTCTTCACGAGATTGGCGGGGATCGCGAAGCCGACGCCGTTCGACCCGCCGCCGCGTGAGAAGATGGCGGTGTTGATGCCGATCAGCTCGCCGTTCATGTTGATGAGGCCGCCGCCGGAATTGCCGGGATTGATCGAGGCGTCCGTCTGGATGAAGAAGCCGAAATCGCCCGAGCGCACCTGGTTGCGGGCGAGCGCCGAGACGATGCCGCTCGTCACCGTCTGGCCGACGCCGAACGGGTTGCCGATGGCCAGCACCAGGTCGCCGACCTGCACCGCGTCGCTGTCGCCGAGCGGCAGCGCCGTGAACTCGGCATCCGCCTTGATCTTGAGCACGGCAAGGTCGACGCGCTCGTCCTTGAGCACCACGGTGCTCTCATATTCGCGGCCGTCCGCCAGCGCGACCTTGATGTCGCTGGCGCCCTCGATGACGTGGTTGTTCGTCACCACGATGCCCTTGGTGCCGACGATGACGCCCGAGCCGAGCGAGGACTGCTTCTCGCTGCGGTTCGGCATGCGCTGGCCGAAGAACTCCTCGAAGAAGGGATCGCCGTCGAAGATCGAGCGGCGCTCGACCACGCGCTCGGCATAGACGTTGACCACGGCGTTCTCGACCTGCTTGACGAGCGGGGCGAAGGAGAGCTGCATTTCGCTGCGCGATTGCGGTACGGTGCGCTCCTCCGCCGCGGCGGGCATCGCCAGCGCGAGAGCGGCGACGAGCGGGGCGGCAAGCAGGATGCGGAATTGCGGCATGGACGACACTCCTTCGTTTCTGCGTCACGATCAGATAGGATTTCGCAGGAAAAAAGGCAAACCGCGCCGGCATTCCCAATCGCGGCCCAATCGCGACCCAATCGCGATAAGTCACGCCCCGTGCACGAAAAAGTGGTCGCCGGAAATCTTGGCGGCCGTTGAAACAACACAGGCGTTCTTTACCTAGATATCAGGCAAGCAACCGAACAGATCGAGCCAAGCCCATGTCCCCCTATCGCCCGCCCCGCATACGAGCCTCGGAAATCACCCCGGAAAGCTGCTTCTTCGATCGCCGCTCGTTTCTCGCCGCCGCTGCCGGCGGCGCGCTCGCCATGGCCGGCACGCCGGCTCTCGCCGAAGCGCTGAAAGCGTCGAAGAGCAGCTACGCGCTCGACGACGCGCTGACGCCGGAAAAGGACGTGACCGGCTACAACAATTTCTATGAGTTCGGCATGGGCAAGGGCGACCCGCAGGCCAATTCCGAAAAGTTCAAGCCGACGCCCTGGACGGTGAAGGTCGACGGGCTGGTCGGCAAGCCGGGGGAATTCGGGCTGGAGGACCTCCTCGCCATGCCGCTCGAAGAGCGCGTCTACCGCATGCGCTGCGTCGAGGCCTGGTCGATGGTCATCCCCTGGACCGGCTTCCCGCTCGCCGCGCTGCTGGACAGGGTCGAGCCGCTGGGCGATGCAAAATACGTCGCCTTCGAGACCGTCGTGCGGCCGGAGGAGATGCCCGGCCAGTCCGGTTACTTCCAGTCCCTGCCCTGGCCCTATGTCGAGGGGCTGAGGCTGGACGAGGCGCGCCATCCGCTGGCGATCCTCGCCGTCGGCGTCTACGGCAAGACGCTGCCGAACCAGAACGGCGCGCCGATCCGCCTCGTCGTGCCGTGGAAATACGGCTTCAAGGGCATCAAGTCGATCGTGAAGATCACGCTCACCGACAAGGAGCCGCCGTCCACATGGAACGTCTCCGCCCCGCAGGAATACGGCTTCTACGCCAACGTCAACCCGGAGGTCGATCACCCGCGCTGGAGCCAGGCGAGCGAGAACCGCATCGGCGAAGGCGGCTTCTTCGGCGCGAACCGCCGCCCGACGCTGCCCTTCAATGGCTATGCCGAGGAGGTCGCCGGCCTCTATTCCGGCATGGACCTCAGGGCGAACTATTGATGGCCGGCATCCCCGCCCTGCCCCGCAAGTACCATGCGGCGTCGATCTGGCTGCTCTACGCCGCCGGCCTGCTGCCGGCCGCCTACGGCTTCTGGCTCGGCGCGACGGGCGGGCTTCCCGGCAATCCGGTCAAGGAATTCGAGCACCTGCTCGGCCTGTGGGCGCTGCGCTTCCTCGTCGCGACGCTGACGATCACGCCGCTGCGCGATCTCTTCGCCGTCAACTGGATCCGCTACCGCCGCGCCCTCGGCCTCCTGGCCTTCTGGTACGTGCTGATGCATTTCCTGACCTACATGCTGCTCGACCAGTACCTGAACTTCGCCGCCATCCTCACCGACATCGCCAGGCGCCCCTTCATCACCATCGGCATGGCCGCCTTCGTGATGCTGGCCCCGCTGGCGCTGACCTCCAACAACTGGTCGATCCGCAGGCTCGGCC